>DASUWJ010000105.1:0-37079 GCA_036378475.1 Gaiellaceae bacterium
AACACCCGCCGGGCTGGCACAACGGATCGCGCAGCGCCTCCTCGCCCTGACCGTCGGGATCTACCTCAACCTGCTCAACGGTCGACCACCGAGAGCACTCGCCGCCTATGACGGACGCTGAACCCACATCAAGCCTCTAGGGGGCGGGCGGAGGAGGCGGCGGAGGCGGCGGCGAGGCAGGCGGTGGGGGCGGCGAGGGCGGCGGAGTGGGTGTCGTCGGCAGCGGGATGTTCGGCTTCGGCGGGGGCGGCGCCGGGGCTGGGGGAGGCGTCGTGTGGGCCGGTGTGGTCGCGCTCGGGGCGGCCGGTTTCGTCGGCGCGCTCGGGCCCCTGTAGTACGAGCTCGGCGGGCTCGGCGAGTACGTCGATCCGGTCGTGTACTGCCCGCGCGTGAACGGACGCCAGACCGGCTGGACCGTCGGCAGCTTGAAATCGACCGGCGGCGTGTTGCCCACGGCGTTCTCCATGAAGCTGCGCCAAATCGTCGCCGGGAAGGTCGGCCCCGAGACCGCGATCCCGTGCACGTTGGTCATCGGGATCTCGCCGCGCGGGTAGCCGATCCAGACCGTCGCCTCGAGAGTGGGCGTGAAGCCGCAGAACCAGGCGTCGGCGTAGCTGTCCGTCGTACCCGTCTTGCCGGCCGAGGGACGGCCGAAGTAGGCGCCGACGCCGGTTCCCGAGAGCATATTCTGCTCCAGGATCTTGTCCACCGTGTAGGCGACCCCGTCGGTGATCACACGCGTTTGCTGGGGCTGGCCCCAGCCCGCCTGGGTATCGACCTTCCCGTCTCCGAATACCACCTTGCGGATCGCCATCGGTTTCGAGTAGATGCCGCCTGCCGCGAGCGTTGCGTAGGCCGAGGCCATGTCGAGCGGCGAGACAGGGATCGCACCGAGACCGAGCGAGGGGACATAGGCACCATCCGCCGTCGTCAGCGAGGAGCGAACGCCGAGCCTGTGGGCCATGTCCGCCACCCTCTGGGGCCCGACGTCGAGCGTCAGCTGAGCGTAGACGGTGTTGTCCGAGTGGAGGGTGGCGTTCTCGATCGTCGTCGTACCGAGGTAGGTGTGATCGTAGGTCTGGACGTTCCAGGCCGGCGAGTAGGGGTCGGGCTGGTAGTGGAAGGGCGCCGAGACGTAGGTCGTCGTCGCGGGGTTGATCCCCTCCTCGACCGCAGCCGCGAGCACGAAGGCCTTGAACGTCGAGCCCGCCTGGCGCCTGGCCTGGGCGGCGAGGTTGAACTGGTTCCCCTGGGTGCCCGGCGTGACCGCCGTCATCGCGCGGATTGCTCCCGTCGCGGGATCGATCGAGACGATCGCGGCCGCCGGATCGGTCTTCGAGTACAGGGTGCCGAGGATCGCCTTCCGCGCCTCCTCCTGGAGCCGTGGATCGATGGTGGTGTAGACCTTGAGACCGCCCGAGCGGACGGTGTTGGCCCCGTACTCGGCGATCAGCTGGTCGCGCACGTAGCCGAAGAAGTACGGCTCGCGGATCCGCGAGTAGAGCGCGCCGGGAAGGAGGTCGAGGCTGCGGTGGCGAACCGCTAAGCGGTACTGCCTGGCGGTGATCGCTCCGTTTGTTCGCAGCGCGAGCAGGACCTCGTCTCGGCGGTCGAGCGCGTCGAGCGGTCGGTGGATCGGATCGTAGATCGAGGGCGCCTGCGGCAAGCCGGCGAGCAAGGCGGACTGGTCGAGCGTGAGCGTGGCTGCGGGGCGCGAGAAGTACGTCTGCGCGGCCGCCTCGATCCCGTAGGCGTGGTTTCCGTAGTAGACGGCGTTCATGTACTGGTCGAGAATCCAGTTCTTCGACTTGCTCCGGGCCAGCTTGATCGCCAGACACGCTTCCTTGAGCTTGCGCGCCAACGTCCGCTGGGGAGAGATGTAGAGGTTGCGGACGAGCTGCTGCGTGATTGTCGAGCCGCCCTGGACGATCTTTCCGGCGCGGAGGTCCTTGATCGCCGCGCGCAGGATCCCCTGGTAGTCGATGCCGCCGTGCTGGTAGAAGCGGCGATCCTCGATCGCGACGGTGGCCTTCGCCATCCAGGGGCTGATGTGACGCAGGTCGACGGGCTGCCGGTTTTTCTCGGCCGGGATCGCGCCGAGGAGCGAACCGTCGGAGGCGTAGATGAACGAGTTCGCCCCGATCGAGACCGGCCGCAGCGACGAGAGGCTGCAGCTGGCCTGAAACGCGGCCGCGCCGCCGAGGCCCGCCGCGAGGATCGCGAGCCCGACGGCAAGAAGGGAACCCGCCACGAGAGCCGCGTGGCGGCGCCGCTTTGCCTGCACGCGCGCCCTGCGTTTCTGCGCCCGGCGAATCACGTTCTCGAGCTCGTCGTAGCGGCGCCCGCGCGCGCCGCCGGACGGCGGGCTCACGCGAAGACTCCGGCCGCCCGCAGGCGCTCCTGGACTCGCAGGCGCAGCTCGCTCTCGAGCCGCTCCGCCGCCCGTGTGTCCGGCGCCGCGACGCGGACGGCGATCGTTGCGGCCTCAGCGAGCGCCGTCACCGCCACCTCGGGCTCCCGCTCGCTCGCGGTCAGCTCACGGAGCAGGTCGACCACGGCTCCAAGATCCTTGTCCAGTGGCACCTGCAACGTGATTTCGGCAATCTTCTCGCGGCTGACGATGGTCGAATTGCGGATCGTATCCGAGGCCAGCTTTTCGTTTGGGATTACGAGCCTCGTGCCCTCGTCGGTGCGGATGAACGTGTAGGTCAACCCGATTTCCTCGACGATGCCGCCGGTCTCCTCGATCTCGACCCGGTCGCCGAGCCGGATCGGCTGCGTGAATGCGATCAGCAGGCCGGCGACGAAGTTCCCGATCGTGCGCTGGGAGGCGAAACCGATCACGATTCCGAGCACGGCGGAGGAGGCGAGAATCCCGCCCGCAACGGCGCGCACCTCCGGAATCACGAGCAGAGCCGAGAGCACGCCAACGAGGACCACCGTAGTCGTGACGGTGCGGCGAAGCACCCGGTAGCGAGTCGCCGCACCGGGCGCGAGCTCGCGCCGCCCAATCCGGCGATCGATCAGCCGCGCGATGATCGCCGTTACGAGCAGCACGGCGCCGACGATCGCGAGCCGGTGCCAGGACACCATGGGCGTCTATTCGAGTGGAAGCGGTCGGCGTCCTGCGAAGCCGTCGTCTCGGCCGTGCCAGAAGGCGACCTTCTCCTCGCCGAGGCGCCAGCACAGGAGCACCTCGTCCTCCCCCCTTCGCGCCGGAAAATCGACGAGCCCCTGGTCGAGATCCTTGACGAGCACACCGAGCGCCTGCAGCTCCTCAACGCAGCGAACGACGCCGGCGGCCTCAGCGTCGATCGTGCTCTGGAGGGCGTCGACTTCATGGGGCCGAACGCCGCCGCCGTTGCCGGCGATCTTGGTCGCGATCCGGGCATGCCGAACCGTTGCGACCGCGAGTGAGCGCCGGTGAGAGACGAGCTCCTCGACGAGCGGGCGCACCCTCGGCAGCAGCTCGTTGGCCTGCTCGGGCGTGAAGTGGCGGGCGGCCACCTCGATATCTTCGCTGGATGCCCCGGCTTGCGGACCTTGACGCGCCCACACTCGTCACCCCCGCGGCGGCGGGTTGCGCGAAGCAGAGCGTCGCGATCTTCAACCCGGCTCTCGAGCGAGTCGGGACTCGCCCGGGCAGGACGCTCCAAAGCGGCGCTAGTGCGGCCAACGAACTCGGCGCCAAGGCCGCGGGGATGCAATTCGCGCGGGCACCCGTTCCCACAGCCCTCGAGCGACGGCGATGAAAGACCGGCTCGTCGCCTGGTCCCTGCTCGTCGGCTTCGTCTCAGCGCTGGCCTGGGCCGGCAACCTCGCGGGGCAAAAGCCCGCGAAGAATGTCGTCTATACGTATTCCACGGCCGTCTCGGAGCTCGTACTGTTTGCCGTCATCCTCGCGGCGGTGCTCTGGATCGCGCGCGGCCTGCCGAAGAGAGAGGCCTTTGCGCTGCAGGCCCCGCGGTCGCTCGGGCAGGCGATCCGGCTCGGTCTCGGAGTCTTCGTGGTGATCTGGCTCGTCTCCTACACACTCGATCCGCTCCTGCACCCGGGCCGGGAGCAGGGCTTGACCCCAACCAGCTGGCAGCCGGCGCACGCGGCCGCCTTCGGCGTCAATGTCTTCGCGCTCGCGGTCGTGGGGCCGATCGTCGAGGAGCTGACGTTTCGAGGGCTCGGCTTCACGCTGCTCGAGCGCTATGGGCAGACCGTCGCCATCCTTGCCATCGGACTCGCGTTCGGGATCTGGCACGGCTTGATCGACGCCCTGCCGGTCTTGATCGTCTTCGGCACGGGGCTCGCCTACCTGCGCAGCCGAACCCGGAGCGTCTATCCGGGAATCGTCCTGCACGCGCTGTTCAACGGCCTTGCGCTCCTGATCGCGGTGACGATCCAGCGGTGAGCGGCGCGGCGGCTCCACGCGGCCGTGCTCGGCGCCGGTCTCTCGCCGCTTCCGCCGGCCGCCTCGAGCCCGGCCGGCTCTCTCGCCTACGATCCGGCGGCGCCAATACCGCGAGATCTGCCGGCGGCCGGCCGGCGTACTGAGACGAGATGCCCGCCCAGAACGACGACCCGCTAATCCGCCAGCTGCGCGAGCAAATCTCCGACGGCGACCGGACGATCGTCGAGGCGATCAACGCGCGCCTCAAGCTGGTCGCGCGTCTGAAGAGCTACAAGGAGTCGCGCGGGCTGTCCTTCCTCGACCCCGAGCGCGAGGAGTGGATGCTGAGCTACCTGGTCCGCGCCAATCGAGGCCCCCTGTCGGCGGAGGGGCTGCGGGAAATCTTCGGCGAGCTCCTGGCGCTGACGAAGCGCGAGGTCGAGCGCGGCGGTTAGCGCAGGCTGCGGCTCTGCCGGAACGGCGGCCGCTCGAGCTCGACCCTGCGCCTACTCCTCTTCTTCACCCTCTGCCTCCGCGAACTCGTCGGGCGTCACGTTCTCCAGGAACTGCTTGAACTCCGAGACGATCTCCTCTTCGTTTACCTCCTCGCCCTCGAACTCGATCGCCGATTCCTCGATCACGTCGTCGGCGGCGAAGATCGGCGCCTCGGCGCGGACGGCGAGTGCGATCGCGTCGGAGGGGCGGGAGTCGATCTCGATCTCGGACCCGTTCTGCTGCACGGTGATGCTCGCGTAAAAGGTGTTCTCCTTCAGCTCGGTGACCGTGATCCGAACGACCTGGGCATCGAGCTGCCCGAGCATGTCGGTCACCAGATCATGGGTCATCGGCCGCGGCGTCGAGGCGCCCTGGAGCTTCATCAGGATCGCCGCCGCTTCGGGATGGCCGATCCAGATCGGCAAGAACTTGTTCCCGTCGGCGGTCTTGAGCAGAACGATCGGCTGCTTGCCGACGAGATCGAAACTCACCCCGTAGATGACCATTTCCTGCATCGCTGCGGCCTCGGCCAGATCTTAGCCCAGGCCTTCCGAGTCGAACCCGGGGCCACCCCCGGCCGGCTCGACCTCGTCGAGTGGCGCACGGATCAGCTCGCCGGTGGCTTCGTCTTCCAGCATCGCCGTCCGGTCCGGGACACTCATCGGGTCCAGGCCGCGCAGGACGTAGAGACGCCCCGCGTAGAGGACTGGATCGCCGAGATGCACGTGCCGCAGAAGGTGGAGAGGTCGAGCTCGCCATCGGCTCGGCCGGCCGGCAGCCGTATCCCTTGCGCGAGTACCGCGCCGTTACAATCCGCTCGCTCGGGCGATTAGCTCAGTCGGTTAGAGCGCCGCTCTGATAAGGCGGAGGTCCGTGGTTCGAATCCACGATCGCCCATTTCGCCACCTTCAGTGGACGATCTGGGTCTTCTGGACGTAGTCCTCGACGACGAGCAGGAATGAGGGATTCTCCGCGAGTTCGGTGAGCATCCCCTTCGTCGAATCGTCGAGATCGTCGTCGTGCTGAAGTTCGAACAAGAAGGGCTGCAGTCGATCCTGCTGGGTCAGCCACGCCATCTTCAGGAACAAGGCTCGGGCCAGATCGTCCTGCGAGATCGACTCGAGTGATTCGAGGTCGTGGAGCCAGGTGGCCAGCATCTCATCGTTCAACGGCACGGCCGTGTCCCCAGATACGGCGGCCTAGGTGATTCGCTCGAGCGCCTCGGCGAGCTCCGCGAGCTCGTGCTCGTCGGTGACGGTCAAGACGACCTGGTGGCCCGTGACGCGGGGCCGGAAGCCCGTGGCACGCTCGAACGCGACCCGCAGACGCTCCGCCAGAGCCGGATCGACGGAGGCCCTGGTGCGGCGCGGCTTCGTCTTCGCGCCGGCCCAACGGGCGGCACGCTCGGCCGCACGGACGCTCAGCCCCTTCGTCACGATCTCGCGCGCGAGCCGGCGCCGGCCTTCGTTGTCGGGCACGGCCAGCACCGCGCGCGCATGACCCTCCGTCAGCTCGCCCCGCTCGAGGAGTCCGAGCACATCCTCGGGGAGCTCCAGCAGGCGGACCCGGTTCGAGACCGCTGGCTTGGAGTGCCCAACCCGCTCCGCAAGCTCGCCCAGCGAGAGGCCGAACTCGTCCAGCAGCAGCGCAAAGGCACGTGCCTCCTCGACCGGTGAGAGCTGCTCGCGCGTGACGTTCTCGACCAGTCCAAGCAGCAGCGTCTCGCGGTCGTCGGACTCGCGGATCAGCGCCGGCAGGGTCGGCGCACCGGCCTGCTTGGCCGCTCGCCAGCGGCGCTCGCCTGCGATCAGCTCGTAGCCTCCGGAGCGGCGCGGCCGCACGAGCACGGGCTGGACGATCCCCTGCACCCTGATCGATTCGGCGAGTGCGGAGGTCGACTCCGCGTCGAAGCGGCGCCGGGGCTGGCGTGGATTCGGGTGAATCGTCTCGACGGGAAGGTGCGACAGCTCGGGCTCCTGCGCGCCCCCGATCAAAACCTCGAGGCCGCGGCCCAAGCCGCGGCGCGACTGTTCGGCCGCCGGACGCTCGTTCCTAGCCTCGCTCGACAAGCTCCATCGCCACCTTCCAATAGGCGTCGGCGCCAGCGGACTGGCGGTCGTAGGCTGTGACCGGCAGGCCGTGGCTCGGTGCCTCCGCAATCCGGATCGAGCGGGGAATGCTGGCCTCAAAGACGAGCCCGCCGAAGTGGCGCCGCACCTCGGCGGCGACGTCGGCGGCAAGCCGAGTTCGCCGGTCGACCATCGTCAGGATCACCCCCGCGATCGCCAGGGTCGGATTGAGGCGCGAGCGGACGAGCTCGACCGAGCGGGCGAGTTGCGCCAAGCCCTCGAGCGCGTAGTACTCGGCCTGAAGCGGCACCAGCACGCGCTCGACCGCGGCGAGCGCATTCACGGTCAGGGGCCCCAAGGAGGGGGGACAATCGACGAAGACGAAGGCGTAGCGCTCGCGCGCATCGACCAGCGCTTCTGCCAGGTAGCGCTCGCCGTCTTCGCGCCGAGCAAGCTCGACCGCAACCCCTGCGAGTTCGGGCCTCGCCGGGACGAGCTCCAGGTTGGGAAACCGCGTCGGTCGCGCGAGCTCGCCGAGCGGGGCGCCGTCGAGCAGGTCGATGCTCGAGCTCCCGTTCGCCTGCTCGCCGAGGCCAGAGGTCGCATTCGCCTGCGGGTCCAGATCGAGCACGAGCGCGCGCTCGCCGGCCTCTGCCAGGCAGGCGGCGAGGTTGACCGCGGTCGTCGTCTTGCCGACGCCACCCTTCTGATTTGCAAGCGCGAAGATACGGGCCGGCATGCGACGAGCCTACGCGGCGGCGCGGACGTTTCCGCCCTCGGAGCGGCGTTCAATCGCCGCGGTGCCGCTCGCCTTGTCCTAGGCGAGTGGACGCTTCTTCGCCACCCCGGGGCGGCGCGGGAAACCGGCGGGAGTCGGCTCGAGCTTGGCCAGCACGAGCAGGCCCGAGGCCCGCTCCGCTGGAGCGGCGCCGAGCAGGCCGGCGACCCGATCGACAGCGGCGACGTCCGCGCTCGGCCCGACATAGAGAATCGCCGCGCCGCCCGGCGCGACGAGGGGCAGGCACCACTCCGCCGCGACTGGCGGCGGGGCGAGCGCCTTCGCGACGGCCACCCCGAACCGGTCGGTCTCCTGCTCCTCCGCGCGCCCCCAGACGACCTCGACGTTCGGAAACCCGACCGCCGCCTCCTGGAGAAAGGAGCACTTGCGCCGGTTTGCCTCAAGCAGCGTCACCTGCCGGGCGGGCAGCGCCGCCGCAAGCGGAATGCCGGGAGCACCTCCGCCCGAGCCGACGTCGACCAGCGGGCCGTGAAACCGCTGCACGGCCTCGAGCGCGGCGAGGCTCTCCTCGATGTGCACGCGCCGCGCGGTCGCGGGGTCTCGAATCGAGCTCAGCCCGGGCGTTGCAAGAAGCGAAGCGAGCCAGGCCTCGAGCCGCTCATCCACCCGGTTCGATCACGACGAAGCGGTTCGGCTCCGTACCCTCGCTCGAGGTCTCGATGCCGGGATAGTCCTTCAGGCGAAGGTGCACGACCTTACGCTCGACGGCGGTCATCGGCTCGAGCTCGACCCGCTGGCCGCTGGCGGCTGCCCGCTCCGCACTACGCACGGCGAGCGTGTCGAGCGAGGCCTTCCGCCGTTCCCGGTAGCCCGCTGCATCGACGACGATTGCCTTTCGATCTTCGACCTGGCCCCGGTAGATGATCGCGTTGGCGAGGTACTGGAGCGCGTCGATCGTCTGGCCGTGCTTGCCGATCAGCAACCCGAGATCGCGGCCCGAGAAGGAGGCCGTGAGCGTCTCTTCGTCCTCCTCGATCGCGAGGCGAGCGTGAATGCCGAGCGCGCGGACGATCCGCTCCAGGAGCTCGCGGACCGAGGCACCGAGCGCGCTCTCCTCGGCAGCGGGCGTCGCGGTGATAGTCGAGCCGGCGCCCGACTCGACGGTCGCGATCACCCGTGCCGGGGAGTAGCCCACACCGAGGAGGCCACGCTCGCCCTCGGATACGACCTGGAATTTGACCGCTCCCTTATCGAGACCGGGCTGGAGCCGTTCAAGCTCGCGGAGCGCGGACCACTTGGCCTCCCCGATCGTCTCGCCGGTCGCCTCGATCTGAACCGATTCGCTCATCGGCGGGCCCGCTTCTTTCGCTTCACGCGCCGCGGCCGGGGCGGCGCCTCCGAAGCTCGCTGTGACGCGGGCTTCGCCTGGGCGCCCCCGTCGACCTGCTCGGCCGCGGGCGTCCGGGACGAGCGCTTGGGCGGGGCCTGCAGCGGCGTCTTCGGTACCAGCCGCCGGGTGATGATTCCCTGGCCGACCGTCCACAAGTTCGTCGTCACCCAGTAGAGAACGAGACCCATCGGAAAGCGGAGCAGAAAGGCGATGAAGAAGACCGGCAGGATCATCATCATGTAGCGCTGCGTCTTGTCCATCGTCGCGGACATGAAGTACGTGGAGGAGATCTGGCTCGCGGCGTAGATGACGAGCAGCAGATAGCCGGACCAGTGGGCATTTGCGTGCGCCGCGATGTTCGGGACGATGTGGAGCCAAGACAGCGAGCCCGAGGGCGGATGCTTCGAAAAGTGCCTGAGCACGAAGTAGAGCGCGAAGAAGATCGGGATCTGGGCGAGCAGGGGCAGGCAAGACGAGGCCGGATTGATCTTGTTCTCGCGGTAGAACTTCATCAGCTCTTCCTGCTGGCGCTTCTTGTCGGCTTTGTACTTCTGCTGGATCGCCTTCATCTCCGGCATGTGCGCCTGCATCGACTGCATCGAGTGGATCTGGCGAACGGTCAGCGGCACGAGCGCGACCCGCACCAGCACGGTCAGCGCCACGATCGACCAGGCCCAGGGCAGGCCCCCCGTCGTGTGCAACCAGTCGAGAGCGTGCCGGAGCAGCGTCTCGATCGGAGTCAGAGGACTGAAGAGGATCACGTGAACACCCGCTGGTCCTTGGCGTAGTCAACGCCCCCGTGACTCCAGGGGTTGCAGCGGAGAAGCCGCCAGCCGGCCAGGATCGAACCCCTGATAAAGCCGTACTGCTGAAGGGCGTCGAGCGCGTACTGCGAGCAGCTCGGGTGGTACTTGCAGCGACCGGCAAAGAGGGGCCCGATCGTCCAGCGGTAGAGATGGACAAGCACGATCGCGGCGTGCTTCATGCCGCCGCCTTCCCCAGCACCTCGTCGACGCGCTCCCCCAGCCAGTCGGCGCCGCGCTCCTCTGCGGCCTCGGCCAGTCCGGGACGAACGATCAGGACGTAGTCCCGCGCGGGATCGAGCGACCCAAGCCGGGCACGCCACAGTTCGCGGAGCCGGCGCTTGATCCGGTTCCTCGCTACCGCACTCGAGACGGCCTTCTTTGGCACCGAGAGGCCCAGTCTCGGCGCACCCGCACCCTCCTCACGGACGAACCAGTAGAGCGTCAGAAACCGGGTCGAGACCGAGCGGCCGCGTCGGTAGACCGCGTCGAAGTCCCGCGAGCGCGAGAGGCGATGGCGGCGATGCATGACGGAGAGGCTACGCCGAGAGGCGCTTCCGACCGCGGGCGCGCCGCCGCTTGATGATCGCCCGCCCGGCACGCGTCGCCATCCGGGCGCGGAAGCCATGCTTCCGCTTCCGCCTGCGCACGTTGGGCTGGTAGGTCCGCTTCACGAGGGATTCGAGGAGAGAAAAACGCGCGGCCGGCGAGGCGCCGCGACGCCAGTATAGACGAGGGCTCGCCACCCACTTGTCCACAGAGAATTGTGGCAGTGGTGTGAACGCCAAGTGGCCGAGCTGAGCCAAACGGAGTGCCTCCGCGTCGTCCATCCAGACACAAATCCACAGGTGTGGAAAGATGTGTGGGCCTTTTTGAAAATACCTGCAAATTCGATGGTTTTCTGCGAGCGCGGACACCCTAAAGAGCGATTGAGCACCGGCTCGGCCGTTGCTATGCTCGCCCTTCTTTCGAGCCGAGCCAAGGAGCGTTCCGGCAGGGTGGAGAAGCCAATCGAGCTGACTGCGGACGGGGTCTGGAGCGAGGTTTCGAGTCGGCTCAGGGAGGCTCTCAACGAGAAGACCTTCACAACCTGGTTCGCCCAGGTCGAGCCCGCCGAAATCAGCGAGGGCGAGTTCGTGCTCGCTGTTCCAAACGACTTCACGCGCGACTGGATCGAGGGCCATTTCCTCGACTTGATCACGGCCGCGGTGGGCGAGCTTGCCGGCGAACGCTCGGTTCGACTCGACATCCGGGAGCCCGAACAGCCGCCACCGGCCGTGCCAGCCTCGGCGCGGCGAAGCGCGGGGCCGGGAGTCGGCATGAACGCAAAGTACACCTTCGACTCGTTCGTGATCGGCTCCTCGAACCGCTTCGCCCACGCCGCGGCGCTCGCCGTGGCTGAAGCCCCGGCCCAAGCGTACAACCCGCTCTTCATCTACGGCGGCACGGGGCTCGGCAAGACCCACCTCCTGCAAGCTGTCGCGCAGTACGTGGGCGAGCACTCGAGTGGGCTCACGGTCCGCTACGTCACGAGCGAGACGTTCATGAACGATTTCATCAACTCGCTGCGCGACAAGCGGATCGAGGGGTTCAAGCAGCGCTACCGCACCTACGACGTGCTGCTCGTCGACGACGTGCAGTTCTTCGAGCACAAGGAGCGGATCCAGGAGGAGTTCTTCCACACGTTCAACACGCTCTACGAGAGCGGTAGCCAGATCGCGATGTCCTCCGACCGGCCGCCCCGCGATATCGCAACCCTGGAGCAGCGCCTGCGCTCACGCTTCGAATGGGGCCTGATCACCGACATCCAGCCGCCCGACCTCGAGACGCGGATCGCGATCCTGCGCAAGCGCGTCAAGACCGACAACATCAACGCCGACCCGCAGGTGCTTACGTTCATCGCCAGCCGCGTCTCGACGAACATCCGCGAGCTCGAGGGCGCGCTCACGCGCGTCGTCGCCTTCTGCTCCCTGACCGGCCGTCCGATGACCGAGGAGCTCGCCCAGGACGTCTTGAAGGACGTCTTCCCCCAGGGCGACCTGCCCCGGGTGACGATCGAGCGGATCCAGGAGATCATCTCGGATCGCTTCGGGCTCTCGCTCGACGAGCTCTGCGGCGACCGACGCTCGCAGAACATCGTCTACCCGCGCCAGGTCGCCATGTACCTCTCGCGCGAGTTGACCGACTCGTCACTACCCAAGATCGGCAAGCAGTTCGGCGGCCGGGATCACACGACCGTCATCCACGCAACCTCGAAGATCGCCCGCCTGATCCGCGAGGACCGCTCTGTGTACAACCTCGTGCAAGAGCTGACCGCGCGCATCAAACAAGTGCGTTGAGCGTGTGGAATATTCGGCACCTCGCTTTTGACCCTGTCGACGACCCCCGGTTGTCCCCAACGGCCGTCCCCCGCTTCGTTGTTGCAATCATCGGCTTTGGCGCCATCATCCCCGCCGTCCACACTCCCTATGACTGCTACGAGAGGATCTTCTAGATGCTTGAGACAGAGGACATCGCTGTCGCCTCCGAGACGATGAGGCTCACCTGCTCGCGAGACGAGCTGATCCAGAAGCTCGCGGTCGTCTCGCGCGGTGTCTCGGCGCGCACCGCCGTGCAGATCCTGGGCGGGATCCTGTTGAGCGCGGAGGGCGGACGCCTCCTCCTCGCCGCGACAGACATGGAGCTGTCACTGCGAGCCTCGCTCCCAGCACAGGTCGAGGCCGACGGCGCGGTCGTCGTCCCCGGCCGCGTGCTCGTCGAGCTGACGAGGTTGCTTCCCGACGCACAGGTCTCGCTCGAGCAGCGGGCGGAAGAAGGGGTGCTTCAGATCTCGAGCGGTGCCTTCCAGTCCCGGCTGAATACGTTCACCGCGGAGGACTTCCCCCGACTCCTGGCGCTCGAGGGGCTCGAGCGGCACGCGCTCGACCGTGACGCTCTGCTGGAGACGATCGCGCGCGTCAGTCGCTCCGCCTCGAGGGACGAGTCCCGGCCCGTCTTGACGGGTGTGCTCGTGCGGTTCGAGCCGGGCAAGCTCGTGATGGCCGCAACCGATTCCTACCGCCTGTCCGTCAAGGAGACGGCGCTCGAGGGCTCCGCGCCGGAGCTGGAGGCGATCGTGCCGGCCCGCGCCCTCGCGGAGCTGGCCCGGATCGCGCAGGGTGCCGAGCAGGTCGAGCTCGGCGTGCACGAAAACCAGGTCGTCTTCGGGATCGACGGCACCTGGTTGACGACCCGCCGGATCGATGGCCAGTTCCCCAACTACAAGCAGCTCGTCCCGGAGAGCTTCGAGCACGAGGTGTCGCTGCCGCGCGAGGAGCTGCTCGACGTCGTCAAGCGGATCGCGGTGATGGCACAGCGAAACTCACCGCTTCGCGTCCGTTTTGCAGAAGGCGAGGTGAGAATCTCGGCCAGGACGCAGGACGTGGGCGAGGCGGAGGAATCAGTGCCGATCCCCTTTAGCGGGGAGCCGCTCGAGATCGGCTTCAACGCCGAGTTCCTCCGCGACGGGATCGATTCTGTCCACGGGGAGACAATTCGGATGCGCCTGATCAGCCCGCTCCGGCCTTGCGTGTTGCAGGCCGAAGGTGCGGACGACTTCCTCTATCTGATCATGCCGATTCGGCTCGCAGGCTGATCGTCGGCTCCGTCTCGCTTCGCGACTTCCGCTCCTACGCGCGGCTCGAGCTCGAACTCGAGCCTGGGCTCGTGCTCGTCGTGGGGGCGAACGGGGCCGGCAAGACGAACCTGCTCGAGTCGCTACACGTCGGCTCGCAGGGGTTCTCCCCGCGCACACGGACTGACGCCGCCCTGATCCGCTTCGGCTCGGAGCTTGCCCGGATCAGGCTAAGCGGTAACCGCGCCGGGGCGCCGCTTGAGCTCCGGGTCGAGCTCCGGGCGGGTGAGGGCAAGCGCGCGACGCTGAACGGAGCGGCGCTCCAAAGCGCCGAGCGGCTTCGGAGCGAGGTTTCGGCCCTGGTCTTCACCCCGGACCGGCTCGTTCTCGTCAAGGGCGGCCCCGCGGCGAGGCGCGCGTACGTCGACCGGGCGCTCGGCCGGGCCACACCCGGCCGGGCCGCCCTCCCGAGCGAGTACGGAGCTGCTCTGGCGCAGCGAAACGCGAGCCTGCGCAGCGTTTCGGCCGGCTTCGGCTCGCACGAGGCGCTCGAGCCATGGACGGAGCGGGTGGCCGGCCTCGGCGACGCGCTCGTCGAGGCTCGGACGGAGCTCGTTTCGTTGCTGGAGCCGGCGTTCGTCGAGTGTGCCGCGGAGCTCGGCCTCGCCTCGGCCAGCCTGCGCTACGAGGGCGAACCCCCGACACTCGCCGCGCTGCAGGCACGCCTGGAGCGGGATCTCGATCGCGGCTCGACCGGAATCGGTCCGCATCTCGACGACGTCTCGATCGCCGCTGGCGGCCGCGACCTGCGTACCTTCGGCTCCCAGGGTGAGCAACGCCTGGCGGTGCTCGCGCTCCTGCTTGCGGAGGCTGACTTCGTGCACGAGCGCCGCGGCGTTCCTCCGCTCCTGCTCTTGGACGACGTTCTCTCGGAACTCGATCCCGGCAGGCGGCGAGTCCTCGTCGAGCGCTTGCGCTCCTTCGGGCAGGCGTTGATCACGGCCACCACGGCGGCGGCGCTGCCGGCCGAGCCGGAGCAGCTGCTTCAGGTCGAGGCGACGAGCGCGGGGACGGTCGTCCGGTGAAGCACCTGGGAGACGAGGTCAAGCGTGAGCTCGGCCGCTTCGGCCCCGTTGCCGGAATGGACGAGCTCCTGCGCGCCTGGCCCGCCGCTGTCGGCGAGACGATCGCCCAGAATGCCTGGCCGGCTCGGCTCGGGCGGGACGGCACCCTGCACGTCAATACGGCCGACTCGATCTGGTCGTTCGAGCTCTCCTCCCGCAGCGCCGAGATCGCCTCCCGCCTCAGCGTCGTGGCCGTTCGCTTCGCCGCCGGACCGCTACCCGCCGAGCCCGGGCGGCCGCCGCAGGAGCCGGACCGAAGGCCGATCCGGCCCTCCGAGGCCGAGCGGGCGAGGGGCGAGCAGCTCGCCGTCGGAATCGAGGACGAAAAACTGCGCAAACTCGTTGCAAGAGCGGCTGCCGCAAGCCTGGCGAGGGCCGTTTCCGACCGCTCGTTCTGGTAGACTGTCTTCTATCCGGAATCGGCCCGAATGCAGGGCTTTTTTCTTTGACTGAAGCTTCCTATACCGCCAAGGACATCACCGTGCTCGAGGGCCTCGAGCCGGTCCGGCTGCGCCCGGGCATGTACATCGGCTCGACGGGATCGCGCGGCCTGCATCACCTCGTCTTCGAGGTGGTGGACAACTCGGTCGACGAGGCACTCGCGGGCCGGGCCGACTTGGTCGAGGTCCGGCTTCATCCGGACAACTCGGTCACCGTCTCGGACAATGGCTCCGGGATCCCCGTCGATTTGATGGCAGAGCAGGGTCTCCCGGCCGTGACCGTCGTTCTGACGAAACTGCACGCCGGCGGCAAGTTCGGCGGTGACGGCTACAAGGTCTCCGGCGGCCTCCACGGTGTCGGTGTCTCGGTCGTCAACGCGCTCTCGTCCCGCCTGCTCGTGGAGGTGAAGCGAGACGGCACGGCCTACCGCCAGGAGTTCGCCCGGGGCGAGGCGACCACGGAGCTCGAGCAGGTTGGCCGAACGGGCGAAACGGGAACCTCGATCACCTTCCTCCCGGACCTGGACATCTTCGACGAGCTCGAATGGTCGTCAGAGATCCTCGTCCAGCGTCTGCGCGAGACCGCCTTCCTGACCAAGGGGCTGCGGATCGTCCTGATCGACGAGCGAGAGGTCGAGACGCGGCACGAGTTCTACGCCGAGGGCGGCATCCGCGACTTCGTCGCCTACGTCAACGACCAGAAGGAGCCGGTCCACAAGCACATCATCTACTTCGACGGGGAGACGAACGGCGAGGCGAGCGCGGAGGGCCAGGTCGAGGTTGCCCTGCAGTGGAACACCTCGTACGTGGAGTCGATTTTCTCCTTCGCGAACAACATCAACACGCACGAAGGCGGCTCGCACCTCTCGGGTTTCAAGGCCGCGCTGACGCGGACGTTGAACGACTACGCGCGCCGTAACGGCCTCTTGAAGGAAAAAGAGGAGAACCTCGAGGGCGAGGACGTCCGCGAGGGTCTTGCCGCCGTCCTCTCGGTGAAGCTGCGCGAGCCGCAGTTCGAGGGCCAGACGAAGACGAAGCTCGGCAATCCCTGGGTCCGCGGCCTCGTCGAGCAGACGGTGAACGTCAAACTGGCCGAGTTCCTCGAGGAGAACGCGGCCGAGGCGAAACAGATCATCTCCAAGGCCGTTGCGGCGCGAAATGCGCGCCAGGCCGCTCGCAAGGCTCGCGAGCTGACCCGGCGCAAGAGCGCCCTCGACAGCATGGCGCTCCCCGGCAAGCTCGCGGACTGCTCGATCAGCGACCCTTCCGCCGCCGAGCTCTATCTCGTCGAGGGCAACTCGGCGGGCGGCTCGGCGACCGATGCTCGCGACCGGACCTTCCAGGCGATCCTGCCCCTGCGCGGCAAGGTGATCAACTCGGAGAAGAACCGGATCAACAAGGTGCTTTCGAACGCGGAGATCCAGTCGATCATCACCGCGATCGGGACCAACATCGGCGACGAGTTCGACCTCGAGAAGCTGCGCTACCACCGCATCATCGTCATGACCGACGCCGATGTGGACGGCTCGCATATCCGGACGCTGATCCTGACGTTCCTCTACCGGCAGATGCAGGAGCTCGTCGAGGGCGGCTACGTCTACATCGCCGTCCCGCCCCTCTACCGCGTGAAGATCGGCGGCCGCGAGCAGTACGTCGAGAAGGAGTCGCAGTTCGAGGACCTGCTCGTCCGTGAGCGCGTGAAGGAGATCGCAGTCACCGCTCGCGACGGCGAGAGTCAGAAGCTGACCGAGGCCAAGTACACCCGCTTCACGAAGGCGCTGAACGAGTTCGAGGGGTGGGCCTCCCGCCTGCGCGCAGACGTCGGCTCGGCGCCCACGAACTTCGTCATCTCGCACCGGCTGGTCGAGGTGGCGGCGGGCGAGGCCGCGCTCGGCGACCTGGCGGACAACCCGCTCGCACTCGGCGAGAACGGACACGAGCTCTCGGTGGTCGAGCAGACGCCCGAGGGGACGCGAATCAAAGTCGTCGAGCGGGAGACGAGCGCTGCCAGCCACGTGACCTTGCCGGCCGAACTCTTTGCCTCGCCGGTCTACGAGAACCTGCGCAAGGCGTATGCCCGCCTCGTCGAGATCGTCGGCGCGCCGCCCTTCGAGCTCGCCCTCGGCAGCAAGACGCGCACCGCGACGACGTTCGAGGAGCTGCGGCACGAGGCACTCGAGCTGGCCAAGGAAGGGATCAACGTGGGCCGCTTCAAGGGTCTCGGCGAGATGAACCCCGAGGAGCTTTGGGAGACGACGATGAACCCTGCAAACCGGATGCTGATCCGGGTCGAGGTCGAGGACGCGGCCGCCGCCGACATGATGTTCTCGATGTTGATGGGGGACCAGGTCGAGCCGCGTCGGGCCTTCATCGAGTCGAATGCCCGGGACGTCCGCTTCCTGGACGTCTAGCAGCGTGAGGGAGGTCTGAATGTCGTCCGTTGAGCCGCTCGGCGCGGGCCGGATCGAGCCGCGCGAGCTCGAGCAGGAGATGCGCTCGAGCTTCCTCGACTACGCGATGAGCGTGATCGTCGCTCGCGCGCTCCCGGATGTCCGTGACGGCCTGAAGCCGGTGCACCGGCGCGTGCTCTACGCGATGCACGAAGCGGGGCTGCAGCCAAACCGACCGCGGCGCAAGTGCGCATTCGTCGTCGGCGAGGTGATGGGTACCTACCACCCGCACGGCGACGTCGCCATCTACGACACGCTCGTCCGGCTCGCCCAGCCCTTCTCGCTTCGCTACCCGCTCGTCGACGGTCAGGGCAACTTCGGCAACATCGACGATTACCCCGCGGCCGCAATGAGATACACGGAGTGCAGGCTGACCCGCCTGGCGACCGAGCTGCTGCGGGACATCGACGCGGACACCGTCGAGTTTGTCCCCAACTACGACGAGTCGCGCCGCCAGCCGAGCGTGCTGCCGGCCCGGTTTCCCAACCTGCTTGTCAACGGCTCGGCCGGGATCGCCGTCGGCATGGCGACGAACATGCCGCCGCACCATCTGGGCGAGGTCACCGACGCGGTCGTGGCGATGATCGACGATCCTGAGATCGATGTCGACCGGCTGACGCGGCACATCAAGGGGCCCGATTTTCCGACCGGCGGCATCATCGTCGGCCGCGAGGGGATCCGGGAGGCCTACCGCTCTGGCCGGGGCCGGATCGTGATGAGGGCCCGGGCGCACATCGAGGAGCTGCGCGGAGGCAAGACCGCGATCATCGTCAGCGAGCTTCCCTTCGGCGTCAAGAAGGGTGGCGAGACCGGGGTGATCAAGAAGGTCGCCGAGCTCGTGAACGAGAAGGTGCTGACTGAGATCTCGGACGTCAAGGACCTGTCCGACAAGACGGGTATGCGGATCCAGATCGAGCTCAAGCGCGAGGCGATCCCGCAGGTCGTCCTGAACAAGCTCTACAAGCACACGGCGCTGCAGGCGACGTTCGGCTACAACGCCGTCGCGCTCGTCGACGGCATCCCGCGCACGCTCGCGCTCCGGGATCTGATCAGCCACTACCTCGACTTCCAGCGCGAGGTCGTCACCCGCCGCTCGAAGTACGAACTGCGCAAGGCCGAGGCGCGTGCCCACGTCCTGCAGGGCTATCTGACGGCGCTCGACAACCTCGATGCCGTGATCGCCTTGATCCGGGACGCGGCCGACACCGACGCCGCCCGCGAGGGGCTGATGCGCGAGTTCGAGCTCTCCGAGATCCAGGCCCAGGCGATCCTCGATCTGCGCCTGCGCGCGCTGACCGCCCTCGAGCGAAGGCGGGTCGAGGACGAGTTCAAGGACCTGCAGGAGCGAATCGCGGAGCTCCGCGCGATTCTCGGCGACGAGTCGCGCATCGACGCTTTGATTCGAGAGGAGCTGCTCGAGCTGAAGGAGATCTACGGCCGAAACGACGAGCGGCGGACGGAGATCGTTGCGGCCGAGGGCGAGTTGGAGCTCGAGGATCTGATCGCAGAAGAGGACATGGTGATCGCGATCACGCGCTCGAACTACATCAAGCGGCTCCCGGTCTCGACCTATCGCGAGCAGCGCCGTGGCGGCCAGGGCGTGATGGGGATGGACCTGAAGGAGGACGACTACATCGAGCACCTGTTCGTGGCCTCAACCCACGACTACGTGCTCTTTTTCACCAACGTCGGCAAGGTCTACCGGCTGAAGGTGCACGAGCTGCCGCTCGGCTCGCGCCAGTCGAAGGGACGCGCGATCCAGAACCTGCTCCCCTTCCGGCAGGACGAGCAGGTCCGCGCGGTCGTCCAGACCCGTGACTTCGAGGAGGCCAAGTACCTCGTCTTCGCGACCAAGAACGGGATCGTCAAGAAGACGGAGCTGGCCGCCTACAACACGCCGCTGAAGGCCGACGGGATCATCGCGATCAAGATGCGCGACGACGACGAGCTCGTCTCGGTCCGGCATTCCTCGGGCGCCGACGACATCCTGATCGTCTCGCGGAAGGGCCAGGCGATCCGCTTTTCCGAACAGGAGGCCCGGCCGATGGGCCGCGACACGGGTGGCGTCAAGGGCATGAGCCTGCGTAAGGGCGACGAGGTGATCTCGGGCGACGTGATCGCGCTCAACGAGGGCGACCTGCTCGTCGTGACCGAGAACGGCTACGGAAAGCGCACGAAGCTGGCCGACTATCCCCGCAAGGGCCGCGGCGGCCTCGGCGTCAAGACCGTCCAGCTGAGCGAGGCCAAGGGTCAGCTCGCAGGAGCCCGGGTCGTTCGCGACGGCTACCAGGTGATGCTGATCTCGACCGGCGGCACGATGATCCGCATGGCCGTGGACGACATCAAGCGCTCCGGTCGCGCGACCCAGGGCGTGATCGTGATGCGCTTCAAGAGCGAGGACGAGCAGGTTTCGAGCCTCGCGCCCGTGGTCGAATCCGACGCGGATGAGGTCGAGCCGGCGGCCGAGGCCGAGCCGCCCCCGGAGTAGTTTCCGCAAGGAACTCGCGGATTTTGCGCTAGATTTCTGCGCGGTCGCTTCCGTCCTGGAACCGGGCCACTATACGTTTGAACGAGGAAACGTCTCGCGCCGAAGGAGAGGTGACATGGACTACAGCAAAAACGTCGAGCTGCTCGAACCGATCAACCTCTCCGAGCACCTGGACAAGGTCGAGCTCTATCTCGGCCAGGTCTGCCAGATCGCGGGCATCTCGAAGATGCAGCTCGACTACTGGACGAACAAGGCCCAGATCCCGACCAAGGGCAAGAAGCAGCGGATCTACGACATCGAGGCGCTCGAGACGGTGATGCTGATCAAGCAGGCGAAGGACAAGGGCCTGAACCTCGGCGCCGCGATCGACGCTGCGCGCCGCTTCCGGGAAGCGGGCCTCGCACAGCCGCAGGTCTAGTCGGCGCCGCGGAGGAGCGCGGCCGCGTCCTCGGGCGCGAGCGAGTTGACGTAGATCCCCGCGCCGAGCTCGATTCCCGCCAGCACGCTCAGCCGCGGCAGCAGCTCGAGGTGCCAGTGACCGTGGTCGTGGAGCCAGGCGTTCACGGGCACCACACCTTCGACTGCGTGCAGGCGGCGGAGCGATTCGGCCAGCCTCCGGAGCGCGGCCGGGAGGAGCGCGCTCTCGAAGGCGCTTCCCTGCGGGTGCTCCCGCGGGGCGAGCAGCAGCTCGTAGGGGAGCCGGCCGCCGAAGGCCGCGAGGACGACGAACCCATCCCGGTCGCTGATGATCCGCTCGCCGCGCTCGAGTTCCCGGCCGAGCTGCCGGCAGAGCGCGCAGTCTGCGCCCTCTTCCTCCGCTCGCACCGCCGGGGGCAGCTCGTCCAGCCAAACGAGCTGCGTATGGCTGTGCAGCAGGCTCGCACCTGCAGCGGTCCCCTCGTTCAGGAGGGCGTGCACGTAGGCGAAGCCGGCCCGCTTCGCGGCGCGCGCTCTCTCGCGCCAGGCGGTCGCGACTCCGTCGAGCTCGAGCTCGCCGAGCTCGGCGAAGGAGCGGGCATGCCGGGGGGTCGAGACCACCACCTCGTGGTGCTCGAAGACGGGGTAGAGGTTGGGCACCACCCGCACCGACCAGCCCGGCGTGTCCGGCTTTCCTCCGCCGGGCCGAAGGGCGAAGGTCTCGGGCGGCGTCCGCTGCTCGCGGCCCTCGCAGAAGGGGCAGGAGTCCAGCTCCTCCTGGCTGGCCGGGCCGAGCTCGGGCGGGGTCGAGGCGCCCGGCCGCTCCGCCCGCGCGGGCGCGATCACGACCCAGTGTCGCGTCACCGGGTCCTGCCGGAGCTCCGGCCTCAGCGCGAAGCGCTCCGGGCGGCGTGCTTCTCGACGAACGGTGAGAAGAGGTCGATCGGCGCCGGGAAGACGATCGTCGTCGACTGGGAGGAACCGAGCTCGAGCAAGGTCTGCAGGTAGCGAAGCTGGAGCGCGATCGGATGCTCCGCGATCACGATCGCGGCGTCCTTCAGCCGCTCGGAGGCCTGGAACTCGCCCTCGGCATTGATCACCTTGGCCCGGCGCTCGCGCTCGGCCTCGGCCTGGCGGGCCATCGCCCGCTGCATGCCCGAGGGAATCTCCACATCCTTGACCTCGACGATCGAGACCTTGATTCCCCACGGTGAGGTGGCCTCGTCGATGATGCCCTGCAGGATCGCGTTGATCTTCTCTCGCTCCGCCAGGAGCTCGTCCAGCTGGTGCTGTCCGAGCACGGAGCGCAGGGTCGTCTGCGCGATCTGCGAGGTCGCCACCATGAAGTTCTCGACCTGGACGATCGCGGCCTTCGGCTCGACGATCCGGAAGTAAGCGACCGCGTTCACGCGGACCGGGACGTTGTCCTTCGTGATCACCTCTTGCGGCGGGATGTTGAGCGTGATCGTCCGCAGGTCGACCTTGACCATCCGGTCGACGATCGGGATCAGCAGAAAGAGCCCGGGCCCCTTCGGTTCGGGCAGCAGGCGTCCGAGCCGAAAGACGATGCCGCGCTCGTACTCGCGTGCGACCTTGATCGCCGAGATCAGGAACAGGACGATTACAAAGAGAAGAGCGGCGACGATGATCAGCACGGCAGCGGTCATCGGAGTCCTTTCGAGTCGAGGAGCATGATCCTAAACCGGTGCTTGCCGGGCCCGGTCGAGCGGGCGCACCCCGAGCACGAGGCCGGGTTCGATCTCGTCGATCCGGACCTTGTCGCCCTTCTGCAGCGACAGGCCCTGCGGCGAGCGAGCCCGCCAGAGCTCACCGCGCACGTAGACGAGCCCATCGCCTCGGATCTCGCCGATCTCGCCGATCATCGTCTGTGCTCCGACCGCGACCGGCCGCCGGCGCACCTGGATTGCTTTCGTGATCGCGAAGGCCCAGAGGCCGCCAAGCACGGCCGCCAGCGAGATCAAAAGCGCCAGGTTGGCGTGGTAGGGAGAGGGGGCGTTTCGAAACAGCATCACCGCGCCGACGACGAGGCTGATCAGGCCCGCGACCGAGATCGCGCCGTGACTCGTCACGTGCGCGTCGATCACGAGTAAGCCGACCCCGAGCAGGATCAGCGCCAGCCCGGCCCAGCTGATCGGCAGCACCGAGAAGCCGAAGAGGGCTGTTACGAGACAGACCGCTCCGAGCGCCCCGGGCAGGACGACGCCGGGATGGAAGACCTCGTAGCCGAGCCCGACGATCCCGGCGAGAAAGAGGATCGTGATCAGGTTCGGGTCGATCAAGGTGTTGAGCAGCCGGGTGAAGAAGCCGGGCTTGACGTAGGTGATCTCCGCGCCCGCAGTATGCAGGCGGTAGTGATTGGGGATCGTCACCCGGCCGTCGAGCCTGCGCAGGAGCGTGGGCAGATCGGGCGCGAGCAGGTCGACGACGTGCAATTTCAAGGCTTCCCGCTCGGTCAGGTTGGACGCCTTGCGCACCGCCTGGTCGGCCCAGGCGCCGTTTCGGCCGTGGTTCTCGGCCAGGGAGCGCAGCTTCGCGGCGAAGTGGTTGATCACCTTGCGGCGCAGGTCGGAGCCGAGGTTGCCGCCGCTTTGGTCGATCGGGGTCGAGGAGCCGATGTTCGTGTCGGGCGCCATCGCTAGCACGTCGGCCGCCTCGGAGACGAAGACGCCGGCCGAGGCTGCCGCAGCCCCCTTCGGCGCGATGTAGACGATCACCGGCACCTTCGAGGCGAGCTCGTGCTTGTAGATGCTCTCCATCGAGGTCGAGAGCCCGCCCGGCGTGTCGAGCAGGATCACGGCTGCGTCGTAGTGGCCGCTCGCCGCCCGGTCGAGTTGGTGGTTGACGTAGTCCTGCGTGACCGGGTTGATCTCGGTGTCGAAGCTGATCGCGAGCACGCGTGGCCTGGAGGCGGCGTGGGTCGCGGCGGCGAAGGTCAGAGCCAGGGCGGCCAGCGAGGCGACGAACGCAAGCGGCCTGATCCCCACGACATTAAGAAAGTATCAAGAGCAGGTGTTTTTACTTGTGGATCGCCGGCGGCTTTGCAACGCTCGCTGGGCGAGGCCGCCCGCATGACGCCCATTCGCGCCGCACTCGTCCTCTTTTTCGCCACGCCGGGCGTTGCGTGGGCTTCGCCGAGCCTAGTCGCGCGTGAGCTGCCGCTGCAAAGCGGCACCGTCGCGAGCGCGCCCCAGCCCTTCGAGCTCGTCGGGCTGCACTGGCGCGGGAGCGGCACGATCCGCTTCCGGACCGAGAGCAAGACCGGGCGCTGGAGCGGCTGGCAGCTCTCCGCGCCGGAAAACGATCTCCCCGATCGCAACACGGCCGAGGCGCGCCGAAGCCGCGGCTGGCACCTCGGGAACCCGTTTTGGGTCGGCGCCTCACAGCGGATCCAGTACCGCTTCTCCGGGGCGCTCCACAGCCTGCGGGCCTACTTCGTCACGGCGCCGCCTGCGCCTCGGGTGACCCCACCGGCGGAGCAGTTCTCGGCCAACTCGCCGCCGATCATCACGCGCGCTCAGTGGGGCGCCAACGAACAGATCCGCCGCGACCGGACGGCTCGCTATGCCGACGAGGTGCACCTCGCGATCGTCCACCACACCGCGGGCTCGAACAGCTACTCGCGCTCCGAGTCGGCCTCGATCGTGCGCGCGATCGAGATCTACCACGTGCTCGGCAACGGCTGGGACGACATCGGCTACAACTTCCTCGTCGACAAGTACGGCCAGGTGTTCGAGGGCCGCTACGGTGGGATCGACCGCCCCGTCGTCGGCGCCCACGCGATGGGCTTCAACCACGGCTCGGTCGGGGTGGCGCTGATCGGTGACTACAACGGTGTTGGTCTGACCGCGCCGGAGCGGGCCGCGCTCGTCAAGCTCCTCGCCTGGCGGCTCGATGTCTCGCACGTCGATCCGCTCTCGCAGGTGAGCCGCGTCTCGACCGGTAACCCCAGGTACAGCCAGGGAACTCCGGTGCTGCTGCGGGCGATCTCCGGCCACCGAGACGTCTCTCCGACGAACTGTCCGGGGAACGATGTCTACGCGGAGCTCCCCGCGATCGCCCGCGAGGTCGCGGCCACCGGGCTGCCGAAGATCTACTCCCCGCTCGTCTTCGGGGCGATCGGCGGCAATGTGCGCTTCACGGCCAGGCTCTCCAACGCCGTCCCGTGGACCGTGACCGTGAGCGACTCGCTCGGGCACATCGTCGCGAGCGGAACGGGCGTCGGCCAGTCGATCGACTGGACCTGGGATGCCAGCGCCGTCTCGCAGGGGCTCTACACCTACACGATCGCTGCGAGCGCAGGAGCGGTCGCGGCGCGCCCGGTCGTCGGAACGGTCGGGCGCTCACTCCCGCAGCTCAGTCTCACGCGGGTGCGGGTGCAGCCGAGCGTGATCTCGCCGAACGGAGCCGCCGTCAATGGCAACGCCACGATCTCGTACGCGCTCGGCGCTCCCGCGGCACTGACCGTGACGCTCTCCGATGCCGCTGGCAACAAGCTGGCGACGCTCTATAGCGGCGTGATGAATCAGGGCCTCCATTCGCTCGCCTGGAGGCAGATCTCGGTTCCCGACGGCCGCTACTCGATCACGATCCAGGCGCAGGGCTCGAACGGAAAGACGGTCTCGAGTTCGACGAGCTTCTACGTCGATCGGACGCTCGCGGCGGTCGCGCTTGCACCGGCCGCGATCTCGCCGAATGGCGACGGTCGCTTCGACCAGGCCCTGCTCTCGTTTCGGCTCACTGCCGCCGCCTCGGTCCGGGTCGAGCTCCTGCGGGGGAGGCGCGCCCTGACGGCCCTCGTCAACCAGCCATTTGCTCCGGGGCCGGCGCAGGTGGCGTGGAATGGAAAGATCGGCCCGAGCGTCGCTCGCGACGGCGTCTACTCGCTCCTCGTGCAGGCGACCGACTCGCTGACCACCGTCAGTCGGCGGCTCAGGATCACGGTCGACACGACGCCGCCGCGCCTGCGGCTCGTCTCACGCCGGAGACTCCTCTTCTGGACGAGCGAAGCGGCGAGCGTGAGCGCGAGGTTCGGGGCCCGGAGCCTCACGACGCAGGTGCGGCGCGGGTACTTCGGCTTCCCGTCCCTCGGCGGCGACTCCCACTTCTCGCTGGTAGCGACCGATGCCGCCGGCAACGTCAGCCGCCCGCTCCGCGGCTAGCCGAGCCAGGACTCGTAGCGCCGCTCGAGGCAGGCGAGGAGCCCCACCAAGAGCTCGACTCGATCGACCGGCCGGCCGCTTTCGACCAAGAGCGACGTCGCGGGCATCCGCACCTCGCCCGGCAGTTCCGCCTGCGGGACGTTGACGTTGATTCCGATCCCGAGTACGACGCGGCCCTCACTGGCCTCCCCGAGCACCCCGGCTACCTTGCGTCCGTTCAGGAGTACGTCGTTCGGGTGCTTCAGCGCCGGTTCGAGCGCCGTCAGGGCCGTGATCGCATCCGCGCAGGCCTCGGCGCCGATAATCGTCAGCTCGGGATACCGGGCCGCCTCGAGCGCGGGGCGCAGCTGGACGGAGCAAAGGACACTCGTTCCGCGCGGCGCCTCCCAGCGGCGCCCAAGCCGGCCGCGGCCCTCCGTTTGCTCGTCGGTCACCGCGACCGCTCCCTCGGGCGCGCTCGGCGGCAGCAGGCGCTGGGTCGAGGGGCAGCTCTCGACGTAGAGGTAGGTGCGCCCGAAGCGGCCACGAAGGCGCGGGACGACGGCAGCGCGCGTCGGTGAGTCGGCCACCGGGCACTAGACTAATTCGCCTCGTGCAACCCTCCCTGCGCAAGGGCCGTCAGATTCGGCAGAGCCCGCGGCCCGAGCGGCCGCTCCTCTACGAAAGGCTGAGTGACGCGATCCTGGTCACGCGAGCAAAGGACGGCGACAAGCGGGCGCTCGCGGCGCTCTGCGAGCGGCATGCCGCAAAGGTCGAGCGCCTCGCCGTACACCTGCTCTCCGATCCGGAGGACGGTCGGGACGCGGCCCAGGAAGCACTGGCGAAGCTATGCGTTCGGGTGGGGCAGTTCCGCGGCGAGTCGCAGTTTTCGACCTGGCTCTACCGGCTCGTCGTCAACACCTGCCGCGACGTCGCCACGCGCCAGCGCGTGCGGCGGTGCGAGCCGCTGCTCGAGGACGAGCGTGTCGCCGACATTGCCGATCCCGCACGTGAGGCCGCGCTCGCCGAGCTCCGCTCGGAGCTCAACGCTGGGCTGGCCCGGATTTCGCGCGAGCAGGCGCAGGTCGTCGTGCTGAAGGACGCGCTCGAGTTCTCGTTTGCCGAGATCGCCGCGGCGGTCGAGATGCCCGTCGGCACGGCGAAGTGCTATGCCCACCGGGCCCGCGCAGGGCTGCGGGCGCGGCTGGACGAAGACGTGGCGTGACGATCACCCTGCCCCTCGACCGCGCCGGGATCGAGGCGATCCTGCCCCATCGCGCTCCCTTCCTGCTGATCGACGAGGTGACCGAGCTCGTCCCGGGCGAGCGTGTGGTCGCCCGCAAGCGCGTCCGGGAGGATGAGTGGTACCTGCGGGGGCACTTCCCCGGCCGGCCGGTGATGCCCGGAGTCCTGATCGTCGAGGCAATGGCCCAGACGGGCGCTGTCGCGGTGCTCTCGGAGGAGGAAAACCGCGGCCGGATCGCGCTCTTCGCCGGCATTGACGACACACGCTTCAAGCGGATCGTCGAGCCCGGTGAGGAGCTCGAGCTCGAATGCACGCTCGAGCAGCTGCGCGGGCCGATCGGCAAGGGCCGGGCCCGGGCGACCGTTTCCGGCCAGCTTGCCGCGCGGGGAACCCTGACCTTCGCGGTCGAGCAATCGTGATCGCCAGGGCCAACGGCGGCACGATCTCGATCACCGGGGTCGGTGCCTACGCTCCCGACCGGGTGGTCACGAACGACGAGCTCTCCGAGCGGATGGAGACCTCGGACGAGTGGATCGTCGAGCGGACCGGGATCAGGGAGCGGCGGATCGCCGCGGACGACCAGGCGCTCTCGGACCTGAGCCTGCCGGCCGCTCGCCAGGCCCTCGAACAGGCGGGCGTCGAGGCGGGCTCGCTCGACCTGATCATCGTGGCGACCGTGACCCCGGACATGGCCTTTCCCTCCTCGGCGGCGATCATTGCCGACGAGCTCGGCGCTCCCGAGGCGGCGGCCTACGATCTCTCGGCCGGCTGCACCGGCTTCATGTACGCGCTCGCGCAGGGGTACGGGATGCTGGCCGGCGGCCTGGCCCGGCGGGCGCTCGTCGTCGGCGGGGACGTGCTCTCGCGCATCCTCGACTGGAGCGACCGCCGCACGGCGGTTCTGTTCGGCGACGGCGCGGGAGCCGTCGTGCTCGACCGCGCCTCGGAGGGAGGCTTTCTCGGCTTCGAGCTCGGCGCGGATGGCTCTGGCGGGCCCGAGCTCTACCTGCCCGCCGGCGGCTCCCGGGTGCCGGCCAGCGCCGAAACCGTGGCTGCCGGCCGGCATTTCGTGCAGATGAACGGCCGCGAGGTGTTCAAGTTCGCGACGCGCGTGCTCGTCAGTTCCGCCGAGAAGGTGCTCGCCGAGTGCGGCCGCAGCGTCGAGGAGGTGGACGTGTACATCCCGCACCAGGCGAACATCCGGATCATCGACCACGCGGCAGCGAAGCTCGGCATTCCGAAGGAGAAGATCGTGGTCAACGTCGAGCGCTACGGCAACACCTCGTCGGGCTCGATCCCGCTCGCCTTGGCCGACGCACAGGCCGAGGGGCGGCTCGGCGAGGGTGCGCTCGTGCTGATGACCGGAATGGGTGCCGGCCTCACCTGGGGCTCAAGTTTGATCGAATGGACGGCGAACGGGAGGAGACCGTGAGCAAAATCGCATTCTGTTTCCCCGGCCAGGGCTCGCTCGAGGCCGGGATGGGCCGCGAGATCGCCGAGGCCTTTCCCGAGGCGATGGAGGTCTTTCGCCTCGGCAGCGAGGCGGCCGAGCTCGACCTGCAGCATCTCTGCTTCGATGCCTCCGAGGCCGAGCTCGTGGATACGGCGGTCCAGCAGCCGGCGCTCGTTGCGACGAGCCTGGCGGTGCTCGCGGCGATGAAGGCTCGCGGGATCGAGCCCGATTACGTGATCGGCCACTCGGTGGGTGAGTTCGCCGCGCTGGCTGCGGTGAGCGCCCTGCCCGCCGAGGAGGCGATCGCGCTCGTTCGCGAGCGCGGGCTCGCGATGGCCGAGGCCGTGCGCGACCGGCCGGGCTCGATGGCCGCGATCCTCGGGCTCGAGGACGCGATCGTCGAGCGCCTGTGCCGGCAGATCCTCGGGGTCTGGCCGGCGAACTACAACTGCCCCGGCCAGATCGTCGTCTCAGGAGAGAACCCGGCCGTAGACGAATGCTGCGAGCAGGCCGAGGACGAAGGAGCGCGGCGGACGGTCAAGCTGCGTGTCTCAGGGGCCTTCCACAGTCCGCTCGTGGCGCATGCGGCCGAGCGCCTGCGGCCGGCGGTGGAGCGGATCAAATTCCACGAGCCGGCGGCGCCGTTCATGTCGACGGTCACGGCGAAGATCGAGCCGGCGCACCGGATGGCCGGCCTGCTCGTCGAGCAGCTGACCGCGCCGGTCAAGTTCACGCAGGCGGCGAGCGAGCTCGCCCGGGAAGGCGTGAAGACGTTCGTCGAGGTGGGGCCGGGCAACGTCCTCTCCGGTTTACTGCGACGGATCGACAAGACCGTGAAGGCGATCCCGGTCAACAACCCGGCCGGGCTGCAGAAGCTCGAGGAAGAGCTCGCGACCACGTAGGTGCCGGCTTTTGCGTCTCTCGAGGGCAAGACGGCTCTTGTCACCGGTGGCTCGCGAGGAATCGGGCGCGCGATCGCGCTCGAGCTCGCTCGCGCCGGCGCCGCGGTGACGGTCGGCTTCCGCTCGGGCGCGGAGGAGGCCGAGCGGGTCGCCGAGGAGGCGGGCGGCCGCGCGCTCCAGGCGGATGTCGCCGATCCCGCCGAGGCGGCGAGGCTCGTCGAGGAGGCGGGCCAGCTCGACATCCTCGTCAACAACGCCGGCCTGACCCGAGACGGCCTGATCGCGCGGATGCCGGACGCCGACTGGCGCGACGTGCTCGAGACGAATCTCTCCTCGGCCTTCTACACCTGCCGCGCGGCTGCTCGCTCAATGCTGAAGCGGCGGAGCGGCTCGATCGTGAACATCTCCAGCGTCGTCGGCCTGCACGGCAACCCGGGCCAGACGAACTACTCGGCCTCGAAGGCCGGCGTCATCGGGTTCACGAAGGCGCTCGCGCGGGAGCTCGGCAGCCGCGGCGTGCGGGCGAACGTGGTCGCGCCCGGCTACGTCGCCACCCGGCTCACGGACGAGCTCCCGGAGGACCTGCGGGCGCTGATGCTGACGAACACGCCGCTCGGTCGGCTCGGCGAGCCGGAGGACATCGCCGGCGCAGTACGCTTCCTCTGCTCGGACGCAGCCGCGTTCATCACCGGGGAGGTGCTGCTCGTCGACGGCGGGCTAGGGATGTGAGTAGCAACGGCTCCATGAACGGCCGCCGTCGCGTCGCGATCACCGGCCTCGGCATGGTCTCGCCCCTCGGCAACGACGTCGAGTCGTCCTGGCGCGCGCTGCTCGACGGCGAATCCGGGGCGGCCGAGATCACCTCGTTCGACCACAGCGCCTACGGCGTCCACTTCGCCTGCGAGCTGAAGGAGTTCGATCCCACCCAGTGGATCGACCGCAAGGCCGCCCGCCGGATGGACCGCTTCGCGCAGATGATCCTCGCCGCGGCGCGGCAGGCAGAAGCGGACTCGGGGGTCGTGATCGCAGGCCGCGAGGACCGGGTCGGCGCCTCGATCGCGACGGGAATCGGGGGCCTGAAGTCTTTTCAGGACTGCTACGACGTGCTGAAAGATCGGGGTCCCGACCGCGTCAGCCCCTTCTCGATCCCCTCGATCATCCCGAACATGGGCGCCGGTTGGGTCTCGATCGAGCTGGGAACGAAGGGTCCGCTGCTCTCGGAGTGCACGGCCTGCGCCGCCTCGAACATGGCGATCGGAGACGCCGTCGACGCGATCCGGCTCGGGCGCGCGGAGGTGATGTTCGCGGGCGGCACCGAGGCATCGATCACGCCGGTCGGGATCGCGGGCTTTGACGCGATGCGGGCGCTCTCGCGGCGAAACGACGATCCGACGGCCGCCTCGCGGCCGTTCGACGCCGCGCGCGACGGCCTGGTGATGGGCGAGGCAGGCGCGGTGCTCGTGCTCGAGGAGCTGGAGCAGGCGCGGGCGCGCGGCGCGAAGATCTACGGCGAGCTGATGGGTTACGGCGTCTCCTCGGACGCCGCCCACATGACGGAGCCTGACCCGACCGGAGAGAGCCCCGCGCGCGCCGTGCGGATGGCGCTGGCGGACGCGGGCGTCGATCCGGCCGAGGTCGGCTACGTGAACGCGCATGCGACCTCGACCCCGCTCGGAGATGCCAGCGAGACGAAGGTGATCAAGAAGGCCCTCGGGGATGAGAACGCCGCCAAGACGGCGATCTCCTCGACCAAGGGTGCCACCGGCCATTGCTTCGGCGCGGCCGGCGCGGTCGAGGCCGTGTTCACCGTGCTCGCCGTCGAGCGAGGGGAGCTGCCGCCGACGATCAACTACGAGCAGCCGGACCCGGAGTGTGATCTCGACTACATCCCCAATCACGCCCGCAAGGCGAAGATCAGCGTCGGCGTCTCGAACTCGTTCGGCTTCGGCGGCCATAACGCCTGCATCGTCGTCCGCAGCCTGCAGGACTGAAACAGCACCGACCCAGACAGGCTCGGCACCCTTGCCGACCGCTGCCACTCGACCGTTACGGCCTGCGCTCGCTCTCGATCAGCCGCCTCTCGGAGCGGCGAGCCGCGGTCTCGGCACGAGCTGGGCGAGCCGAGGCCTCTCCCGAAGCGGCCCGACAGGCTCCTCCGGCGGTGGGAAGCGGCGAGCCGCGGCATGCCTTCCCCGAGCTCTATAGTCGTGGCCAGCGCGTGATCGGGCTGGGGATGGAGGCAGCGAGTCCGGGCGGTGCCAGCCGCCTCGTTCGGCGAGCCGGCACGAGGGCCGCCTGGTGTGCGCTCTCGCTCGAGCAGGAGCGTGCGCGTTGAGCCGCCTTCGGGCCAAGTGTCCGGACTGCGGCACGTACACCGCGGTCGCGCTCGGGCCGGGCTACGAATGCCACAGCTGCGGGCGCGAGTTCTCGGCCGGGCTCGTGCGCGTGCCCCGGGCCTGGGGCGAGGGCGGCGAGGTCATGGCCGAGGCGGCGTACCTGCCCCTGCCCTACCCCGAGGCCGCCGTGATCGCCGAGGGTTCGCTCGGCGAGCAGAACCTCGCGCTGGCGAGCGAGTTGCCAGATCGCCCGCTCGTTCTCGGCGGCTGTTGCTGCTCGCACGTCGGGGCGGTCGAGGCGCTCGAGTCCCGGCACGGGCGGATCAGCGTCGTCTGGCTCGACGCGCACGGCGACCTGAACACGCCCGAGACGTCCCCCTCGGGCAACGTCTGGGGCATGCCGCTGCGAATGTTGATCGACTCCGGCGCCGTCGCGGCCGAGGATGTCGCCCTCGTCGGAGCGCGCCGGCTCGATCCCCCGGAACAGGAGTTCATCGACGCGAACGAGATTCGCGTCGGGCCGGAGGGCGTCGCAGGGGCGCTCGAGGGAACCGAAGGCGCCTACGTCGCCTTCGACGCGGACTCGGTTGCACCACACGAGCTCCAGGTGTTCATGCCCGAGCCGGGTGGCCTGACGCTCGATGAGGTCGAGTCCGTCTTCCGCGACGTCTGCGAGCGCGCACTCGTTCTCGGCGCCGGCTTCACCGCCTGCCTCCCGGACGAGCGCAATCTGGCGCCGCTCGCCAGGCTCGCCGGCGCGCTTGGCCTGTAACTGGCAGGCACCGCGGCCCGTCTAAACTCACGCGCCTATGGCGGCACGCATCGACGTCTCGATCGAGCACAAACACGCGCCGCCGGCGCAGGACGACAAGCGCCATCCGAACACGTGCCCAGCCTGCGGGTCGCACTACCGAGACGACGAGCTCGAGCAGCACCTGAACGTCTGTCCGCACTGCGGCCACCACTTTCCGCTGCGCGCGCGGGCGAGGATCGAGCAGCTCGCGGACGCGGGCAGCTTCAGCGAGGAGGCCGCGGAGCTGCGTTCTGACGATCCGCTCGGGTTCTTCGACCTGCGGCCATACACCGAGCGGCTCGCAGAGGCCGAGCTTGCGACCGGCCTCGGCGAGGCGATGGTGATCGGCCACGGGATTCTCGATCACCGCCCGCTCGAGCTGGCGGTGATGGATTTCTCGTTCATGGGCGGCTCGATGGGCCGCGTCGTCGGCGAGAAGTTCGCGCGCGCCTGCGAGAGCGCGGCCGAGCGCAACATCCCGCTCGTCTCCGTGACCGCCTCGGGCGGGGCGAGAATGCAAGAAGGGATCCTGTCCCTGATGCAGCTGCCGAAGACCGTCTGCGCCGTCGAGGACCTCCGCGATGCGGGCGGCACGATGATCAGCGTGATGGCGCATCCTACGACCGCTGGCGTGATGGCGAGCTTCGCCAGCCTCGGCGACATCATCATCGCCGAGCCCGGGGCGCTCCTCTCCTTCACCGGTCCGCGGGTCGTCCAGCAAACGACGCGCGAGAAGCTCCCGGACGACTTCGGTCTCGCGGAGTCGAACTACCGCTTCGGGCACCTGGACGCGATCGTGCCCCGGCCCGAGCTCAAGTCCTACCTCGCCCGGCTGCTTCGCCTGTTCGGCAATGGCCGGTGAGGCCGAGCTTCACCTGCGCGAGCGCCTGAGCCGCCTGCGCGGCCTGCCGCTCCTGCGGGGGGCCCGCCTTTCCGGCGAGCTCGAGCGCCTGCAACGCCAGCTCGACCGGATCGTCGCGGAGCCGAGTGACGAGGAGATCTGGCGCTCCGTCGAGCTGGCACGCCACCAGGACCGTCCCTACACGCTCGACTACGTCGAGCGCCTGACGGAGGACTTCGTCGAGCTCCACGGCGACCGTGGGCGTGCCGACGACCGGGCGCTCGTGACGGGGCTTGCTCGCTTCGAAGGCCGCACGATCGCGCTGATCGGGCACCAGAAGGGCCGCGACATCCAGGAACGGACGACGCGCAACTTCGGCATGGCGTATCCCGAGGGCTACCGCAAGGCGATCCGGGTGATGGAGCTCGCCGACCGGCATGGCTTTCCGCTCGTCACGTTCGTCGATACGCCGGGTGCCTACCCCGGCGTCGCGGCCGAGCAGCACGGCCAGGGTGGCGCGATCGCTCGCTCACAGGCGAAGCTCGCCCGGCTGGGTGTGCCGATCGTCTCCTGCATCATCGGCGAGGGCGGCTCGGGGGGCGCGATCGCGATCGCGCTTGCAGACCGCGTCTTGATGCAGCAGAACGCGATCTACTCGGTCATCTCGCCCGAGGGGTGCGCGGCGATTCTCTGGCGCGACGCCGGTGAGGCGCAGAAGGCGGCGGCGGCGTTCAAGCCCGACGCGGTCCACTGCCTCGAGCTCGGTGTAATCGACGCGATCGTACCCGAGCCGCCTGAGGGCGCCCAGGTCGATCCCGACGCGGCGGCGAGGCTGCTCAAGGATTCTCTCAGTGAAGCGCTCGAGGAACTCGGCTCGATTCCGGCCGATGAGCTCCGCCGGCAACGCCGCGCCCGCTTCCGCGCGATCGGCGCACTCGAGAGCGCGAACACGCCGTAAATCCACAGAATCCACAGCCTTTTCCCCCGGCCCCGAGGCCGCGGGAAAGGCTTGAAGAGAGGCCCGCTGTCGGGTCGGCAAGCCGGATCGAGCCCTCTATTTGTCAACTGTTAGCGAGGTGTGACCTCCCGGCGGTCGTCGGCGGCGGGTAGCGTCTGCGGGCGGTGCCGGCAGAGAGGCTAAGCGACTATCGGCGCAAGCGGAATCCGAAACGGACACCGGAGCCTTTCGGCCGGGGCCGCAGGCGCGCGCGCGCCCCGATTTTCGTCGTCCAGCGCCACGATGCACGGCGGCTGCACTACGACTTTCGGCTCGAGCGCGACGGCGCCCTCGCGAGCTGGGCCGTGCCGAAGGGAGTGCCGCTCGAACCCGGCCAGCGCGCGCTCGCGGTTCACGTCGAGGACCATCCGCTCGAGTACGCCGACTTTGAGGGGGAGATTCCAGCCGGCCAGTACGGGGCGGGACTCGTCGAGCTCTGGGACCGGGGGAGCTACGAGCTGGTCGAGGAAAAGCCGGACGGCGGTCTGACCGTTCGGCTCCAAGGCGAGCGCCTGAACGGAACCTGGACGCTCGTGCCGGCGAAGCTCGACGGCGATCCGAAGAACTGGCTGCTGCTGAGAAAGCGGGAGGAGGAGGCCGCGCCGCGAGCGGGAAGGCGCGCCGACTACTCGCCGATGCTGGCCACGCTTGGCGATTCGATCCCCAAGGGAGCGGGCTGGCTCTTCGAGGTCAAGTGGGACGGTTATCGCGCGATCGCCCAAGTCTCCCAGGGCGTCGCGAGGCTGACCAGCCGCCGGGGCAACGACCTGACCGCGCGCTTCCCGAACGTCGCGAAGGAACTCGTCAAGGCGCTGAAGACGCCCGACTGCGTGCTCGACGGAGAGGTGTGCGCGCTCGACGAGGAGGGACGCTCGAGCTTCTCGGCCATGCAGCAGGGGAAGCCGGGAACGCCGATCGTCTACTTCGTCTTCGACCTACTCGAGCTAGAGGGCACTCCCCTCGTCGAGCTGCCGCTCCGCGAGCGGCGGCAGCGGCTCGAGGCATTACTCGACCGGCGCAACCGGACCGTTCGCCTCTCGGCGGCATTCGAGGACGGCGAGGCGCTGTTCGAGGCGGCCAAGAAGCAGGGGCTGGAGGGGATCCTGGCCAAGCGCGCCGACTCACGCTACGCCGTCGGCAAGCGGAGCCGCGACTGGCTCAAACTGAAGACCCACGGCCGGCAGGAGTTCATCATCGCCGGCTACACGAAAGGCCAGGGACGCCGCGCCGGCACGCTCGGCTCGCTCGTCCTCGCGGTCCGGAGGGGGAGCGAGCTCGAGTACGTCGGTAACTGCGGCACCGGCTTCACCGCCGAGGAGATCGAAAAGCTGCTCGCGAAACTGCGTCCGCTCGAGCGAAAGACGCCGCCGTTTCGAGCGCCGCCCAAGATGCCAAAGATTCGCAAGGGCGACGTCGTCTGGGTCGAGCCGAAGCTCGTCTGCGAGGTGGAGTTCGCGGAGTGGACGCACGACGGACGCCTGCGGGCACCCTCCTACCAGGGTCTCCGCGCGGACAAGTCGGCGGACGAGGTGCGGCGGGAACTCCCGATCCGGGAGGAGCTTCGGCGTGGCAAACGGGTGCTCAGGCTGTCCAACCTCGACAAGGTGTTCTGGCTCGAGGAGGGGATCACCAAGGGCGACCTGCTCGCCTACTACGAGGCCGTCGCGCCGGTTCTGGTCCCCCATTTGCGCGACCGCCCCTTCACGCTGCGTCGCTACCCGGACGGCTGGCAAGGGAAGGCCTTCTTCCAAAAGGACGCGCCGAAGGGGATGCCGGAGTGGATCCCGACCGAGCGCATCCTCGTCACGACGCGGGACTCGCCGCGCCAGAAACGCTTCATCAACGCCCCGCTCGTCAACGACGAGCTGGCGCTGCTTTGGATGGCCAATATGGGTTGCATCGACATGAACGCGTGGTACTCGCGCCGGGACAAGCTCGACCGGCCGGACTTCGTCCTCTTCGACCTCGACCCCTCGCCGGAGGTCGGTTTCAAGGAGACGGTGCAGGTGGCGCTGATCGTCAAGGAGGCCCTGGACGCCCTGCGCCTCGACTCCTTCCCGAAGACATCGAGCGCGGAGGGAATGCACGTCCTCGTCCCGCTCGAGCGCCGGCACACCTACGAGGACACCAGGCGCTTCGCGGAGATCGTCGCCGGCGCGATCGCTCGCACGCAGCCGAAGCTCGCGACCACGCAGTGGTCGAAGGCAAAGCGGCGAGGCGTCTTGATCGACGCCAACCAAAACGGGGAAGGCAAGACGATCGCCTCCGCGTACTCGGTACGGCCACGGCCGAGTGCCCCGGTCTCGACTCCGCTTCGCTGGGACGAGGTCGAAGCGGGCCTCGACCCGCGGGCGTTCACGATGGACGTCGTCTTGGAGCGGGTGCAGCGCTACGGCGATCTCTTCGAGGGCGTGCTGACGAAGCGGCAGCGCCTCGCCGAAGCGCTCAAGGCGCTTCCCGGCTCCTAAGCGGCCTTACAGCCTCCTCAGGTAGCGGGCGTAGCGGCCCACGATTTCGAACCCGAGTTTCTCGTACAGCAGCTTCGGCCAGTCGTCTGCGCCGGCGACGAGAAAGGTGAGCTCGTTGCCGCCCGCACGCGACTCGGAGACCGCGCACTCCACGAGGGCAGTGGCGAGGCCACGGCCACGAAAGGCGGGCAGCGTAGCCACGTTTTCAACCTGGCCGACGCCCCCTGCCGAATAGAGCTCGCAGTGGCTGACCAGCCGTCCCTCGGCCAGGGCCGCGAACAGGCGGGTCGGCACGGCCCGCTGGATCAAGCGCCGGTGCTCCAGCAGCTGCTGCACGAGGAGCTCGTCCCGTCCGTGCGGCTCGTGGCGGATCGCCTCGGCGTAAGCGGTCGAAGCGTCGGTTCGTCGACCTCGCGAATCGGGGCGGCTCGCGTCTGGGCGGGCCAGCTCTCGGTTCACCATCAGCACAAACCGT
>DASUWJ010000106.1:0-10222 GCA_036378475.1 Gaiellaceae bacterium
CCGTTCGGAAACAGCTCGGCAAACCGGCTCGCGACTCCCGCCGGCACGAGGCCGTCCACCTTTCCGCCGAAGGAGGCGATCTCCTTCACCCCGCTCGAGGAGACGAAGCTGACCTCGGCGCTCGCCATCACGTACACCGTCTCGACCTCGGGCGCGAGCGTTCGGTTCAGCTGGTTCATCTGGAACTCCCACTCGAAGTCGGAGATCACGCGCAGGCCCTTGACGATCGCCTTCGCGTCCCACCGGCGCGCGAAATCGACGACCAGCTCGGAGAAGACCTCGACCTCCACGTTCGCCAGCCCGGCGAGCGCGTCCTGGAGGAAGCCGACCCGCTCCTCGAGCGTGAACATCGGTCGCTTGTGCTGAGGCTTGCCGACGACGCCGATCACGAGCCGATCGAAGATCCCCGCCGCGCGCTCGATCACGTCGACATGCCCGTTCGTGACGGGATCGAAGGTGCCGGGGTAGATGGCGGTGATCACGGGTGCTCGAAGAGGGTGATCCGGGCGGCGCCGTAACGGCGGCTCGTCCGCTCCGCCAGCGACGCCAGCACCGGTTCCTCGCGTGCGTGCGTCTCGACGACGACGAGGCCGCCCGGGGAGAGAACCGCCGGCAGCTGTCCGGAAAGGCTGTTTTGCAGGGAAGAAAACATCAGGTAGGGCGGATCGACCAGCACGAGATCGTAGCGGCGCCCGGCGCTTGCCTCCGCCGCGAGGGCCTGCAGCGCATCGCGCCGGAGCACGGTCGCCCCGGTCAGGCCAAGCTTGTCGAGGTTGCGGTTGATCGCCCGGCAGGCCTCGCGCTCGGATTCCACGAAGACCGCCGTCGCGGCACCGCGGGAGAGCGCCTCGAGTCCCAGCGCGCCGCTGCCCGCGAAGAGGTCGAGCACGGAGGCGCCCTCGACCGGGCCGATCAGGTTGAAGGCGGCCTCGCGAACACGGTCGCCGGTAGGACGCGTCTCGGCTCCCTTCGGGGCGAAGATGCGCGCGCCCCGCCGCGAGCCGGCGATGATCCTCATCCCGGCATCGTGCCGCGCGCGGGCCGGCAGCGGGACCGCGGCGGGGCGTGCTCCCGGGATCGAGTCAGGCGAGCGCCTGCGTCGCGCTCGCGAAGAAGCGCTCGAGCTCGTCCTCGAGCGGCCCCTCGTGCTCGACGAGCTCGTCGGCCAGGACGCGGGCCCGTTCGAGCAGCTCGCGGTCCGCGCGCAGGCGCGTAAAGCGAAGCTCGGACAGGCCGGCCTGCCGGGTGCCGAGCAGCTGGCCCTCGCCGCGCAGCTCGAGATCCTTCTCGGCGAGCTCAAACCCGTCCGTCGTCTCGACGAGCGCCCGTAGGCGCTCGCGGGCGTTGTCGGTCAGCTCCTCCTTGGCCCGAGAGACGAGCAGGCAGTAGGACTGCTCGCCGCCTCGGCCGACACGCCCGCGGAGCTGGTGCAGCTGCGCGAGCCCGAAGCGGTCCGCTTCCTGGACGATCATGATCGTCGCGTTCTCGACGTCGACTCCGACCTCGATCACCGTCGTGGCGACGAGCACGTCGAGCTCCCGCGCCTTGAAGCGCGCCATCAGCTCCCGCCGCTCGGCGGGTCGCAACCGCCCGTGCAGGAGTCCGACGCGGTAGCGCGCGAGCTCGCCGCGGCGGAGCCGCTCCGCCTCGACCTCGGCGGCGCGGGCCTGGGAGGTCTCGGATTCCTCGATCAGCGGGCAGACGACGTAGGCCTGGCGGCCGGCGTCCAGATGCCTGCGCAGGCGCCGGTAGGCCTCGGCGCTCCGCTCCTCCGTCACCCAGCTGGTCACGATCGGCTTGCGATTCTCGGGTGGCTTCGCGATCTCGGTCACAGCCAGGTCGCCGTAGACGGTCAGCGCCAGCGTGCGGGGGATCGGCGTCGCGGTCATGTGCAGGACGTGCGGGCTCCGTCCTTCGGCGAGGGCCTGCCGCTGCTCGACTCCGAACCGATGCTGCTCGTCCACGACGGCGACCGCGAGCTCCCCGAGGCCGACGCCCTCCTGGATCAGCGCGTGCGTGCCGACGATCAGCTGGGCGCCCGCAACCTCCGACTTGACCGACCCGGTCAGGAGCGCCGCCTGGACGCCGAGCTGCGCGCAGAGCGGCTCGACGGTGAGAAAGTGCTGCTCGGCAAGGGTTTCGGTCGGCGCCATCAGCGCGCCCGTCCTCCCCGCCTCGACCGCCCGCAGGAGCGCGTAGAGCGCGACGACCGTCTTCCCCGAGCCGACGTCTCCCTGCAAGAGCCGTTGCATCGGCTTCGTCCCCTCGAGATCGGCGTCGAGCTCGGCGATCGCGTGCTCCTGGTCTCTCGTCAGCCGGAAGGGCAGGACGGAGCGATAGCGCTCGAGCAGAGGGCCCGGCCGCCCGAGCGCCGGCGCCTGCGCCTGCTCGCCTCCCCTTCGCATCCGGGCCAGCCCGGTCTGCAGGACGAGCAGCTCGTCGAGCGCGAGCCGGCGCCGCGCGGCCTCGGCCTCCGCGGCGTCGCGCGGCCGGTGGAGCGCAACGAGCGCGTCGAAGCGAAAGGGAAGGCGCTCGCGCGCGCGCAGCGACGCGGGCAGCGGATCGCCGAAGTCCCGGGCCTCGCCGAGCACCTGCTCGACGAGCACGCGCAGGCGCTCGGAGCTCACCTCTTCCCCGGCCGGGTAGACGGGGGCGAAATCGGCGGTCGCCGAGGCCCCGTCGAGGTCGTAGGAGCGAACGTGAAACTCGTTCCGGCGCAGCTGGCCGCGCAGCCGCAGCCTCGTCCCCGGCCGCAGCTTGTCGGCGAGCCAGGGCTGGTTGAACCAGACGGCGGAGATCTCGCCGCTCTCGTCGCGGACAGCGGCCTTGAGCACGGTCAGCCGCCGCCGCGTCGGTCGAAGCGAGACCCGGCGCACCTCGCCGGCGATCACCGCCTCCTCGGGCCCGAAGAGATCGGCAATCGCCGTCTGCCCGAGCGCCTGCTGGTAGCTGCGTGGCCTGTGCTCGAGCAGCTCCCGCGGCGTGCGCAGACCGAGCTTCCCGAGTTTGCCCTTCTGGGCGGGGCCGACGCCCGGCAGCGTCTCGAGCCCGCGTTCCAGCGCCTCGGGCCGCGCCCGGCCGCGGGTCGGCGGCCAGCGATCCGGCGGTTCCTTCCCGGCGAAGCCCCTCACGCGTCAGGCGTCAGTGAACCAGAAGAGACCGACGGTGCCCGGTCCGGCATGGGTCCCGACGACCGGGCCGAGGCTCGTGACGAGCTCGAGCTGAGCCAGCGGACGGGTCTGCCGCACCATCTCCTTCAGCGCCGCCGCGCGGCCGGGAGCATCGGCGTGGGCGATCGCGACGCGAAGCTCGGGCTGGTCGGCCGAGCTCGCCGCGAACGCGGCGACGAACTCCAGGAACGCCCGCTGGTTGCCGCGGACGCGCTTCAGGGGCACCACCTCGCCGTGGCGGATCGTCAGGATGGGTTTCACCTTCAGGAGCTGCCCGGTCCACGCCGCGGCGCGGCCGATTCGGCCGCCGCGGGCGAGGTAGTCGAGCGTGTCGAGCGTGAAGACCAGCTGCGAGCCGCTTCGGTGGCGCTCGATCAGCGTCTCGATCTCCTGCTCGCTCGAGCCCCGCTCGAGCCGGCGCTGGATCGCCAGCCCGAGCATGGCGATCGCGGCCGAGGCCGTCTCGGTATCGACGACCCGGATCCGCTCGCCGAGCTCGGCTGCCGCCTGCCTGGCACTCTCGACCGTGCCCGAGAGCGTGCCCGCGAGGTGCAGGGAGTAGACACGGTCGAAGACGAGCAGCTGCTCGTACGTCTCGAGAAAGTCCCCGGGCGTCGGCTGGGAGGTGGTCGGGATCAGCGTCGGCTCGCGCAGGCGCCGGTAGAAGTCGGCCGGGCTCAGCTCGACGTAGTCGCGGAAGCTCTCGCCGCCGAAGCGCACGTAGAGCGGCACGATCCGCCAGTTGGGGTAGCGCCGCGACGCCTGGGGGAAGTCTGCGGTCGAGTCGACGACGATCGCAGTGTTCGCCGGCGTCAGCTCCGCGCCCATCAGGGCTCGCGACCGGCGGCACGCATGATCGCGGCCACGATCTCGTCGAGCTCGTCGTCCTTGCCCAGGCAGTCCACCGCCCCGGCCTCACGGAGTGCCTTGCGCTCGCGGACGTTCGCCGACGCCGTCAACCCGATCACCGCGGTCTCCGGCGAAGCCTGGAGCACTGCAGCGGTCGCGGCGACGCCGTCGACGACGGGCAGCCGGTAGTCCATCAGGACGACGTCTGGGCGAAGCTCCCGCGCCACGGTCTCGGCATCGGCGCCGTCCTCGGCCCAGCCGACGATCTCGAGCTCGGAGCGCAGGCCGAGCACGAGCTCGAGCCCTTCCCGAAAGACCCGGTTGTCTTCCACCAAAACGACTCGGATCGGCTCCCGCACGCTGCCGAATCTAGCCGCTCACTCCGCGGCTGCCAGCAGCGGATAGTGGGGCTGGCCGCCTTCGTGCACCTCGATCTCGAGCCCCGGGTTGACGTGCTCGAGCTCCCCGACGAGCCTCGCCACCTCATGCTGCTCCTCCCCCGTCAAGAGCAGCAGCAGCTCGCGCGGCTGGTCGAGCAGCCGCTCGACGACTTGACGGGCGACGCTGTCGAAGTCGGCGCCGCCGGTGAAAGGCTCGTCCTCGAGCAGGCCGAGGTACTCCCCCGCTCTGATCGCATGACCGTTCAGGCGAAGGTCGCGGGAGGCGCGCGTCACCGAGCCGGTCGCGACGCGTGCGGCGGCTGCGGCCATCTCCGCCGCGTTCTCGCTCGCCGTGCGGGCCGGATCGAAGACGACGAGGGCGGCGAGTCCGGCCTGGATAGAGGTCGTCGGCACGAGCTCGACGGGCTTGCCCGCGAGCTTGGCGGCCTGACGCGCCGTCAGCAGCACGTTGGCGTTGTTCGGCAGCAGCACCACCTCCCGGGCCGACGCGGCGGCGATCGCCGCGACGAGCTCCGCCGCGGCGGGGTTCATCGTCTGGCCGCCCTCGACGACTCCCGCCGAGCCGAGATTCTCGAACAGGAGCCGGTTCCCCTCGCCGGCGGCGACGGCCACGGCGGCGGAGAGCTCGGGCCGGTCCGGGACAGCGGCCAGCAGGCGGCGCTCTCGCGCCTCGGTCTGCCGGTGCATGTTCGCGATCTCGACGTTCTCGATCGAACCCGCGCGGGTCCCGACCGCGAGCGCCGCGCCGGGGTCGTCCGTATGCACGTGCACCTTGACGGCGCTGCTGTCGCCGACGACGAGCAGCGAGTCGCCGAGCGGCTCGAGCTCGCGCTCGAGCAGCACCGGCTCCAGCTCGCCCTCGACGACGAAGGCGGTGCAGTAGCGATAGCGCGAGAGCTCCTGGTGGACAGGCGCGACCGGCAGCGGCTCGGCCGTCACCGCCGGGCCGGGAGCCAGCGGTTTTCCGACGAGCGCGCTTGAGGCACCGCGCAGAAGCTCGACCAGGCCCGCCGCGCCTGCATCCACCACTCCCGCCTCGCGCAGGACTTCGAGCTCGTCGGGTGTCTCCGCGACCGCTTCCTCGCCGCGCTCGACGAGCCTCGCCAGGAGGGCCGACAGGGGCAGGTTAGCGGACGTTTCGGCCTCCTCGGCGAGAGCGCGGCTGACGGTCAGCATCGTTCCCTCGACCGGCTGCCGGACGGCCCGGTAGGCGGCATCGGAGGCGCTTCGCAGCGCTCGTGCCACGGCCGCGCCGTCGAGCGGCTCGGCCTCCGCGAGTGACTCCGCGAGGCCCCGGACGAGCTGGGAGAGGATGACGCCGGAGTTGCCCCGAGCACCCAGCAGGGCGGCGCGGCTCACCTCGCGCGCCAGCTCGGAGCGCTCGCGGGCCCGCGAGGCCTCGAGTGCCTGGGCGATCGCCTGCACGGTCAAGGCGAGGTTGGTGCCCGTATCGCCGTCCGGGACGGGATAGACGTTCAGGTCGTCGATCCGCTGGCGGCCGAGCTCGATCGCCCCTGCGGCGCCCCGAACGAGCGCCAGGGCCGTGTCGCGATCGCTCATGCGGATTGGCGGACGTCCTCGATGTGGACGTCCACCGAGCTGACCCGCAGGCCGCTCAGACGCTCGACCTCGTACTGGACCTGGGAGCGAATCGTGGCGGCGACCTCAGCGAGATTGAGGCCGTACTCGACGACGACCGTCAGCTCGAGCGAGACGCCCTCGCCGTTGCCGGAGACGGAGATCCCCTGCGTCGCTCGCATGCGCGGCAACAGGCGGCCGACCCGCGCTCGCGCCCCGCCGCCCATCCCGACGACCCCGTAGCAGCGCGCCGCGGTCTGCGCGACGATCTGGGCGATCGCGAAGGTCGAGATCGTGACTCGCCCGAGCGACGAGGAGAGCTGTGGTTCAGCCCGCTCCATCGTCGGATTAGACGCGAGCGGCGCCGAAAGGGGTTGCTGGACCCCTAGATCGCCTTGCGGACCTTGTTGCCCTTCAGGCAGCGGGTGCAGACGTAGGCGCGCGTCGCCTTGCCGTCCAGGAGGACGCGGACGCGCTGGAGGTTCGGGTTGAAGCGCCGCTTCGTGGCCACCATCGAATGGCTCCGGTTGTGGCCGAAAGACGGCTTCTTCCCACAGATGGCGCAGACCTTCGACATCCCTTCCAGTCTAGCCAGCGCTCGTGGCGCTCCGGAGCTGGCCGAACAGGTCGGCCATCTCGAGCGCGCTCCGGACGGCCTCCGCGCCCTTGCCGAGGCGAGTCTCGGCCTGGTCGGCCGAGTCGAGCGTCAAGACGCCGAAGGAAATCGGCACGCCGGTCTCGAGTCCTGCAAGCTGCAAGCCGCTCGCGGCCTCGCTCGCGACGTACTCGAAATGCGGCGTCTCGCCGCGGATCACGCAGCCGAGGGCGACGACGCAGGCAAACCGACGCGACTTGGCGAGTGCCATCGCCCCGAGCGGCAGCTCGAACGCCCCGGGGACCGGGACGATCGTAATCGCCTCGGGCAGGACGCCGGCCAGCTCGAGCTCGTTGAGTGCGTTCTCGAGCAGCCTGTTCGTCACCTCCCCGTTGAAGCGCCCGACCACGATCCCGACCGCCCGGCGGCTCCCCTCGGAGGAGCCCTCGATCAGGCCGTAGCCGTCGGGGACCGACAAGCCGCCGTCGGCATGTCCGGCGGTGCGAAGCCGTGGCAGTTCGTCCTCCTCGGCAGGCGAGTCCTCGTCCTCCTCAGCCGGCGAGTCCTCCCCCTCCTCGGGGACGGGCGTGTCGAGCCCGTCCTCCGCGCTCCCAGCAGGCACCCGCTCGGCAGCCGGCGCCGCCTCGGCCTCCGCCGGCTCCTCCTCGCCCGGACCTGCCTCGACCTCCTCCTCCGGCGGCAGCCCGGAACCAAGCTTCTGCTGCCCGGTGCCGGCAATCCGCTCCTCCCCCGGCCAGCGCTGGTCGCTCACTCCGCGGGCTCCGGCTCCTCGAAGCGCAAGTCCTGGTGGTGAAGCCGGTGGGCGAGCTTGTCGCGCTTGGCCGCGAGGTAGCGCCTGTTCTCCGCGTTCGGGGGCACCTCAATCGGCACCTGCTCGACGACGGTCAGCCCGAACCCGGCGAGACCGCTGAGCTTCTTCGGGTTGTTCGTCAGGATCCGGATCGTCGTCAGGCCGAGGTCGGCGAGAATCTGGTTTCCGATCCCCCACTCGCGCGCGTCGGCCGGAAAGCCGAGCTCGAGGTTCGCCTCCACGGTGTCGAGCCCGCTCTCCTGCAGCTCGTAGGCCTTGAGCTTGTTCAGCAGGCCGATGCCGCGGCCCTCCTGCGCCATGTACAGCAACACCCCACGGTCCTCGCCGGCGAGCTGGAGCAGCGCCTGCTCGAGCTGCTCGCCGCAATCGCAGCGCAGCGAGTGGAAGACGTCGCCGGTCAGGCACTCCGAGTGGACGCGGACGAGCACGGCCTCCGCACCCTCGACCTCGCCCTTGACGAGCGCGAGGTGGTGCTTGCCGGTCAGCGTCTCGCGGAAGGCGACCGCGGTGAACTCGCCGTAGGCGGTCGGCAGCCGGACGGCCGTCGTCCGCTCGACGAGCTTTTCGTGGCGGCGCCGGTACTCGATTAGGTCGGCGACCGTGACCAGCTTCAGACCGTGCTCCTCGCAGTAGGGAATCAGATCCTCGACGCGGGACATCGTCCCGTCCTCGTTCATCACCTCGCAGACGACCCCTGCCGGGATCAGTCCTGCCAGCCGGGCGAGATCGACGGCGGCCTCCGTCTGCCCCGCCCGCTGCAGCACGCCGCCGTCGCGGGCACGGAGCGGAAAGACGTGCCCCGGCCGCACGAGGTCGGCTGCGCCCTTCGTCCGGTCGATCGCGACCTGGATCGTGCGTGATCGGTCGTGGGCCGAGATGCCCGTCGCAACTCCCTCGCGCGCCTCGATCGAAACGGTGAAGGCGGTTCCGAACGGCGTCTCGTTGCGCTCGGTCATCGGACGCAGGCCGAGCTCGTCGCAGCGCTCCTCGGTCAGGCAGAGGCAGATCAGCCCGCGCCCGTGCATCGCCATGAAATTGATCGCCTCCGGGGTCGCGAACTGCGCGGCGATCGTCAGGTCGCCCTCGTTCTCGCGATCGGCCGCGTCCACCACGACCACGAACTTGCCCTGACGGATGTCCTCGATCGCCTCCTCGATCGTGGCGAACGGTGCGCGTTTCTCGAGCTCGATTGCCATCGGCTGGATCGTACCCTGGCTCAATCGGCGGCAGGCTCCCAGACGAGCTCAGCCACCTCGAGCCGGACGACCCGCTCGCGAGACTCGCCCGTGAAGACCGCGACCGTATCGTTCGGGCGCCCGTAGCGCTCGTCGCCCGTGGAATGGAAGATCGCGCCCGCCACCTCGCGGCCGTAGTCGCGGGGGCGGCCGTAGCCGCGGAGGTCGAAGGCGAAGCGGGCGCCGTCTTCGTTCTCGATCACGCCCTGGAAGTCGGGCAGGTAGACGTCGTCGGGCCGCAGGCGTGGATGGTTGAGGCCGCGGAAGCGGCCGGCGAGCGCCCCCTCGCAAGTCCCCTGCGCGAGGGAGATCCCGCCCACGTCGGGGCCGCCCACCTTGTAGTGCTCGGCGTAGGGAGAACTCGACTCGGTAGAGCGGCCGGAGCTTCACCGCTCGACCAGGCGCTCGACGTACTTCGCGAGCAGGTCGACCTCCAGGTTCACCTCGTCGCCCGGCGCGAGCCGCCCCAGCGTCGTCACCGCGAGCGTATGCGGCACGAGCGCGACCGCGAACGAGCCGCCGGAGAGCTCGGCGATCGTCAGCGATACACCGTCGACCGCGACCGAGCCCTTCTCGACGCAGTAGCGCAGGAGCTCGGGCGCCGCCTCGATCCAAAGGCGCCGGCCCCCGCCCTCCGGCTCGCTCGCTCGGACATGGCCGACGCCGTCGACGTGGCCCTGGACGTAGTGTCCGCCCAGGGGCTCGCCGGCGCGGAGCGGGAGCTCGAGGTTGACCTCGGCACGGAACGCTTTTGCCCGCGCGCGTGTCTCCGGGTGCAGGTCGAAGGAGAGCCGGCCTTCGCGGCGCTCGACCACGGTCAGGCAGACGCCGTCGACGGCGACTGAGTCGCCGACAGCCGCCTCGAGGCCGCTCTCGATCACGAGCCTGCCGTTCGAGGCAGAGGCGACCCTGCCCCGCTCGCGAACGATCCCGGTGAACACGGGCAAAGCCTACGCGGCGGGCTGATCGTCCCGATCCGAGGCGGAGCCCGCTCAGCCGCCGAGTGCGACCGCCTCGACCGTCTCCCGGGCGATCATCTCGAGGCTGGCGCGCCCGGCACCCGAGTCGAGCTCCTGCTGGAGCTCGCGGACCGCTTCGGCCTGCTTCGGCGCCAGCTCGCCCGGATCGATCGCGGCGAGCTCGGCGCGAAGCTCGTGATCGGAGAGGTGACGCGCCAGCCAGCGCGAGATCGCGTGCACGATCCGGTCGTCGGCCCGCGTGCGCTCAGGGCTCGTGGACATAGGCCGTCAGCAGGAGGTCTTCTCCGACCGTGCGCGTCTCCAAACGGCGCAGCTCGAGCGGCTCGTCGAGCCCGGCGAAGAGGGTCGGCCCCTCTCCCGAGAGCCACGGCGCGAGGAAGACGAGCAGCTTGTCCAGGACGCCCGCGCGCAGGAACGCGCCTGCCAGGGTCGCCCCGCCCTCGAGCAGGAGCGACTGGACTCCCTCCTCGGCGAGCCGCGCCAGCTCCGCCACGAGCGGGCCCGAGAGCAGCTCGAGCTCGAGGCCTTCGGGGAGCGGACCCGCGCCGAAGACGAGCCGCCTCGGTTGACGCTTCGCCCCGG
>DASUWJ010000107.1:0-3751 GCA_036378475.1 Gaiellaceae bacterium
GCCGATCATCCGCCGCGCCTCGGCGCCGACCGCCCGGACCGCGCCGGTTCGGTCGTCGACGGCGACGACGGAAGGCTCGAAGACGACGATCCCCTCGCCGCGCAGAAAGACGAGCGAGTTCGCCGTGCCGAGATCAACCGCGAGCTGCCGGCCAGCAAATGAGCGAAAGAGCGGCATGAAGACCCGCCAGAGCCTAGCCTCGGGCTCCGCGCTCGGTGACCCAGCCGAGCGCGCGCGCTCGACAAGACAGTTTTCCGGCGAGCCCTCTCCGCCCGCCCGTCGTCACTCCCCTAGCCCGCTGGAGCCCCGTACACGACGCGCTTAGCAGAGCCATGTAGCACGATCTGTACTACGATTTAGAAATGGGACGTTCGCTTCACGTTCGACTCGACGACGCATCGGCAACGGCGCTCGAGATCATCCGCGGTGACGGATTGACCGACTCCGAGGCAGTGCGCACGGCTCTCCGGGAGGCGGCCAACCGGCGGCGGGTGCGCTCGGCGATCCGCGATGAAGTTAGACTCCTAGCAGCCGACGAGCGCGACCGCGCGGAGATGCGGATCGTCCGGGAGCAGCTTGCAGGGCTCGCTCCGCCGCTCTCAGACTGAGTGGTCCGCGGCGAGGTTTTCCGTTTGCCGGCGCCTCGAGGCGCGCGCGGCCATGAGCAGCGTGGGGCTCGCTATGCAATCGTCGTCCAGGCTGATGAGTTCCTCGCCCTCAGCACGGTCCTCGTCTCGCCGACGTCGACAAGCGCCCTCCCGGCGAGTTTTCGGCCCACGATCGCTCTCGGGCGTCAGGAGACGCGCGTCCTTGTCGAGCAGACGACCGTGGTCAATCCGCAGCGCCTTGGTCGCTCCGCCGGGCGCCTCGACGCGGACGAGCTTCGCTCCGTCGACGAGGCTCTGATGCTCGTCCTCGGGCTCTGAGCCGCGACAGCTCGAGGCAAATAACGTGGGGCAGTCAAGCTCGCGCTCAGCACAGGTCAACCGCTGCCAGCGAGCGCCGCGAGCGGCTGCTCCCTGCGCCGGAGGCGCCGCACCTCGCGCACGAACGCGAGTACGACGAGGCTGGGCACGCTCATGAGCGTCCCCGCCAGGATGAGCGTTGCTCGAACTCCGAGTGCTGACGCGAGTCCGCCGGCGGCCGCCTGACCGACAGGCATCAGGCAGAGCGAGAGGAGCCAGTCGATCGAGACAACGCGTGCAAGTCGGTCCGGCTGAACCTCCTGCTGCATCGTTGTCTCCCAGAGCGTATTTCCGATCAGGATCGTGCCGCCGAAGATGACGCTCGTGACCATGATCGCGGCGAGCGGGAATGGCCGCACGAGCGCGAAGGGCGGTAGCGCTCCCAGCGCCCAGATCGCGAAAGCCGCGGCGACCGGGTGGCGAGGCCGGATCCGGTAGGCGAGCACACCGCCGAGCACACCTCCGACTGCGCCAGCGGTGAGGATTAGCCCCCACGCCTGGGGGCCTCCGAGATGCTGGCGAGCCACAAGTGGGCCGAGCACGAAATACATGCCGATCCCTACGTTGCCGAGCGCGAAGCCGAGGAAGCCGGCTGTGAGCCAGCGATGTCGCCGTACCTCGCGCCAGCCATCACCTAGGTCGCTCCAGAAGCGTTGGGCAGCTGGGCGCACGTGCGCCTCGACGCGCATTGCGGTTACGAACGTGGCGCTCACCACGAAGCTCGCCGCGTCGATCGCAAACACCCAGCCCGGGCTGGCCGCCGCAACGATCGCGCCGGCCAGCGCGGGCCCGAAGATGTTCGTCGCGCTCTGCGAGAGCGAGAGGAGCGCATTCGCCCGCTGAAGGCGTGCCGCCGTCACCGCCTGAGGGAGGAGAGCGGTCGAGGCCGGGTTAAAGAAGGCACCCGCAGCGCCGGCGGCTGCCTGCAAGACGGCGAGCTGCCACACGTGCGCAGCACCGCCGAGGAGGAGGGCTGCGGTCGCGGACTGGGTACCGAGCCGGACGAGGTCGGCCGCGATCATGACGTTTCGCCGCGGCAGCCGGTCCGCCCAGACGCCGCCGACGACCATTGCCGCGGCACGACCGATCGTGAAGCAGGCGAGGACGATGCCGAGCCCGGACGCGCCGCCACCGATCGTCAGAACCGCGAATGCGAGAGCAACCGGTATGAGGGAGTCGCCGACCGCGGAGCAGGTGCGCCCGAACCAGAGCAGGCGGAAAGGCCGCTCCCGCAACGGCCCGAAGCGCTCGCCCCCATCCACGCCTGCAGAGTACGCAGGACAGGAGCGGGTGCGGACGGTGCGGGCGCTCGCAGGAGAGCGTGCGCCTCATCCAGACCGGTCTGTCACCAATCATCCGGTCAGCCAAGCCAAAAACGGCCTGGCCTCGTACCACTGAGAGGCGCATACGGGATTCGAACAACCCTGCAAATGACGTCGTTTCTAGCGCGAGGTCTGCACCGGGGGCTGCACCCACGCGCTCGGCCGTACTGATCCGACCCACCCGAGCCGGCGGCAAGGCGTCTCTCGCGGCCTGGCACTGTACGGAAACTGTGTGTACACTAAGCCCATGGCAGTAAGGGAACGCTGGGACTTCCGCGTGGAATCCGAGACCGACCGGCTCGTGCGACAGGCTGCGGCGACGTCGCATCAGACGCTCACCGACTTCGTCGTCGACGCCGCGGTCCTGGAGGCGGAACGCCTGCTCGCTGACCGCACGGAGTTCGCGCTCGAGCGCGAGGACTGGGAGCGGTTCGTCGATATCCTCGATCGCTCGCCGCGTGACAATCCGGGTCTCGCGAGACTGTTCTCGAAGCCGAGCGTGTTCAGCGCGTAGCGGGTGGCGTACCGGTCGCCCGAGCGCCTAGAGAGGCATCACCGCCTCGACGACTTCGAGTGCGGCGAGCCGACCCTCGACGAGTGGCTGAAGCGACACGCCCGCAGCGCCCACGCGGTGGGCTCTGCTCGCGTCTTCGTCTCCACGCTCGAAGATGGAGAGACGGTAGTCGGCTACTACGCTCTTGCTGCCGCGCAGGTTGCGCCCGAAGCCGCGACGGAGCGAGCGCTCAAGGGGCAGCCACGAGCGAGACCGGTCCCGGCGATCCTGCTCGCGCGCCTCGCTGTCGACCGCGAGCACCAGCGCGCAGGCCTCGGTCGATCGCTGCTCCAGGACGTCATGCTGCGGTGCCTCGAAGCCGCCGACGCGATCGGCGCCCGAGTCTTGCTCGTCCACGCCAAGCACGAGGCGGCGAAGGCGTGGTACATGCAGTACGGGTTCGAGGAATCACCGACTGACCCGCTGCACTTGCTGATGCTGCTGAAGGACGTGCGGGCGTTTCTCGATCGGCTCGCTCGTCCGTGATGTTCCTAGCGGTTCGCTTCTGCGCCGAAAATCACGCGAGAAGTTCCGCGTAGTCGAGCTCGCGCTCGTCGACGACGACGTGCGTATACGTTCGAGCAGTCGTCACGAGGTCGTCGTGCCCGACGAGTTCGCCGATCCGAGCCCATGGCATACCTCCGAGGTGCAGGAGCGACACCCGTCGGTGTCGGAGATCGTGCGGCGGGAACGCTGGGACGCCGGCGGCGGTGCAGGCTCGCATCAGTGCCGTGCGGAAGCGGTCGGCTCTGAAGCTTTGGAAGACCTGCCGCTCAGGAAGGCGATCGTCGCGCGCCAGAAGCCCGGAAACGGATTCGAACAACACGTCGGGCACGTGAACCCACCGAGGCCGTCCCGTCTTCGCTACGGCTGCCGAGACGCGCCAGCGACCCCGCGGTTCGTCGACGTCG
>DASUWJ010000108.1:0-16182 GCA_036378475.1 Gaiellaceae bacterium
CGGCGACCTCCGTATGTGGCTCTACCGGACCCACTCCGGCAACCCACGACAGATGCGTAGGCGCCGACCAATCTCGTTAGCGAATCGGACGCCGCGCCCCGCGGGGCTACGGCTCCATCCTGTCTAGCGGGGAGGTGAGACTGTCGCACCGTGCTGATCGCACAGCTCTCTGACCTCCACGTCGGCGGCACCCGCTACCGCGAAGCGCTCCTGCGCAGCGCGATCGCCGAGGTCAACGCGAGCGAGCCCGACATCGTCGTCGTGGCCGGCGACCTGACGGACGAGGGCTACTCCGACCAGTACCCGCTCGTCCAGCAGGAGCTCGCGGCCTTGAGCTGCGAGCAGATCGTGAGCGTGCCGGGTAATCACGATGCCCGCAACGTCGGCTACCTCCGTTTCGAGGACACCTTCGGGGCCCGCGACACGCGCCTTCGCCGCGATTGCAACGGGGTCGAGCTGGCGCTCGTCGCCGTCGACTCCTCCAAGCCCGACCTCGACGAGGGCGAGATCGGCCGTGAGCACTACGGCTGGATCACAGAGGGGTTCGCGGGCGCGGCCGACGTACGCGTCTTCGTCTGCCACCACCACCTCGTCCCCGTCCCCGGCACCGGCCGCGAGCGAAACCAGGTGCTCGACGCGGGTGACGTGCTCTCGCTGCTTCGTCAAAGCGCCGTCGACATCGTGCTCTCGGGGCACCGGCATGTGCCCTACGTCTGGCCGATTGCCGGGATGCTGCTCGTCAATTCGGGCACCGTCTCCACCCTGCGCACACGCGGCTTCCCCGACCCCGCCTACAACCTGATCCGAATCGAGGGGGAACGGATCTCGGTCGAGCTCTGCGTTCCTGGCGGCGAGCGGCAGAGCCTTGGCGACTATCCACGCGACTGGCCTTCCGACCTCTCGGCCGCGCACGCCGATCCGTTCGTGCGGGCCCAAAGCGGGGTCTCCCTGGCGGACGATCACCGGCGCGGGGCCGCCCCGTGAGGCCCTTTCGATGGGCTGGGGCTGCGCCATCCCGCACGACTTGGGCTCGCTGCGCTTAGATCGCCTTCAGCCAGGGAATAACGACGGGCGACCGAATTCCGAGAGGAGCTCCCGCGATGCGAAGACTCCTGCGAGCGACCGCCGCCCTGCTCGTGATCGTGCCAATGACGATCACCGCGACTGGCTGTGGCGGCAAGAAGAAGGCCGCACCCGCGACGAGCGCGGCCACGACCACAGCGGCAACGACCACCGCACCCTCGACGACGGGGACTGCGAGCAAGGCCTACAAGCTGACGGCCACGCTCACGACCGCACAGGCTGTTCCCAAGCCGAAGGGAGCGAGCGGGGCCAGCGGCTCGTTCAGCGCGACGATCACGCTCCACGGCAAGATCGGCACGCTCGCCTGGCACCTCTCATTCGCTCATCTGAGCGGCCCGGCCACGATGGCCCACGTCCATCTCGCGCCGCCCGGCCGACCGGGACCGATCGTGATTCCGCTCTGTGCTCCCTGCAAACCGAACGCCAGCGGCTCCTTCCAGGGCCCGATCGGGGGCAACGTCGCCCTGCTGCACGCCCTGATCGGCGGCGGTGCCTACGTCAACGTCCACACGAAGCTGAACCCGCAGGGGGAGATCCGTGGCCAGCTGAAGGCCACCAGCGCCCCCGCGGGCACCGGCCCGACGACGACGAGCGGCCCGACGACGACGACGAGCACGGGCTCCGGCTACTGAGGAGGGAGGCCGGGGCGAGCTCGAGCAAAGGCTAAAGCGGGGCTATTTGCGGCGCCGCGCGCGCCAGAGGGACGATTCGAGCAGGACGACCACCGCGAGCGGCAGCAGCCACCAGGCGGTGACGTCGTCGTGGGCGAGGAGCGCGGTCAGGCCGAGCGCCACCACCACGCCGAGCGCGACCGTCCAGTCGTCGCCGACGATGAACCCGTACCAAAAGCGCCCGAAGGCGATCGCGTATCTCACGACCCGCCCGCGGTCGCGCCACCCGTTCTCGCCGGGCCGGGCTGGCGGCGGAGCAGGCTGACGGATCCGACGGAGACGAGGAGCAGGAAGGCGAGGATGCCGAGGATCGCGACATCGCCGCCGGGCCAGGACACACCGGCGCCCTCGGCGCCCCAGAAGGTGCCGAAGCTCGTGAGCAAAAGGCCGACGGCGAACTTGAGCGTGTTCTCGGGCACGCGGCTCAAGGGCGCGCGAGCGAGCACTCCCGTGACGGCGACGATCACGAGCGCGGCGGCCGCCGCCGCGGCGGCGGTGACAACGCCGTGTCGCCCGTCGGCGCCGAAGGAGATCACGATGAACGCGACCTCGAGTCCCTCCAGGAAGACACCTTTGAACGAGAGCGTGAACGAATACCAGTCGACTCCCGCCCGCCGCTCGGGCGCGGCCTGCAGGGCCTGCTCCCGCTCACGCGCGTAGGCGGCGCTCTCGTCGCGAAGGGACAAGAAGCCCCCGGCGCGCAGGATCGCCTTGCGCAGCCACTGCAGGCCGAAGGCGAGCAGGAGACCCCCGACGACAAGCCGGAGCGCGTTGAGCGGGAGTACGGTCAGCGCCGGGCCGAGCGAGGCCACCACGGCCGCGAGCGCGAGGAGAGCCGCCCCGACGCCAACGAGGGTCGAGCGCCAGCCGCGGGTCAGGCCGACCGCGAGCACGATCGTCAGCGCCTCGAGCATCTCGACGGCGCAGGCCAGAAACGCCGCCAGGAACAGGATCTCGACTCTCATGCCTTGGTCGCCGTCCTCACTCGAGCTGCCGGGCGCTCCTCGCTCACCTCAGGGTACCCTCGTCGCAAGTGCGGGATCTTGCCTGACGAAGTCTCGGTCCGACTCGGGCTGCCGAATCTCACGGCTGGGCTCGGCTCGCCGGTGTCCATCGCCGCGGGGCGTTGCGCACGACGGACAACACGGGCTGTCGCCGCGCTTGGCCCACCCGCTCGCGCTCGGCCGCTTAGCCGGCGCCTGGGACGAACAAGTGAATCGCGAGTGCGATCACCTGCATCGCGGCAAGCGCGAAGCAGATCGACGTCAGGAACGCCGTCGCCATCACGAAGGCATGGGTGTTCGGATCGAGTCTCATGGCCGCAGACCGAAGACGGAGTATGGGCGACGGCGGGGAGCGCGTCGATCCCTCCGGGGAGGGTTCTCGGGCTCTGCTAGCTTCGTTGACGTGAGCGAGTCACCGGCAGCCCCGGAGCAGCAGATCATCTGCCCGCACTGCAAGAAACCCTTCGCGGGCCGGCTGCTGTCCGGAGGCTCGCGTCATGAAGGGTTCAAGTGCCCGCACTGCCGCCTCTTCGTGCCCGTGGAGCGGGCGAACGGAGACGGCGCCAGCGCCGCTCCCTAGCCGAGCGCATCCCTCCTTCAAGGGATAGCCCGGAGTTGCCGATGAGAACTCCGTGGCGATCGATCTCCCGGCGGGGAAACTCGACGAACTGCGGCTGCCCTTCGGGCTGACCAGGATCTCGGCCGTCCCGGCCAGGCTCGTGCTCGCCGGCATCGTCGGCGCCAGCTTCCTGATCCGGCTCGCAACTGCCTTGAACCATGCGACCCCGCTCTACTTCCCCGACGAGTACATCTACGGCTCGATCGCCCGCTCCCTCGCCGAGCACGGCCGCCCCCTGATCCGAAGCGCGCCCGCGCACTTCCCCGCGATCCTCGAACCGCTGCTCGCGGCGCCCTTCTGGCTCTTCCACGATCCTCTCCTCGCCTACCGCCTGACGCAGACCGAGAACGCGCTCGCGATGTCCCTCGCCGCGATCCCGGTGTACCTCCTCTCCAGGCGGCTCGGGCTCGGCACCGAGCTCGCACTCGCCGCCGCCGCGCTCGCGGTCGCCTCCCCCGACCTCTTCTTCGTCTCCTTCGTGCTCGCCGACCCGCTCGCCTATCCACTCGCGCTGGCGTCGCTCTACGCGGCGGTGTCCGCGCTGTCGCGGCCGACGAGGCGCGCCCAGCTCGCCTTCGTGCTGCTGACCGTGGCCACCACCCTGACGCGGATCCAGTACGCGCTGCTGCCGCTCGTCTTCGTGCTCGGCGCTCTGGCGGTCGAGCGCTGGAGCCTCCGCTCTGCCCTGCGCCGGTTCCGGTTGACCTGGCTGATCTTCGCCATACCACTCGCCGCGCTCGCGGCGCTCGGTCCGAGCCGGGCGCTCGGCTACTACAACGGCATCGTCAGCCTGCATGTCCGGCTCGGCGCGATCGCTCACTGGGTCGCGACCGACTCGATGCTGCTCGTCTACTGCGCCGGCTGGGTCCTCATCCCGGGCGCCGTGCTCGGCCTCGGCTACGGGCTCGCGCGCCCGCGCTCGCGCGAGGAAGGGGCCTTCGCCGGCGTCACCATCGGCCTGGTCCTGATCCTGTTCGCGGAGACCTCGCTCTACGCCTCGAACGGCTCGGCCCGGTTCCAGGAGCGCTACTTCATGGCACTGCTGCCGCTCGTTCTGCCCTGGTTCTGCCTCTACCTGAGCCGCGGCCGCCCGGCCCGGCTCGTCACCGCGCTCTTCGCGGTTTCGCTGCTCGCGATCTCGGCGCGCGTCCCGCTCGCCTCCTACAGCGTCGCCGACAACAAGCAGGACTCGCCCTTCCTGATCGGTGTTTTCAGGCTCGAGCACGCGATCGGCGTCGCCAACGGCTCGCTCGTCGTCGCCATCGTCGCCGCCGTCCTTTCGGTGCTCGCCGCCGCGATTGCCTGGCGAGCCCGGCTGGCCGTGCTCGCGCTCGCGCTCGCGCTCCTGCTCGCGGCGGCGGCCTCCGCGGGCTCGATCTCCTTCGATCACCACGTCGCGAGCTCGGTGCGCGCCTCCTACCTGCCACCCGATGCTCGCTGGATCGACCATTCGGGCCTGCGGCACGTGCTCCTGATTCAGACGCCAGGCACCCCCCATGCGCGCGCACACGAGGAACTCTTCTGGAACGAGTCACTCGCCGATGTGCTCTTCCTCGACCAGGCCTCGCCGATCGACGCCTTCGTCACCAAGCGGGTCCATCCCGCCGCCGACGGGCGGCTGGTCGTCAATGGCAGGACGCTCCGCGCTCCGCTCGCGATCTCGAACTACGCGATCCGGGCGGAGCTCCGCGGCGCAACCCGGGTCGCGCATGGCGCCGACTACGAGCTCTGGCGCCCAGCGGGGACGCCGCGGCTCGCCCTCTTCGTCGGCGGGCTCTATTTCGACGGCTGGCTCGCGCAGGCAGGCCACCTGACGCTCTGGCCCGCCCACGGTCGGCGCGTCCGCGGCACGCTCAGGCTCAGGCTCTGGCTGCCGCGCAACACCGAGCGCACGCTGCTGCAGCTGGCCGGGCCCGGCTACCGCCGCAACGTCGTTGTCCGGCCCGCCGGGCAGCGAACGATCGTCATCTCCGTGAACGGGACGGCACCCTGGACGCTCCGCTTCCACACAGACCGCCCCGGCTACCTGCAGGACGGCCGGCCGATCTCGGTCAAAGCAGAGCTGCCGAGCTTCACGCCCGGCGGCTGACAGCCGGCCTAGACGCAGTCCTTGAGGCCCTGCGCCTCCGGCAGCGACTCGAGCTTCTTGAGCGTGTTGTTCTCGATCTGGCGAATGCGCTCGCGCGTGACGCCGAAGGCCTTGCCGACCTCCTCCAGGGTGCACGGCTGTCCCCCGGTCAGACCGAAGCGAAGCTCGATCACCTTGCGCTCGCGCTCGGGCAGCGAGGCAAGGGCGAGCTCGATGTCCTCGCGGCGCAGCGAGAGCGAGGCCTGTTCGTCGGGTGATTCGGCCTGGTCGTCCTCGACGAAGTCGCCGAGCTCGGAATCCTCTTCCTCGCCGATCGGCTTCTCGAGCGAGACGGGATGCTGGGCCATCCGCAGGATCTCGCGCACCTCAGCGGTCGTCATCTCGAGCTCCTCGGCGATCTCGTCGGGACGGGGCTCGCGGCCGAGCCGCTGGACGAGCTGGCGCTCGATGTGGACGACCTTGTTCAGCTTCTCGACCATGTGCACCGGGATCCGGATCGTCCGGGCCTTGTCGGCGATCGCCCGTGTCACCGCCTGGCGGATCCACCACGTCGCGTAGGTCGAGAACTTGTAGCCCTTGCGGTAGTCGAACTTCTCGACCGCGCGGATCAGCCCCAGCGAGCCCTCCTGAATCAGATCGAGAAAGCTCAGGCCCCGCCCGAGATACGACTTGGCGATCGAGACGACGAGGCGCAGGTTCGCCTCGATCATCTGCGTCTTCGCGAACATATCGCCACGCTCGATCCGCTTCGCCAGATAGACCTCTTGGTCGGCGGTCAGGAGCGGCACCTTGCCGATCTCGCGCAGGTAGAGCCGCAGCGAGTCGAGCGAGGGCTCGACCGTCAGGTCGAGCTTCGGCGTCTTCACCTCTTCCTCGGCCAGGTTCGGCTGCTCGTGGGGCGGATGCTTGTGCGTCTCGCCCTCGACGAGATCGACGCCGTGATCGATCAGGTAGGTGTAGAAGTCCTCGATCTGCTCCTTGCTCAGGTCGACCTCGTCGAGCCCGGAGGCGATCTCGTCGTAGTTGAGGACTCCTTTCTCCAGCCCCTCCTGCACGAGCTTCTGGAGTTCTTCGACTTCCGGGAGCGAGATCTCGACTGTGAGCAATCGAACCTCCGGCTTTCGCGTGCTGTTGGACTTGGCGGCAAGACCGAGTCAGACACGTGAAGAGCCAGGCCAGCTTCTCCGGCTCCCTCCCGCGCGGGCGGGATGTTAGCGCGGAAAGACGGAATTTGGAAGAAATTGCTCAGCTCGAAACGGCGAGCGCGCCGACGGTCTCGCCGCGGCTGTTTCGGACGGGCACCCGGCCGAACTCCTCGCCGAGCTCGTGGCCGAGCCGACGCAGGAAGAACGCCAGCGCCGGCCGGAGCGGCCGGGAGCTCCCGTCCACGGCCTTGAGGGCGATGCCGAGCCCGTCCGGGCCGGCCGCGCAGAGCAGCCCCTCGGCGCCTCCCTTGGCGATCCAGCCGGGGAGCGCCTCCATCAGGTCCGTGTCGGGCTGGCCCGCCCCGCCGACGAGGCGGGGCTCCGCCTGCATCGCGGCAATGACGCGCTGGCCGCCCGGACGAAGCCGCAAGCGCGAGAACAGGAAGGCGACCCGTTCGAGCGGCAGCGCGAAGCAGACGACCCCGCAACCGTCGACCCCGGTCTCAATCTCGCCCGGCTCGAGCTCCGCCGCCCCCGCGATCTCCGCGAGGATCGCCTCCTGCAGCGGGTGCCCCGCCAGCCGATAGCCCTGGGCGGCCCACCCATGCGCCCGGCAGCAGGCAAGCATGCCGGCATGCTTGCCCGAGCAGTTGTGGTAGATCCGCTCGGGCGGGCGCCCCTCCTGCAGGCCGACCTCGAGCTCGTCTTCGCTCGCCGGCGCCTTCTCGAGCAGGCGGCGAACCGCCTCGATCTGCTCGGGTCGGGCGTGGTGGGAAGCCGACGCGATCGCGATGTCCTGGTCGCTCAAGTCCTGGCGTGAGCGCACCAGGGGCAGGGCCTGGAAGGGCTTCGCCGAGGAGCGAAGCGAGCTCGGAAAGCCGGGGTCTCCCGCCTCCGCCACGACGGCCCCTTCCTGCACGGCAACCGCATGCACGAGGTGCACGGATTCGACGAACTTCCCGCGCCGCACGGCTACGCTGACCGCCTGCATGGAGGCAGGAGCGTAGATGCCCGAGCTGCCCGAGGTGGAAGCGCTGCGCACCGCCCTCGACGAGCCCGTGCGCGTGGCTGCGATCGAAAAGGCCGGCCCGGCACACATCGCCACGCTGAAGACGTTCGAGCCGCCGCTCTCGGCGCTCGAGGGCCGGCGCCTGGCGGGTGTGCGACGGCGCGGGAAGCGACTCCTCTTCCCGACCGAAGACGGCGAGCTCGTCCTGCTGATCCACCTGATGAGCGCGGGCCGGCTGCGCTTTCTCGGCGCCGGGGAGGCGGGCCCGAAGACGCCTGCCTTCCGGCTTCGCTTCGGAGGGGCTGGGACACTGGTCCTGACCGAGGCCGGGGCGAAAAAACGTGCCGGCGTCTGGCTCCTGAGCCCAGCGGAGGCCGAGCGCGAGCTGGCGCATCTCGGCCCGGAGGCGCTCGGCCTCGGGCCGCAGGCGCTCGCAGAGATCTGCGGAGCGCACTCCCGGCGCCTGCACTCGCTGCTTCGCGACCAGCGAGCACTCGCCGGGATCGGCCGCGCCTGGGCGAACGAGATCCTGCACCACGCTCGCCTCTCGCCTTACGCCCTCTCGCAGGAGCTCGACGACGGGGAGCTCGGCAGCCTGGCCGACGCGATCGACGCCGAGCTCGAGCGCGGACTCGAGCTTCGCCGGCAGGGCAGGACCGACAAGCACGTCTACCGGGTCCACGGCAGGCTCGGGGAGGCCTGCTACCGCTGCGGCGCTCCGATCGCGCGGGTCGATTACGAGGAGCACACGGTCTACTACTGCCCCGACTGCCAGACCGGTGGGCGGATCCTCAAGGACCGCCGCCTCTCCAAGCTGCTCAAGTGAGCGAGCTGCTGCAGGCGCTCTACCGCGGCGACGAGCGGCGCGCCCGCGAGCTCGCCGCCGGGGCGGAGCTCGACATCTTCGAGGCGGCCTCCCTCGGTGAGACAGAGCGGCTGCGCGAGCTGCTGGACGGCGATCCAGCGCTCGCGGGAAAGCGTTCCGAGGACGACTTCACGGCTCTCCACTACGCCGCCTTCTTCGACGGGCCCGAGGCCGTGCGCCTGCTCGCCGAGCGGGGCGCCGACGTCAACGCCTTCGCCGACAACGAGCTCGGCGTGCACGTCCTGAACAGCGCCGCCGCCGCCGGAGAGCGCGAGACGGTCCTGGTCCTACTCGAGCACGGCGCAAACCCGAACGCGCGGACGCGAAACGGCTTGAGCGCGCTCGACGCCGCGGCCGCGAACGGCGACCAGGAGCTGGCGGAGCTGCTCCGCGCCCACGGCGCCGTCGACTAGCCGCTTCGGCCGAGATGCGCCCGCGTCAGCTCCGCGGGGCTGCGGCAGCCGAGCAGGGCCAGTCCGCCCGCAAGCTCCTGCTCGAAGGTGGCCAGGAGCTGCCGGACACCGTCCTCACCCGCGGCCGCGAGCGCCCAGATGAAGGCCCGTCCGATCAGGACGGCGCGGGCGCCGAGCGCCAGCGCCTTCAGCACCCTTCAAGACGAGCGGCAGCCTGGCCGTCTCCTGCAACCACTCGAGGTCGCGCCAGGTCAAGGTGGGGTCGACCATGTGACCGTGACCGCTGCCGAGCGGCAAGAGCTCGGGCGAGACGTTCGGGAGCGGTACGCCGGCCGGGAACGCGAATCCGCTCCGCCGCTCGCGGTCGCGGTGGCCGAAGACGGGCAGGTCGACGGTCAGGAGCAAGGCGGAGAAGCCCGCCTCCGCCACCCGCTCGAGCAGCTCGCGCGTGAAGCCGCGGTCACGCGACCAGTAGAGCTGGAACCAGCACTGGCCGGGCGGAGCGGCCTGCGCGCACTCGCCCGGGCTGACGCCGGAGATCGTCGGCAGACAGTAGATCGTCCCGGCAGCGGCGGCCGCCCTGGCCGCGGCCAGCTCGCCTTGGGGCTGCGCGAGGCTCTGAAAGGCGACCGGGGCGAGCAAAACGGGAAGCGCTACCTCGGTCGCGAGCACCTGGATGGTGGTCGTCACCTGACCGACGTCGGCGAGCACCCGCGGCCGGAGGTACCAGCGTCGGAACGCGGCGAGGTTGTCCTCGAGCGTCGTCTCGGCGCCGGCGCCACCCGCGTAGAAGCTGTAGGTCGAGGGCTCGAGGCGGCGCTTTGCCTTCTGCTCGAAGGCCTCGGCGCTCACGAGCTCGCTCACGGCGAGTCGGGTAGCCGCACCCGCAAGCTGTCGCCGTCGAGCTCGAGCGAGCCGCCGAGCGCCCCGACGAGCCGCCCCGCGACCGCGGCGCCGAGATCACGGAGCTCCTCACCCAGGACGACCGGCGCGGCAGAGGGGGTGATCGGCTGGATCAAGAGCTCCGCCCCGGCAGCGATCACCTCGACCTCGTCGAGGCCGCCATGGCGAAGCGCGCAGCGCGTCAGCGCGCTGACGGCCCGCTTGGTGGCGTCGGGATCGATCCGAACGGGCGTGCCGGTGCCGCTCGCCCGCACCCGGTCGGCTCCGAGTCGCTCGGCCGCCGCAGCCGCGAGCTCGCGGGTATCGACCTCGCGCAGGGCCGGCGAATACCGGCCTGCCTCGATCCGCGCCGCCAGCCCCAGCTCGTCCAGGAGTTCGGCCAGCTGCCCGGAGGCGGCCTCGATCATCTGCACGTAGCGGTCGGCGGGATCCTGGAGCTCACTCATCCGCGCCAGCGTCTTGGCGAAGCCGCTGACGGTCGCGAGCGGCGTGCGTAGATCGTGCGCCGCGAGCGAGACAAGGCGCGGAAAGCTGGGGTTTTCGGTCAACGGGGCGCTGGTAGCGTTGCGTCGCGATGGCGGACGGAAGGCATCTTCTCACGCACGATCTGCAAGCCTCGCCGCCCGACGTGCGGATCGGGCTCTCACGGGCGGGCGTGACCGGCGTCAGGAAGGCGATTCGGATCCGACACGGCGAGAACGAGCGGCTGATTGCCGCCGACATCGAGTGCACGGTCGACCTCGATCCGGCCCAAAAGGGCGTCCACATGTCGCGCTTTCCGGAGCTGTTCGAGGAAACGATCGAGGCGGTCGTGCTCGACGAGGCGCTGCTCGTCGAAGAGCTCGCGGCTCAGATCGCGGCGCAGATCGTCGAACGGCAGCGGGCGCTTCGCGCCGAGGTGAGGATCGTCGCGCAGTACCCGCTGGCGCGGCAGACACCCGTCACCGGGCTCCCGACGCAGGAGATGGTCTCGCTGATCGGGCTCGCGGCGGCCTCCGTGAAGCGCTTGCGCCGAATCGTCGGCGTCGAGGCGACCGGGATCAACGCCTGCCCCTGTGCGCAGGGACTCGTGCGCGAAGCCTCGCGCGAGCGGCTCGAGCAGGCCGGATTCGACGCGGCCGAGGTCGAGGAGATCCTCGAGCTCGTGCTGCTCGCGACGCACAACCAGCGGGGGCGGGGCACGCTCTACCTCGGCACCGAAGAGGCGGTGAACGCGGAAGCGCTCGTCCGCATCGTCGTCGACTCGATGAGTGCGCCCGTGTACGGGTTGCTGAAGCGCCCCGACGAGCTCCACGTCGTCGAGCAGGCGCACAGACACGCCCGCTTCGTCGAGGACTCGGTGCGGCTCGCCCTCCGGGGGGTCCTGGTCACCTATCCCGAGCTCGAGGACTCCGACTTCGTCTATTCGCGCCAGGCCAACTTCGAGACGATCCATGATCACGACGTGCTCGCCGAGCGCTTCGGCACCGTCGGCGAACTGCGCGCGGAGCTCGAGGTCGGCGGCGCGTGGCAGCGCCACACCGAGCTCCGGGAGTGGCTGGCCGGGTAAGGGAGTCGGCGGCGACTCAGGCGCCGGCCGGCTGGTCCTTGCGCCCGCGCAGGCGCACCTTCGTCTCCGTCCCCGAGCGCAGCCGCCGGATGTTCGCGCGGTGCAGGAAGAGCACGGCGGCGGCGGCGGCCGCGGCGAAGGCCACGACGGGCCAGGGCTCACGCAGGCCGACGGCGATCACGGGCAAGGACAGCGCCGCGACGATCGAGGCGACCGACGCGTAGCGGAACGCGGCGAAGACGAGAATCCAGACGAGCGCGCCCGCGCCGCCGACGAGCGGCGCGACCCCCAGGAAGGCGCCGCCGCAGGTCGCGACCATCTTGCCGCCGCGCTCGAAGCGCAGGAAGAGCGGCCGCGAATGCCCGAGCATCGCCGCCGCGCCGGCCAGGACCCCCCACAACGGGCCGGCGAGGAGCGTCCCCACGAGCGCCGGCGCGAACCCTTTCAGCGTGTCGAGCAGGACGACCGGGACGCCGAGCGAGGGCCCGAAGGTGCGCCAGACGTTCGTGGCGCCGATGTTGCCGCTGCCGACCGTCCGGATGTCGACGTTCCGCAGGGCCCGGACGAGCCAGTAGCCGAAGGGCAGCGAGCCGGCGAGGTAGCCGCCCGCGACGACGAGCGCTTCGAGCACGGGCGTTAGACCTTGATCTGGTAGCGGTTGACCCAGTCGTTCACGACCGCCCAGTCCAGGTTCGCCAGGAAGACGTCGATGTAGGAGCCGCGGTCGGTCTGGAAGTCGAGGTAGTAGGCGTGCTCGTAGACATCGAGCGCGATGAGCGGGGTCGCGTTCCAGATCGGGAAGGTGTTCTGGGCATCGCCGAGGTAGTTGAACAGGCGGCCCTCGTCCCAGTCGTAAGCGGTCCACGCCCAGCCTCGGGCGGCCATGCCGCTCGCCTTCAGGTCCCGGCGCCACTCCTCGGCAGAGCCGAAGTCGCGCGCGATCAGCTGGCCGATCGGGCCGTCCGGCGCGCCGCCGTCGCCGCCCAGGTGGTCGAAGTAGATCTCGTGGTTCTTGATCCCGCCGACCGCGAACGAGAGCTCGAGCTTGAGCGCGCGCAGCTCGGAGTAGACCTGGTTGGCATCGGCCGGCTCCACCGAGCCGAGCCGCTCCAGGATCTCGTTCCGCTTGTTCACGTACCCCTCGTAGAGCCTGTAGTGGGCCTCGACATTCTCGCGGGAGATGCCGTCGAGCTCGTAGAGCTCCGGCCGGAGCTGCCGGGGGGTGATCTTCTCGTGGTTAAAGGCCAGCGTCGCCACGTCGCGTCCTTTCTTCGGGGAGCCGGTTGGCGAGCATAACCGCCGACCGGGAATCGACAAGCACTCGCATCCCAGGCGCCGTTCGGGGCGGCTCGCGCGCCGACGAGCGCGGCCGGCCGCCGCCGGGCGCCCGAACGAGGTAGCCTCGCCTTGAGACGAAGAGAAAGGAGGAGGGCAGATGGCATTCGAAGTTCCTCCGCTGCCGTACGACTACGCGGCCCTCGAGCCGCACATCGACGAGCAGACGATGCGCGTCCACCACGACAAGCACCACCGGGCCTACGTGGACAAGGCGAACGCGGCGCTCGCGGAGACCGGCCACGAGAACGAATCGGTCGAACGGATCCTGACGATCCTGGACGAGCTGCCGGAGGACAAGCGCACGGTCGTCCGCAATAACCTCGGCGGCCACGCGAACCACACGCTCTTCTGGCAGATCATGAGCCCGGAGGGTGGAGGCGAGCCGGAGGGGGCCCTGGCCCAGGCGATCGAGGACACCTTCGGCAGCCTCGACGAGCTGAAGCAGGCCCTGAACACCGCCGGGATCAACAGGTTCGGCTCCGGCTGGACGTGGCTAATCTACGACGGCACGGGCCTGGCGGTCATCTCGACGCCGAATCAGGACTCGCCGCTCATGAACTCGGACGAGCCGCTACTCGGGATCGACGTGTGGGAACACGCCTACTACCTGAAGTACCAAAACAGGCGCCCCGACTACCTCGATGCCTGGTGGAACGTCGTCAACTGGCCGGCCGTGGCGGAGCGCTACGCGCGGGCGGTCGGCAAGGTCGGCGCGACGGCGGCCTGACCGCGAGCGAGGCCGCCGGGACACGCGGCCCCGGCGGCCTGCGGCCTACCTAGCTGCGGACGACCCCGCTCCGTGCCGGGCCGTAGCAGGCGCCGGCCTGGCTGGCCGGTAGAACGGCGCGAACGCGCAGGCCCGCCGGCAGCTTGAGCCGGAAGCCGGCGCTGCTGACCTCCGTGGGAGCAACGGTCGTCTTCACCGCGGCCAGCGTGACCTTCTTCAGCGTCACCCACTTCGCGCCGCGACGGCGCTGGAAGGCGACGTACTTGCCGACGAAGGACTGGGCCGCGGTCACCGAGACGGCGAACCTGCCCGTCGCCCGCCTTCGCAGCGCCACAATCGGTGTGACCTTGACGGCAACGCTCGGGCTGGTTGCGGCCTTCAGCTTCGCCTCGTAACTGGTGTTGCTCGTCGGCTTGGCCGCGAACGTGAAGGCGCCGCCGGCGCCGGTGGAGGCCACCGCCAGCTTCTTGAACGCGGACTGGCCGCACTGCTGCGCCTGGATCTCGACCGACTGGCCCGAGCGCCCGGTCGACAGCGCGCCGCTGAGCGTCGTCGTGGCTCCGTAGCCGACCAGCGTCGGCGAGGCCTTCAGCGTCAGCGAGGGCGGCGCCGCAGCGGCTGGCGCGACGGCAAAGGCTGCGAGCGCCGCCATGAGCGTGAGCTTTCTCATCGTTTGCACCCCTTTCGTCCTGGCCCCAAGCTGACGGCGGCGGGGCGGCAAACCTGCGCCGTGCTATGACTCGGCGATGCGTGCGCTCGTGACGGGGGGCACCGGGCGGGTCGGCTCGGCGATCGCCGCGCGCCTCGCCAGCGACGGCTGGTCGGTCGTCGCCGCCGGGCGCGCCGAGGGCGACCTCTCCCAGGCCGGGGAAGCGCGCCGGCTGATCGACCGGGTGACCGCGCAGGAGGCAGACGCCGGGCTCGACCTGCTCGTCAACGCCGCCGCCGAGGGCTTCGTCGCGAAGGACGTGCTTGAGGTCACCGAGGAGGACTGGGAGCTCGCCTTCGGCGCGACTGCGAAGGGAAGCTTCTTCGTCACCCAGGCGGCCGCGCCCCATCTCCGCCGGGCCGGCGGCACGGTCGTGATGATCGAGGATGTCGCCGCCTACCAGCCGTGGCCCTCCTTCGCCGCGCACTGCGCGGCCAAGGCGGCCCAGGCGATGCTCACCCGTGTCTTGGCCAAGGCGCTGGCGCCCGAGGTTCGTGTCTGCGGCGTCGCGCCGGGCCCCGTCTCCGTCTCGCCGGCCGAGGCGAAGCGGCGGGCGGCCGAGACGCTGCTACGGCGCGTCGGCTCCGCCGAGGACGTCGCCGCCGCGGTCGTCTATCTCGCCGGCGCCGAGTTCGTCACCGGTACTTCACTCATCGTCGACGGCGGCCGTCTGCTGCAATCCGGATCACGGTGAGCACCCGTAGCGACAAGGAGATGGAGCTCGCACTCGACCTGCCCGCGCAGTCCAGTTCCCGAGCGCCTCGGCCCGCCCCCGCCGAGCAGTGCAGCGACGGCGAATTGCTGGAGCGGATCGGCCGGGGCGACCGGGAGGCATTCGACGTTCTTTACCGCCGTTTCGTTCGGCCGGTCTTCGCGCTCGCCCTGCGCCGCCTCGGCGACCGCGGGCGGGCCGAGGATGCGACGCAGGAGACGTTCACCTCGGTCTGGCGCTCCGCCCGAAGCTACCGGCCCGAGCGCGGCCCCGGCGCGCCGTGGCTCTATGCGGTCGCCCGGAACGCGATCGTCGACCGGACGCGGGTGCGCTCGGAGCCGCCGGTCGAGGCTCCCGATGAACCGAGCAACGAGGCCGGGCCCTCCGAGGAAGCCGAACGCTCCTGGCTCGCCTGGCGGGTGCACACCAGCCTCCAGAGCCTGCCCGAGCACGAGCGCTCGCTGCTCGAGCTCGCCTACTGGGGCGGCCTCTCCCAGTCGGAGATAGCGGAGTTCCTGGACATTCCCCTGGGCACCGTCAAGACCCGCACCCGCAGCGCGCTCGGTCGCCTAGCCGACTCGCTCGAGGAGGTGCGATGAAGCGCGAGCCAGACTTTGACGAGCTCGTCGGCGAGGACCTCCCCGCCGCCGAGGCAGCGAGGCTGCGGCGCGCGCACGAGCTGCTGCTCGCGACCGGGCCGCTGCCGGAATTGCCGCCCTCGCTCGAGGAGCCGAGCATCGAGCGCCGCGCCTCGACGGAGCACGAAGGCGTCTTTCAGCTGCTGCCCCGCCGGCGGATCGGTGCGGGGCTCGCCCTGGCCGCGGCGATCGCCTTGGTCGCCTTCTTCGGCGGTTACCTCGCCGGCTACCGCCAGCACGGTTTCACGGCCGAGTACACCGTGCCGATGCACGGCGTCAACGGGCTCGCCGCCTCCGCCGAGATCAAGGTGGGCAAGCGAGACCCGCGCGGGAACTTGCCGCTCGAGGTCGGCGTCAGCGGCCTCGCCAAGCTGGCCGGCGGCCGCTACTACGAGATGTACCTGACACGCGGAAAGACCCTCTACACCTGCGGCACCTTCGCCGCGGGCGGCCGCAAGAGCTTCAACGTCCGCCTCAGCGTCCCTTACGCGCTCCGGCCGGGCGAGGGCTGGATCGTCACGGTCGAGCGCCCGGGCCAGCTCGGCCCCGGCCGAACGGTGCTCACGACCTAGTGGCCCTTGAAGCTTGGTTGGACTCGTAATGTCATCAGGCGGCGATGCGATGTCGTGCTTCGGCGGCGGCGATCCGGCGGTCGCGATGGTCGCTGTTTCGGTAGCGGACGTGGTGGGCGAGCGCGTATGCGAAGGC
>DASUWJ010000109.1:0-8939 GCA_036378475.1 Gaiellaceae bacterium
CGACGAGCAGAGGTGCGGGCACCGGCTGATTCACAGCGGCGCTCCGAGGCGCTCAGGCGTGCTGCTGCTCGGCTTCGCGCAGCCGCTTGGCCATGACCTGCAGCAGCTTCCAGGCGATCTCGGCATTTGTCTCGACCAGCGGGCGGAAGTCCCACGAGGTCAGGCCGTAGCAGGTCAGGTCGCTCTCGGCCGTGATCGTCGCCGTGCGCCTGGCCTGGTCGTCGATCAGGGCGATCTCGCCAAAGTAGTCGCCGGGCCCGAGCTGCGCCCGCGACTCGCCGTGGACATCGACGCTCGCCGTCCCCTCGCCGATCACGAAGAAGCCGACGCCGCCGGAACCCTCCGAGGCGACGGTGTCGCCGGCGGCGAAGCGGCGCTCCTTGAAGGAACGGGCGATCCGGGCGAGGTCGTTGTGGGGCAAGCCCTGGAAGAGCGGGATCCGCTCCAAGAGCTCGATCGGTGCGTCCGCCACAGGGCGATTCTATGCAGCAAAGAGCGAAACAGTGCAAGCGCTAGGGTTTCGCCGCCTCGACGCGACTCGCCAGCGCCTCGATTCTCCCCTGGGCGGCGTCGAGCCGCTCGACGCAGAAGCGGTAGAGCTCCTCGCCTCGCTCCCAGAGCTCGATCGCCTCGTCGAGCCCGCTCTCGCCGCTCTCCAGGCGCTGGACGATCTGCTCCAGCTCCCGCTGGGCGGCCTCGAAGGTCGGCTCACTCGACACGCGCGCCGAACCTCCCCTCGGCGACCTCGACCTCGATCCGCTCCCCGCTCGCGAGCGCCGCCGGCGAGCGGACGATCTCCGCCTCGGCGCGGACGATCGCGTAGCCCCGGTTCAGGGTCGCCTGCGGCGAGAGCGCACGCAGGCGGCCGGCCGCCTGCTCGAGCGCGGCCCGCCGCCGCTCGAGGAGGAGCGCGGGAGCGCGGCGCAGCCGCTCGCGGGCCTGGCCGAGCCGTTCCGCGTGCCGCTCGAAGGAGCGATGAGCGCCGCGCGCGAGCCCGGCACGGGTGCGGTCGAGCCCCTCGTGCAGCTCCCGCAGGTCGGGGACGAGGAGCCGCACGGCGGCCGTCGGCGTCGAGGCTCGCACGTCGGCGACGAGGTCGCAGAGCGGCAGGTCCTGCTCGTGCCCGACCGCCGAGACGACCGGCACCGGGGAGGCGGCGATCGCGCGGACGAGCCGCTCGTCGCTCCAGGGCAGCAGGTCCTCGAAGCTGCCGCCGCCGCGGGCGACGACGACGACGTCGAGCGCCGACACCTCGCCGAGACGGCGAAGCGCGTCGATCACCGCGGCCGCAGCACGAGGCCCCTGGACGTAGGTCTCCGCGACGACGACGTGGGCGGGCGGAAAGCGGGCCGCGAGCCCGGCCAGGATGTCCCGCTTGGCCGCGGCGTCGCTGCCGGTGAAGAGCCCGATCTTGCGCGGCAGCGGCGGCAGCGGCCGTTTCCGCTCCGGCGCGAACAGCCCTTCGGCGGCGAGCTTTCGCTTCAGGCGCTCGAGCGCCGCCAGGTGGTCGCCGAGCCCGAAGCGCTCCAGCGTCAGCGCCCGCAGCCGGAAGTCGCCCCGCGCCGCATAGAGCTCGGGCCGCCCGTACACGTGCACCCGGTCGCCGTCGGCGAGCTCGAGCCGCAGGGCGTCGAACCGGCCGCGGGGGATCGAGACGTCGAGGCAGGCGCCATCCGCCGGGTCCTTGAGGGTCAGGAAGACGGTCTGCCAGCGCTCGTGGCGCTTGAGCTCGGTCACCTCGCCCTCGACCCAGACCGTCGGCAGCCGCTGCAGCCAGCTCGAGACGCCGCGGTTGAACGCGGAGACGGAGAAAACCTTGCGCTCGCCGTGGAGGCTCGCTTCGACCTTCACGAGGTCGATGCTAGCCCGGCGGGCTAAAGCAGGATCCGCGCCGCGGTCTCGTGGTCGCAGCCGTCACGCACGAGCTCGACCGCGAAATGGAGGTCGGCCTCGCTGTGGGCGATCTTCTCCGCCAGCGGCAACGGGAAGCCCGCCTCCATCAGCACGTGCAGGCGCCAGCTCTCGACCTTCGTCCGCTCGTCCTGGGGTATCTCGGTGATCTGGGCCATGTGAGTGCTCGCAGTTTCGCTTCTGTCTAGACGAACCCTGCCGGCGGAAGTTGGTGTCCCCCGCTCATTCCGCTCGAAACGCCCCTTGCAGACCGGCTCCCGCCTCCGAAACGGCGCTCTCGAGCCGCCGCGAGAGCTCGTGCACGCGGGCCTCGAGCACGGCCCGCTCGGCTTCGGCATCGGCGCCGAGCGCCCGGATCTGCCCGCGCAGGTCCGCCTCCGCCGCGGAGACCCGGCGCTGGTACTCGGCCAGGAACTCGTCGCGCCGGCGCTCGATGCCGCCGAGGATCTCGCTCAGCCTGCGGTCGATCCGGGCGGCACCCGAATCCGCGACCTGCGCCAGTCGCTCCGCGAGCACGGATTGGGCGTCGTGCGAGAACTGGGCGACGGCCCGGTCGAGCTCGCGGGAGAGCCTGCGCGCGGCATCGTCGCGCGAGCCTTTGACCGCCTGCGCGAACTGCTCGACCGCCGCCTCCTGCAGCCGGCTGGCCGTCCGGTCGACGATCCGCCCGAGCTGGTCGATCTGGCGACGCTCGACGTCGGCAAACCCGGCCTGGATCCGGCGCACCGCCTCTGTTTCCTCGGCGGCGACCCGCTCGCGGAGCTCGCGCTCGCGCTGGCGCAGACGCTCGGACACCTCGTGCAGGGCCCGGCGGCGCTCGCTCTCGTGGACTTCGACCTCCTTGCGGGCGGCCTCGGCCGCCTCGAGCGCCGAGCGCTCCAGCTCCTCGCGAAGCCGCTTGATCGTCGCACGCTGCTCCTCGCTCGTCGTCTTCAGCTGCTCCGCGTCGGCCTGCAGGCGCACGTGCACGTCGTTGATCAGCTCGCGCTGCTTCTGCGCGAGCTCCGCCAGCCGGGCGCCGAGGGCCTGCTGCGCCCGATCGAGGTCGGACGACCATTCCGCCAGGCGCTGCTCGACCCGCCGCTCGACGAGCGTCAGCGAGGCCCCCAGCTCGGAGGCGATCCGGCGCTCGCGCTCGCTCAGGTCGCCGCGCCGCTCGTCGGCGATCCGGCGTTCCTCCTCCGCCAGGCGCGAGGCCGAATCGGCACGCGCCCGGGCGAGCGTCCGCTCGAGCTCCTCGCTGCGGGCTGCGGCTTCTCGCTCGATCAGCTCGAGCAGCCTGCGCTCGGCCGCCTCGAGCTCGTCCTCGATCCGGCGGGCGCGCCGGACGCCGGCATGGAGCGCGATTGAGCCGAGCGCGGCCGCGAAGCAGACCGTCAGGCCGGCTGCCGGCAGGGCCGTCGCGCGGTCGAGCCTGAAGGCGAAGGCCACCCAGGCCGCCGCCGCGCCGAGGCCGAGCAGCGCGGCCGCCGCCACCAGGGCCCGGCGCGAGCCGCGGCCGAGAAAGGCCGCCGCGAGTGCCGCCGAGGCGAGGACGATGCCTGCCGCGAACCCGATCTGGACGCCCGTCTCGACCCGCACGACCCTGATCGTAGGGATTCGGGCTCAGGCGAGCCGGAGAACGAGCAGCGAGGCCGCGAGCGCGACGACCGCCGCTGCCATGAAAAAGAGCGCCCGCTCGGCGGGGCGAGTGAGGGTTTCGGGACCGATCGGGACCCGGCTGCCGTCGATTCGCTCGATCGTGCCGCTGACGGAGAGGGTGCGGCGGCGGACCTCGCGGACCGGGGTCGATAGGGCCCGCTGCGCGCCGATCAGGAGCGCGCCGAAGAGGGCCGCCAGGAGCGCTTCGGCGCTCAGGCGCCCCGCGGCCGCGAAGTAGGCGGTCAGGATCGGGAACGCTCCCCAGCTGCCGGCGAGCCAGAGGCCGTTGTGGAAGCGGCCGCCGAAGAGCTCGAGGTTGTAGGCGCAGACGATGAAGCCGCCGAAGGCGATGAACGGCAGCAGCCAGAGGTCGCGCGAGACCGCGACCACGAGGCCGATCGCGACCGCGCCGCCGAGCGAGACGGCGGCGAGCGCCACCAGCACGGAGGTCGGGATTCGCGTCTGCAGGGGCCGCCCGTTCAGCTCGTCGAGGGCGTGGGCGGCGATTCCGAGCGCCAGGAAGAAGGCAGCCGCGGTGAGCGCGACCCGGCCGAGCGGGAAGCGGGGTGCCAGAGAGGCGCCGATCACGACGTAGCCGAGGTGCCAGAGCGTGTAGGGCGGGTGGATCAGGGTCAGGTAGTCGCGCCAGCCGCCGGGCGCGAGCGCGTAGAACGCGGGTCTCGCCTCCGTGCTCATGCCCGCCGGCCCCAGAGGACGAGCCCGCCGCCGAGGCTCAAAGCGCGATGGCGAACGGCCTCGATCCCGGCCTCGCGCCAGAACGCCTGCTGGCGCTCGAGCGGGTAGCGGCGCCAGAACTCGCGGATGCTGTCGCCGAGGAAGCGCCCGGCCTCGTACCAGCCGGGCGAGACGAGCCGCCCCGCCGCCGGCAGCACGGCGCCGACGTAGGCCCGCCACGCGGGCCGCCAGAGGCCTCGCGGCACGCCGAATTCAAGGCTCGCGATCGTGCCGCCCGGACGGACGACCCGGGCGAGCTCGCGGAGCGTCGCGGCCGGATCGTCGACGTAGCGGAGCAGGTAGGTGAAGGTGAGGCCGTCGAAGGAGGCGTCCTCGAAGGGCAGGCGCTCGGCACTCGCCTCGACGAGCTGCACCGCGGCGGGGAGGCGGCTCCGCGCCACCGCGAGCATCTCGGCGCTCTGGTCGACCCCGACGACGGCGCAGCCTCGCTGCAGCAGGAGCTCCAGCGCCACCGCCCCCGTGCCGGTCGCGACATCGAGCACACGCTCGCCGGGGGCGGCCTCGACCCGGGAGACGAGGAAGCGCCGCCAGCGCGGATCCTGGCCGAGCGAGAGCAGTGCGGCGTAGCGGTCGTAGGTGGGCCCGAGCGGCGCGAACAGGCGAAGCGCGTGGCGCGTGCGGGCGGAGGCGGCCTCGGCCACGAGGCCGAGTCTATGCTCGCCGCGTGGATCTGAGCGAGGATCTGCAGCGGATCGCGGCCGCCGCCGGGCGCTTCGCGGGAGCCGGCGAAAGGCTGGGCGGGATCGTCCCGGCGGAGCCCTCCCCCGGCGAGCGCCTCTACCTGTGCGCCTACCTCCGCGAGAGCGAGCAGGCGACCTGGCTCGTCCTGGACGACGAGGGCCGCCCGGTCGAGGACCGCGGCCTCGTGCGCGCGACGGTCTCGATCGCGGCGCTCTGCGAGCTTGCCGAGGAGCTTGCGGGCGGCGGCGACCTCGACGAGCTCCGCTCACGGCTCGTCGCGCTCCGCGTGAGCGAGGACCCGCCCGGGATCGAGCAGGCGGAGCAGGCTGCGCTTGCGCTCCAGGAGACCCTCGGCGGCCCGCCACGGCTCGCCACCCTCCAGCATCTCGACGCGGTCGGGTCGGCGACCCGCCGGCTGGAAGAGCTCCTGGGCGGGCCGGGCGGCTCCCCCTTCGCGGCCGCGATGAAGCAGGCCTCCGAGACGGTCGCCGCCCTGACGCACGACGTCGAAGCGCGCTACAAGCGTCCGCTTCGCTGACTCGGCTGGCTACAGTGGCCGCTGATGGAAGGCGGCGGCTTCGGTTTTCCCTTCGGCGGCGACCCCGACGAGCTGATGCGCGGCCTGCGCGAGTTCGCCGACCAGCAGGCCGAGTCCGTGCAGGAGGCCCAGCGCGAGCAGTTCGCAACGTTAACCCTCAATACGGCGGTCGAGCTGACCTCCGCCGCGCTGCAGCAGCTGCGGGCCGAGGGCGGCGCCGACGAGCAGGCGATCGCGCTCCGAGACGCGATGCGGGTGCTCTTCCCCGAGGCGGTCGCCCTCGTCAGCGCCGCCCGCCAGGGCTTCATGCGCGAGGGCTAGTGCCGGTGCGCCGGCGCCGCCCCTCGTAGCCAGTTCGCCTCACTCCTCTTCCGCCTGCGAGCTCGGATCGCCGCTCGCCTGCCGGCGGCCGCTGCGGCGAGACCAAGCGACGAGCTCCTCATTAGACGGGCTGAAAGGCGAGCTCGGCCGACTGGCAGACCCACTCGTAGCCGAGCTGGCGGTAGATCTTGTTCGCGGTCGGATTCGCGAGATCGGTGTAGAGGAAGCAGAAGCGGCGGGAGGCGAGCAGACGCCTCGAAAGCTCGGCGACGAGCGAGGAGGCGTAGCCGCGCCGGCGCTTCGCGGGCGGCGTGTAGACGGGCCCGATCCGGATCCCGTTCGGCGTCTGGCCGCCGAAGCCGGCGAAGGAGACCGCATCTCCGTTCTCCCAGAGGACGAGGCCTGCGTTCGCGTCTGCGAGTCGGTTGTCGACGGCTCGCGCCACCGCCTCGGGATGCGCCAGTTCGATCGCCTCCTCGCCATGGGCTTCCCTCGCGAAGGCGCGAAACCAGTCGATCAGAAGCGGCCTGTCGCCTGGCGTAGCGGCCCGCAGCCGGCCTGGAGCAGGCGCGAGCGGGAGCACCTGCTCGAGCGCGTAGATTCCCTGCCGGCGGGTGAGCCGGGCTCGGAGGCCGGTCCTCGCCGACCATGCTGCCGCGAAGGTGCCGGCCTCGGGCACGCCGCCGACGACTCCCGGCAGGTCGCCCTCGAGCGCGCCGGCCAGGGCCTCGAGCGCCCGCTCCTCGAGCGGCCGCGCGAGCACGAGCCTGTGCGGCAGCGTCCGCAGCGCGGCGCCGACCGTGCGGCCCGCCTCCTCGGCCAGCCAGAGCGCGTACTCCGGATAGGTCGAGGGCTGATCCCTGAGCGTCGCGGCGAGGCCGAGCAGGAGATTGTGCCTCGGCTCGTCCGCCAGGAGCAGCGGCCCCGCAGCCTCGAGAAAGGCCACCGGGTCGTCCAGGCGCCGAACCTCCACGGGGCCATCGTAGGGCGGGGGGCGCCCAACTAGAATGCTCGCCCGCCCGTGATCCTGGACCGCACGATCGCCCGGCTGCTGCCGGCGGTGCCGAGGCCCGTCGTGCACAAGCTCGCGCAGCGCTACATCGCCGGCTCCTCGCTCGAGGATGCCTGCCGCGTCGTCAAGACGCTGAACGCGCAGCGGAAACTGGCGACGATCGACGTCCTCGGGGAGGAGATCACCCGGGACGAGGACACCCGCGCGATCGCCCAGGCCTACCGGGATGTCTTCGAGACGATCGAGCGCCAGCGGCTCGACTCGAACGTCAGCGTCAAGCTGACCGGCCTCGGCCTGAAGCTCGACCACGGCCTCTGCCGCGAGAACCTCGAGTCCGTCGTTTCCGAGGCGGCCCGGCGCGGCAACTTCGTCCGGCTCGACATGGAGGACTCCTCGACGACCGACGAGACCCTGCAGCTCTACCGCGAGCTCCGCGAGGCGGGGTACGACAACCTCGGCGTCGTCCTCCAGGCCTACCTGCGGCGGACGCTCGACGACATCGAGGCGCTCTCGGATCTGCAGCCGAGTGTCCGGATCTGCAAGGGGATCTACCTCGAACCGCCGCAGCTCGCCTACCAGGAGTACGGGGAGGTGCTGTCGAACTTCGTGCGCGCGCTCGAGGCGCTGCTCGACGCGGGCTGCTACGTCGGCATCGCCACCCACGACGAGTACCTCGTCTCCGAGGGACGCCGGATCGTGGCGCGGCGCGGTCTGAGCGCGACCGAGTACGAGTTCCAGATGCTCTTCGGCGTGGGCGAGACGCTCGGCGACCAGCTCGTTCGCGAGGGACACCGCCTGAGGATCTACGTTCCCTTCGGCGAGCACTGGTATGCCTACTCGCTCCGGCGGCTGCAGGAGAACCCGAAAATCGCCGGCTACATCGCGGCGGACACGCTGGCACGGCTCCTGCCGCGGCGCAACGGCTCCGCTTGATCTGGTCCCAGGCGGAGGGGTGCCGCGTCCGGGACTCGGACGGGAACGAGTACCTCGATCTCTCGGGCGGGTTCGGGGTCGCCGCGCTCGGGCACCGCAACCCCCGCGTGCTGCAGGCCTGGAGCATGCAGCCGGTCGTCCATGCGCTCGGCGACCTCGCCGAGGCCGAGGTCACGGTCGAGCTGCGGCGGGCGCTGCCGCGGCCGGCCAAGCTCGCCGTCACGGGGGAGGACGCGGTCGAGATCGCGCTGCGGACGGCCCTGCTCGCCACGGGCAAGCCCGGAATCCTGGCCTTCGAGGGCGCCTACCACGGCACGGGGCTGCTCGCGCTCGCGGCAACGTCGATCGATTCCTTCCGGCTGCCGTTTCGGACCTGGCTGCCGGGCCCGGTCTACCGGCGCCGCTTCGGGGAGGATCCGGGCCCGCTGCCGGCCCGCTGCGGCTGCGTGATCGTGGAGCCCGTCCAGGCGCGGGGCGGCGCCCGCGTCCCGCCGCCCGAGTTCCTGCGCATCCTGCGCCGCCGCTGCACCGCCCGTGGGGCGCTCCTTATCGTCGACGCCGTCTACGCGGGCCTCGGCCGGGTCGGCGAGCTCTGGCCCGGCGCCGAGTACGCCGACGTGCTCGTGATCGGCAAGGCGCTCGGCCACGGAATTCCGATCTCGGCCGCGCTCTTCTACCGGCAGGGGCTCGAGACCGTGTGGGAGCTCGGCGGCGAAGACGTCTATTCGCACACCCACGCCGGCAGCCCGCTCGCGGCGGCTGCGGCCCTCGTCGTCCTCGACGAGGTACCCGGGCTGCTCGGCCGCGTGCGCGAGGCGGGCGACCTGTTCGAGCGCGCCGGCTGGCGGGGCGCCGGCCTACTGCGAGCCCGGGAGGGCGACGCGGCGGAGGCGCTCCGGCGGGGCGTGATCGTCGTCCCCGCCGGACCCCGGGGCTCGCTGGTCTCGGCGACACCGCCGCTGACGATCACGAACGAGGAGATCGACGAGGCCCTGGAGCGACTCGCCTAGTGGCCCTTGAAGCTTGGTTGGACTCGTAATGTCATCAGGCGGCGATGCGATGTCGTGCTTCGGCGGCGGCGATCCGGCGGTCGCGATGGTCGCTGTTTCGGTAGCGGACGTGGTGGGCGAGCGCGTATGCGAAGGC
>DASUWJ010000110.1:0-18752 GCA_036378475.1 Gaiellaceae bacterium
TCGAGCGCCCGCTCGACCACGATCTCCGTCTCGGGCCGCGGCACGAGCGCCCGCGGGTCGGTCTTCAGGGTCAGGCGGCGAAAGCCCCAGTGGCCGAGGATGTAGGCGAGCGGCTCTCTCCTGGCGCGGCGCTCGAGCAGCCCTCCGTAGCCGCTCTCCGCCTCGGGGCTGAGCTCGCGGCGAAGCTCCAGGTAGAGGAGTGCGCGGGCGCAGTCGTCGCAGGCCCTCGCGAGCAGGAGCTCGGCCTCGAGGCGCGCGGTGTCGATCCCCGCCTCCGCGAGCTCCTGGGTGCCGCTCGCGAGCGCCTCCCCGACCGTCAAACCGCTGCCGCTTCGAGCGCCTCGCGCCGTTCGTTTGCGACGAGCGCCTCGGTGAACTCGTCCAGCTCGCCTGCGAGCACCCTGTCGAGGTTGTGCACGGTCAGCTTTACGCGGTGGTCCGTGACCCGGTTCTCGGGATAGTTGTAGGTGCGGATCTTCTCGGCGCGCTCGCCCGAGCCGACCTGCGAGCGACGGGTGGCGGCCTGCTCCGCGGCCTGCTTCTCGCGCTCGAGCTCGTAGAGGCGGGCCCGCAGAACGCGCAGGGCCTTGGTCGTGTTCTGCAGCTGCGACTTCTAGTCCTGCATCGCGACGACGAGCCCGGTCGGCAGGTGCGTGATCCGGACCGCCGAGTCGGTCGTGTTGACGCTCTGGCCCCCGGGTCCGGTCGAGCGGTAGACATCGATCTTGAGCTCGTTGTCCTGGAGCTCGACGTCGAGCTCCTCGGCCTCGGGCAGCACCGCCACCGTCGCGGTCGAGGTGTGGATCCGTCCCTGCGACTCGGTCACGGGCACGCGCTGGACGCGATGCGTGCCTCCCTCCCACTTGAAGACCGAGTAGGCCCCCTCCCCCTTGATCGCGAAGCTGATGCTCTGGAAGCCGCCCGTCCCGTTCGGGCTCGCCTCCAGCTGCTCGAACGTGAACCCGCGGCGCTCCGCGTAGCGGGTCAGCATCCGAAAGACATCCCCGGCCCAAAGCGCCGCCTCGTCCCCGCCGGCCGCCTGCCGGATCTCGACGATCACGTCCTTTCGGTCGGCCGGGTCGCTCTCGACGAGCGTCAGCTTGAGCTCCTGCTCGAGCTGAAGCGCGCGCTCCTCGAGCTCCGGCACGAGCTCGCGCAGGTCGCCGTCGGCGCGCGCCGCCTCGAGGTCGCTCGACACCGCCCGCCATTCCTGCGCCAGCCTGTTCGCGGTCTCGAGCTCCTTCAGGCGCCGGCCGACCTCCGCCGCCTCGCGGTGGTCGTTGTAGATGGAGGGGTCGTTCATTCGCTCCTGCGTCTCGGCGTAGGAGCGCTCGACCTCTTGGACGAGGGCCTCGATCGCCGCCATCAGGAGAGGTTAGCCGTGCGCGTGGAGCGTTCCGAGGACGACCCGCGTCGCGTTGCCCGAGGAATCCGAGGCCTCGAGCGTCGCCGCCCAGGCGCCGCGCGGCGCCCGAAGTCGGGCCGAGCCGCGAAACGGCTCCGCCGCGAGGAAGACCCTCCGCACGCTGCCGCCTCGACGCAGGGTGATCCGAAAAGACAGCCAGGGGGAAGCGTCGTCGGCGCCGCGCCAGTAAAGGCGCCTACCGACGAGCTTCGCGCTGAGCGTCGGAGGCTCGGTATCGAGCCGCACCTCGACCGGCGCTAACACCGTCTCGGCGGCGTTGCCGGCGAGATCGACCGCGTCGAGCTTCGGCGTGTACGAGCCGGGGGCGATCCGGCCCGGGCTCCAGAAGATCGCATGCCAGCCGCGCGAGACGACGAGCGGGCCGCCGGCGTTGGCGACGACCAGCCGGACGGTCGAGCGCTTCGAGACCCAGAACGGGTAGCGCGCCCCGTCCTTGTAGCCGTCGGCCGGCCAGGGGTAGATGGGCGCGGGCGGGGTGCCGGCCTTCAGGAGCGGCGGCTCGGTCAGGTCGGCGCCGAAGCGCTGCGCAAAGGCCGCGAGCGTCTGATCCTGCGTCCGCTTGGCCAGGTTCGCGAGCAGCCGGACGACGAACTGGTGGTAGTCGAGCGGCGCCTCGGGCCCGCCGAGGGAGTAGAGCGACCAGTAGCCGGTATCGAACCGCGGCAGCAGGCCGTCGGTGGCCGATTCGAGCTGTGCGGCGAGGCTGGCCGCGGCGGTGTCCCCGCTCGCCGCCGCGTAGTCGAGGAGCGAGGCGATCGTCTGCAACTGGGCGTTCAGGACCGTCTCGTTGTTGAAGGCATAGAGCCGGATCCACGGCCCCGTCGGCGACTGCCGCAAGAGCGAGGGGATTGTGGCGTAGACACGACGGGAGGCAGCGACGAGCGTCGGATCGGGGACGAGCGTCCCGGCCCGGGCGAGCGCCTGCGCGGCGACGGCCTGCGCCATCCCCGAGATCCACGGCGGCCGGCCGCCCTCGAAGCCGAAGTAGTACTCCCACGCGAGGCCGCCGTTTCGGCTCACGGCCCGGGCCAGGAGCGCCTGCGCGAGCTGCGAGGCCCGGCTCTGGTTCTGCTGGCTGACGAAGCTGTTCAGCTTGCCGAAGTTCTCGAGCGGGTGGAACTGGAAGCCGAGACCCGGAAAGGCGCGGTACCAGATGCCGTCCGAGTAGTCGACGACGTCCGTGCCCGCTTTCCGGTCCCAGTGGCTCGAGAACCAGTTGACGTTGAAGGCCAGCATCGCGAACAGGGTCCGCCCGCGGGGCTCGTCGTAGCCCTTCCAGAGGCCGGCCACCTCGTGGACGACCGCCGCGAGGTTGCGGTAGCGGCTCCCGGGCAGCCGCGGCAGGTCGCCCGCGGCCTGAGCCACCGTGCTCCGGTAGGTGCTTGCCTCGGCCGCGCTCAGCCGCCCCATCGCCTGCGCACGGTCGAGCCCGCGCCGGATCAGCGCCAGGTCGTTGGCCCACGGCGGCGCCGCCGACGCCGAACCGGAGCAAAGAGCGGCCGCGAGCGCGAGGACGGCGACCAGAGCTGCCGCTCGACTGCCCATGGAGGCTTTAGACGGTAGCGAGCCGGGGCGGTTTGTGCGTGCCCAGGCCGGCCGAGCCCTCTACGCCATCACCTCGACGCGGGCGGCCGCCGGGTCGGCACGGCCCTCCAGCTCGAGCACGTCGCGCAGGGCGCGGATCGAGACCTCGAGCTGGTCGAGCGTGGGCTCGCGCGTCGTCAGGCGTTGGAGCCAAAGACCGGGCGCGAGGAGCGTCATTAGGACGCGGTTACGCGGGTGCTTGCCCGCGAAGCGGATCAGCTCGTAGGCGAGACCGGCGATCACCGGCAAGAGCAAGATCCTCGTCGCGATCAGCCAGTACCAGGCGGGGCGCCCGAAGAAGGCGAAGACGAAGATCGCGATCACCATCACCCAGAGCAGGAAGGCGGTTCCGCAGCGGGGGTGGATCAGGCTGAACTTCTGGACCCGGGCCGGCTCGAGCTCCTCGCCCGCCTCGTAGGCGTTGATCGCCTTGTGCTCGGCGGCGTGGTACTGGAAGACGCGGCGGAGGTCCGGCAGCAGGGAGATCAGCGAGAGGTAGAGCACAAAGACGGTGACGCGGATCATGCCCTCGACGATCACGAACCAGCCGGCCTTGATTCCGATCCAGCTGGTCAGAAGGGCGGGCCCGACCTTGAAGAGCAAGACGGCGAAGCCGATCGCGACCGCGAACGCGAAGATCAACTGGCCGCGGGTCAGCTCGGTCACCACCTCCTCCGCGCCCTCTTCCTGGGCCGCGTAGTTCGCCGAGATGGCGAGGGCGCGAAAGCCGATCGCGAGCGACTCCCCGAGCGCGACCACACCGCGCACGACCGGCAGGCGTAGCAGCCAGTGCCGCGTCATCGGCGAGGTCACGGGCTTCGACACCTGCGCGATCCCGCCGTCGGGCTTGCGCACCGCCACGGCCCAGTTGGAGGCCCCGCGCATCATCACGCCCTCGAGGACGGCCTGTCCTCCGATCGGGGCACTCATCGGCTCTTGGTTACGACTTGGCGGCTTGCGCCCGCTCGAGGCGGCGCTGGAACCGCTCGACGCGGCCGCCTGTGTCGACGAGCTTCTGCTTGCCGGTGTAGAACGGGTGGCAGTTCGAGCAGATCTCGACATGCAGCTCGGGCTTCGTCGAGCGCGTCTGAAACTCGTTTCCGCACGCGCAGCGCACGGTTGCGAGCGTGTATTCGGGATGGATCCCGGCCTGCATCGTTGGGCCAGGATAGCAGCCGCCGTGGAGGTTGCGACGTTGCCTCCAGAGATAACAATCGCGACCGACTTTGCCCCCTCGAGCGGGACTTTCCCGGCGAGGAGAGCCGCGAGAGCGACCGCTCCGGCCGGCTCGCAGGCCAGTTTCGCGCGCCCGTAGCAAAAGCGGAAACCGTCCTCGATCTCGGCTTCCGTGACGAGCACCGAACCGACGGCCCGGGCGAGGCAGACCTCGAGGCAGCGCTGGCCGGCAAACGGAGCGCTGAGCCCGTCGGCGATCGAGTCCGGCGAGACGGTGACGGGCTTGCCGGCCGCGAGCCCCTCGTGCAGCGCCGCCGAGCGCTCCGGCTCGACCGCGATCACGCGGGCCGAGGAGGCGGCGGCGATCCCGGCGACGAGGCCTCCGCCACCGGCCGGTACGAGGATCAGGTCGAGCCCCGGCACCTCCTCCTCGAGCTCGAGCCCGATTGTCCCGTGCCCGGCGATCGCGAGCGGGTCGTCGAAGCCGTGGACGAGCGTTCGGCCCGTCTCGGGGATGAGTTCGGCCAGCCGCTCAAAGGCCTCGCCCGGGCCGGTCGCCGCGAGGTCGACGGTGCCGCCGTAGGCACGCGTCGCCTCGAGCTTCTGCTCGCTCACCCCCTGCCACATCACGATCAGGGCGTCGATCCCCGCGAGCGAGGCCGCGTAGGCGAGCGCCTGGGCGTGGTTTCCCGCCGAGATGCCGATCACGCCGCGCTCCCGTTCCCGCGCCGTCAGCGAGGCGAGCTTGTTCAGGACGCCGCGCGGCTTGAACGAGCCCGTCCGCTGCAGGAGCTCGGCCTTCAGGTAGACGGGCACGCCGGCGTGCAGCTCGAGCGACGCAGAGGTCAGGGTGGGCGTCCGGTGGACGAGACCAGCGATCGTCTCGCGCGCCTCGAGCACGTCGTCGCGCGAGACCGGCATCGGCTACGAGTCTACGGCGGCCCGATCTCCGGGCACGCTCCGCGGGCGACGTGAGGGCGAATTCGGCCCGAAGCGTCCGGCCGACGGAGTACGCGTACAAGACGAAACCACCCGACGGCTGTTCAGCCTGGCGCTCCTCGTCAGGTGAGGCGGTACTCGGGACCCGAGCCGCCCTCGGGCGGGGTCAGGCGGCCGCCCTTGGCGCTGATCGCGCCGCATTGGACGCAGTTCGACGGGGTCACCTCGACGCCACCCTCCCTGGGCGCGTAGACCCCCGCCGGGCAGAGCCGCGTCCAGAGCTCGGCGAGCTCGGCCGGGACGTCGGTGCGGATCCGGATGTGGTTCGGAGCGTCGTCTCGCGTCTTGTTGCCGCTCAGGAAGACGGAGGAGAGCTTGTCGAAGGTGAGCCTGCCGTCGGGGGCCGGGTAGTCCTTGGCGCGGTCGGTCCGCAGCAGCTCCTGCTCGGCATCGGGCTCGCCGCGCGCGTTCCCCGGCGGGAAGCGCCCGCGGCTCGCGGTCATCGCACCGGCGAGCGCGCCGCCCAGCCAGAGGCCGCGCCCGAAGGCCTGGCGCATGTTCCGAACCTGCTCGAGCTCCTGCCAGACGAAGCTCCGCCGGACGGACTCGTCGTAGGAAGCGAGCGCGCCGCGGCGGCCCGGAGACTCGCCGCGCTGGAGCGCGGCGAAGGCGGCCTCGGCCGCGAGCGATCCGGTCTCGAGTGCGTAGTGAATGCCCTTCAGCGCTGGGACGTTCACGAAGCCCGGCCCATCGCCACAGAGGAGGAGCCCCGGCGCGTGCAGGCGCCGCGGCAGCGAGAGGAAGCCCCCCTCGGGGATCGTCTTCGCCCCCCAGGCGAGCCGCTCGCCGCCCTCGAGGAGGGCGCTAACGAGCGGGTGGGTCTTCAGCTCCTGGAGCAGGTCGTGGACCGAGAGCTCGACGTCTCGGTAGTCGAGCCCGACGACCAGGCCGATCGAGACGAGCTCCTCGCCGAGCGGATAGATGAACGAGCCGCCGAACTCGCGGTAGCGGGCGCCCGGCCGCAGCGGCCAGCCGAGGGTGTGGATCACCCGGCGGAGCGGCCTGGCGACGCGCCAGACCTCCTTGACGCCGAGCGCCCAGACCTGCGGGTTCTCGCCCGCGAGGCCGAAGCGCTCGATCGCGGCGCCCGTCAGGTGCCCCTGGGTGCCCTCGGCGAGTACGGTCACGCGCGCGAGCAGGTCGGAACCCGGCTCGAAGTTGGCGAGCTCCTCGCCGTTTCTGCCGCGGCCCTTGTCGCCCGTCCGGATCCCGCGGACGCGGCCGTGGTCGACGAGCAGCTTCGTCGCTGCGGTCTCCGGTAGGAGCAGCGCACCGGCCTCCTCGGCCTGCCCGGCCAGCCAGCGGCCGAGCTCGGAGAGCGAGGCGATGCGGTTGCCGTGGTTTCGCATCGTCGGCGGCGTCGGGATCCGAAGCGCGCGCTTGCGCGTCAGGAAATAGACGGACTCCTGTTCGACCGTGCCGTAGAAGGGCAGTTCGTCGATTCGCTTTCGCCCGGCGAACAAACGCTGCAGCGAGCGCGGGTTGACGACGGCGCCCGAGAGCAGGTGGGAGCCAGCCTGCTTGCCCTTCTCGATCACGGCAACCGGAACCTCGCCGAGCCGCTCCGCGACGGCGGGCGCCGATTCGAGCAGCTGACCGAGCCGGATCGCGCACGCGAGCCCGGCCGGCCCGGCGCCTACGATCGCAACTCCGACCTCGATCCGCTCCTCTTCGGGATCGGTCGGCTCGGAGATCGCCTCCGCCACCTCGAACGGAGGCGGAAACTCGCAGGGCCTGGTCACGCCGCGCGCCGCTGCCGAACGAGCTCGGTCAGCTTCGGGACGATCTCGTGCAGGTCGCCCACGACCCCGAGGTCGGCGTACTCGAAGATCGGCGCGTGCGGGTCCTTGTTGATCGCCACGATCACGGTCGAGCCCTGCATGCCCACCTTGTGCTGGATCGCCCCGGAGATGCCGCAGGCGATGTAGAGCCGGGGCGAGACGGTCTTGCCGGTCTGCCCGACCTGGGCCGCATAGGGGTACCAGCCGGCGTCGACGACCGCGCGCGTGGCCGCGACCGCACCTCCGAGCGCCTTCGCCAGCTCCTCGATCAGCGCGAAGTTCTCGGGCCCGCCGAGCCCTCGTCCCCCGGCCACGATCACCTCGGCATCCTCGATCGAGGGGCCCTCGCTCTCCTCGTGCGCCTGCTCGACCATCGTCGCCAGGGTCGAGAAGTCCTCCAGCCCCACCGCGACCGGCTCGACCCGCGCCTCGCCACCGCTCTCGAGCGGCTCGAAGGTGCCCGTGCGGATCAGCGCCAGACGTGGCTCGCCCTTCCAGCCGACGTCGAGCAGGACGGAGTCGTCGAGCGCGGGCCGCTTGCCGATCGGCCGTCCCTGCTCGAAGACGAGGTCGACGAGGTCCCAGTTCAGGCCCGCCTCGAGCCGCGCGGAGAGCCCGGCCGCGACATCGGCGGTCAAGACGGTGGCGGCGAAGACGACCGTGTCGATCCCCTGCTCTTCGACCAGGGCAGCGAGCACATCGACCCGGGGCTGGGGCAGCGGCGCCTCGAGCGCCGGGTGATCCGCGAGGTAGACCCGCTTCGCCCCGAAGGCGCCGGCCTGCTTGGCGAGACCCTCGATGCCCGAGCCCGCGATCAGGGCGGACACCTCATCGCCGCCCTGCTGCGCCAGCCGGCCGAGCACGCCGAGCGAGTCGGCCTGCAGCTCCTCCCCGTGGTGCTCCAGGAAGACGAGGGTCGACATCAGATCGCCTTGCGAGCCAGGAGGAACTCGATGATCTTCTCCGCCGCGCTGCCGTCGTCTTCGATCCGCTCGGTCTCACCGCGGGGTGGCGGCTCCCCGAGCGCGTAGACCTCGGTGCGCGAGCCCGCCTCGCCGGCGCGATCGGGCTCGACGCCAAACTCGCCGAGCGAGACCGTTTCCTGCGGCTTCTTCTTCGCGCCGATGATTCCCTTCAGTGAGGGGTAGCGCGGCTCGTTGATCGCATCGGAGACGCCGACGACCGCGGGCAGTGGCGCCTCGATCAGGTCGTAGCCGAACTCGGTTTGTCGCTTGCCGCGAAGCTTCCCGTCGGAGACGGTCAGCTCTGCGACCTGCGAGATCAGCGGGCGACGCAGCCGCTCGGCGAGGGCGGCCCACATCACGGCACCGTCGGAATCGCTTGCCTGCTGGCCGCAGAGGACGAGCTCGGGTTGCTCGCGCTCGAGCGCCCGCGCGAGCGCGTAGCTCGTGGCGACGAGATCCGAGCCGGCGCCGGCCTCGTCCGTGAGCAGCAGCAGGCGGTCGGCCCCCATCGCGAGCCCCTTCCGCAGCGCCTCGAGCGCCCGCGCGGGGCCGAACGAGACGAGCACGACCTCCGAGCCGGCTTCGCCTGCCTGCAGCCGCAGGGCCTCCTCGATCGCGTTGGCGTCGAACGGGTTCAGCGCCAGTTCCCCCGAGCGGTCGAGCCGCTTCGTCTCGGGATCGAGGCGCCGTGCCTGCTCCGGCACGATCTTCGCGCAGACGGCGATCTTCATTCCGGCGCCTGACTCTATCGGCGGGACCGCCCACCAGCCGGGGCCTCAAGCGTGGCCAGGCGGGGGCTTCAGCGACCCCTGAAGACGGGCTCGCGCTTCTCGACGAAGGCGTTCAGGCCTTCCTTCGCATCCGCGGAGGAAAAGAGCGCCGCGAAGCTCGAGCTCTCCTCGCGGAGGTTCGAGCCGTGCGCGCCCTGGAGCGCTCGGTTGCAGGCCAGCTTCGCCGCCGCGAGCGCCAGCGGGCTCTTGGAAGCCAGCGAGGCTGCGACCTCGAGCGTCTTTGACATCAGCTCGGCAGGCTCGAAGACCGCGTTGACGAGCCCGCGCCGCTCGGCCTCCTCGGCCCCGACCACGCGACCGGTCAGGATCAGTTCCTTCGCGTAGCCGAGCGTGGTCGTGCGGGCGAGCCGCTGCGTTCCCCCCCAGCCCGGAATGATCCCGAGCGTGAGCTCGGGTTGACCGAGCTTCGCGCTCCGCGCGGCGTAGCGAAGGTCGCAGGCGAGCGCGAGTTCGCAGCCGCCGCCGAGCGCGAAGCCGTTGATGGCCGCAAGCGTCGGCTTCGGCATCGTCTCGAGCAGGCCGCCCGTCTCCTGGCCGAGCTCCCCCCACTCCCTCGCCTCCTCGAGCGCGAGCCGCGCCATGTACTTGATGTCGGCGCCCGCGGCGAACGCCTTCTCGCCCGCGCCGGTCAGGACGACGACCCTGGCGGCGGGATCGGCCGCGAGCTCCCGGAGCCGGTCCCGGAGCTCGGTCAGGGTGGGAAGATCGAGCGCGTTCAGGGCGTCCTGGCGGTCGATCGTCACGACCGAGACGCCACCGTCTTTTGCGACCCCGATCGTCAGGCCGCAACCTTCTCGCGCAGGAAGTCGACGATCTGCGAGGTCGGCGCGCCGGGCGTGAACACCTCCGCGACGCCTTGACTCTTCAGCTCGACGGCATCCTCGGCCGGGATCGTGCCGCCGAGGACGACGAGGACGTCCTCGGCCCCGTTTGCCTTCAGGCCCTCGAGGATCCGCGGCACGAGCGTCATGTGCGCCCCGGAAAGAATCGAGATCCCGACGGCGTCGGCATCCTCTTGGATCGCCGTCTCGACGATCTGCTCGGGCGTTTGATGGAGACCGGTATAGATAACCTCCATGCCTGCGTCGCGTAATGCACGTGCGATGATCTTGGCCCCGCGATCGTGTCCGTCGAGGCCGGGCTTCGCAATCACGACTCGGATCTTGCGAGCCACGGGCGGCAAGTATATGGCGGTGATACTGGCGTGAAATTGACGATCGTGGGCTGCTCGCCGGCCTGGCCCAACCCCGGCGGCGCGCAATCGGGCTACCTGGTCGAGAGCGACGGCGCGCGGCTGCTCCTCGACTGCGGCCCCGGGGTCTTGGCCCGGCTCCGCGAGGCGGAGGCCTGGCCGAGCATCGAGGCGATCGCGATCACCCACTGGCATCTCGACCACTGGGGCGACCTCGTGCCGTGGGTGTGGGGGCAGACGCTCGGCCCCGGCGTCGAGACGAAGAATCCCGAGCTCTGGATTCCCCCGGGTGGCCGCGAGATGCTGGAGGCGATCGGCGGGCGCCTTGGCCGCCCCGAGATGTTCGCGAGCGCGTTCGAGCTCCACGAGTACGAGGACGACCAGCCGTTCGAGACGGCCGGTTTCCAGGTGACGCCGAAACGCGTCCTCCACTACGACCTGCTCGCCTTCGGTTTTCGCACCTCCGCCAACGGGACCGTGCTCGCCTACTCGGGCGACTCGGGACCGAGCGAGGCCTTGCCCGCCCTCGCCGAGCGGGCCGACCTCTTTGTCTGCGAGGCGACCCTGCTCGAGCCGAATCCGGAAGGCGGCACGCGCGGGCACCTCGCCGCCGACGAAGCGAGGGAGGCCTTCGAGGCCGCCCGCGCCAAGCGGCTGCTGCTGACCCACAGGCCGAGAGAGCGGCCGCTCGACGGAACCTTCGAGCAAGCCTCTGACGGGATGAGGCTCGAGGTCGACGACGACGCGGGAGCGCCCCAGGCCCGCGGAGGGGGGAGGAGCTAGAAGGGGCGCGAGCCCGGCAGGGGCGGCAGGCTCGCCTCGTAGCGGCGCCGCGCGCGCCGGCCCCGCCGCCATTCACGAACCCCCAGGAGCAGCGGGATCAGGAGCACCAGGCCGAGGAAGGCGACCGGTACGAGGAGCCAGACGCTGCTCAGTCCGGGGGGGGCGGGCAGCGAGCGGTCGGCCCCCGCGTTGCCGGCTCCCTGGACGACCTGGGCCGCCCCGGGCGCCGGAAGCCACTGGTCGACCAGCCACTTGCCGTTCTTGCCGTGCGGGCGCTGCAGCTCCATGTAGAAGACCATCGGCGCCTTGATGCTCGAGTGCCGCAGCGGATAGACGGCGATCTCCAGGCCGAGGGCCGTGCGGTAGTTGTAGTCGACCTGCCAGCGCGCGTGGTCGAGCGGGAAGGGAGCGATCTCGGTGTTGTTCCCCTGATCCCACTGGCTCCGTGGCGTGCTCGCCCGCAGGACGGGCGCGGTCAGCGCCCAGGCGGCGTGCATGTCCTTTCGCCCGACGGCGTCTCGCACGAAGCGCTGGGCGACCGGAATCGCGGCGCCGGCCTCGGCCTTCGTGAACCTGAGGTTCTTCGGGTTGGGCGCCGGAACCACGGGCGTCCCCTTCGTCAGCGGGGTGTCGATCGGCTGCGCCGTATTTCGCTCGTAGGCGACGAGGAAGGCGACGATCGCGGCGGCGGCGGCGACGCCGAGCAGAATCATCAAGCGCCGGCGCCGGCGCGGCGAGGAGAACAGTCCGGGCGCCCGCCTCACCCCTAGAGCCTAGATTCTCGGTCGGCGGGATGCGCGCGGGAGCTCGTCGTGGCGCTAGTTCCCTTGGTAAGGCACCTGCGGATGGCTATACGGCGCCCAGTAGGTGACGAGCCAGTGCTTCTTGCCGGGAGGACCGACGCGGTTCAGCATCATCTCGAAGAACTGGGGCTTCATCTTGATGCCCTTCTGCGGCGTCAGCGCGAAGAGCAGGTCGGCGTCGTTTCGGTGCGAGTACTGAATGCTCAGCCCGGCATCCGGCGCGGCCGGATAGGGCACGACCGCGATGTTGCCGGACAGCCACTGCTTGTAGGACGTCCCGGCCTTGATCGACTCGCCGGTGATCGCCCAGGCGGCCGCGAGGTTCTTGCGCGCCACGGCCGTGTGGATGAACTCGGCCGCGACCTGGCGCGCCCCCGCCGAGAGCTTCGTCTCTCTCGGCGGCGGTCCCGGGACGACGGCGGGCTTGCTCGAGACCGGCGTGTCGAGCGGCGTGGCGGTGTTCGACCAGCGGACTGCGACGTAGACGATCACGCCGGCCAGGAGCACGACGACCGCCACCCTGGGAAGCCAGCGGTTGAGCGTGCGTGAGGTGAAGAGGTCCTGGACGAGGTTCATCGGGGTCCACTGAGAGTAGACGAGAAAATCGAAGCCGGAGTTAGCGCGAGCGGCCGCCTTCCCCTGCCGAGCGGGCCGGGCCTCCAGGCAGGGCTTTCGCGCTAGAAGACGGGTGTCTCCGTCCAGGTTCCCCAGACCTCGCGCAGGGCCTCGCACATCTCGCCCATCGTCACGTACGCACGCGCCGCCTCGAGCAGCGGCGGCATCAGGTTCTCGTCTGCCCGGGCGGCCGCCTGCTTGACGCGGGCGAGCGCCGCCTCGGCCAAAGCGGAGTCCCGCCGGGCGCGCACGGCCCGGACGCGCTCGATCTGCTTTTGCTCGAGCCCCGGGTCGATCCGCAGGATCTCGACGGCCGGCTCGTCCTCGAGCTCGTAGCGGTTGACGCCGACGATGATCCGCTGCTTCTGCTCGAGTTCGTGCTGGTAGCGGAAGGAGGCGTCCGCGATCTCGCGCTGGAAGAAGTTCTCCTTGATCGCGGGGATCACGCCGCCGAGCCGCTCGATCCGCTCGAAGTAGTCGTAGGCCTCGGCCTCGAGCCGGTTCGTCAGATCCTCGAGGTAGTAGGAGCCGCCCAGCGGATCGATCGTGTTGACGACCCCCGTCTCGTGCGCGATCACCTGCTGGGTGCGGAGCGCGATCCGAACAGCGTCCTCGGTCGGCAGCGCCAGTGCCTCGTCGAAGGAGTTCGTGTGCAGCGACTGCGTGCCGCCGAGCACCGCCGCCAGGGCCTCGAGCGCGGTGCGGACGATGTTCAGCTCGGGCTGCTGCGCCGTCAGCGAGACGCCGGCGGTCTGGGTGTGGAACCGCATCAGCCACGAACGCGGATTCTTGGCGCCGTAGCGCTCCCTGAGCTCGCGGGCCCAGATCCGGCGGGCCGCGCGGTACTTGGCGATCTCCTCGAAGAAATCGATGTGCGCGTTGAAGAAGAAGGAGAGGCGGGGCGCGAACTGATCGACGTCGAGGCCGCGCTCGATCGCCGCCTCGACGTAGGCGAAGCCGTCGGCGAGGGTGAAGGCGAGCTCCTGGATCGCATTCGAGCCGGCCTCACGGATGTGGTAGCCGGAGATCGAGATCGGATGCCAGCTCGGCAGCTCCCGGGTGCAGAACTCGACCATGTCGGTGACGAGCCGCATCGAGGGCTCGGGCGGGAAGATCCACTCCTTCTGAGCGATGTACTCCTTGAGGATGTCCGTCTGGATCGTCCCCCGCAGCTCGCTCGCCGGCACGCCTTGCTGCTCGCCGAGGCAGGCGTAGAAGGCGAGCAGCATCGCCGCCGGCGCGTTGATCGTCATCGAGGTCGAGACCCCGTCGAGCGGGATCCCCTGAAACAGCGTCTCCATGTCCGCGAGCGAGTCGATCGCGACCCCCTCGCGGCCGACCTCGCCGAGCGAGCGGGGATGGTCGGAGTCGTACCCCATCAAGGTCGGCATGTCGAAGGCCGTCGAGAGGCCGGTCTGGCCGTGGTCGAGCAGGTAGCGGAAGCGCTCGTTCGTCTCCTCGGCCGTGCCGAAGCCGGCGAACTGGCGCATCGTCCAGAGCCGGCCCCGGTACATCGAGGGATAGACGCCGCGGGTGAACGGGTACACGCCCGGGTAGCCGAGGTCGCGCTCGGGATCGAGAGCGACCGTCTCGGCCGTGTAGAGGGGTTCGTTCTCGAGCCCCGAGATGGTCGAGAAGAGCTCACCCTGGCGCTCGGGCGCGGCCTCGTAGAGCTCGCGCCGCCACTGGCTCGTGCCCTTGTCGAGCTCCGGCAGGTCTTCGGTCGCCGCCACGGTCTTGATTGTAGGCGCGGCCTACTGGCCGGCCCGCGTTTCCGCCCGTCCCCAGCGCTCCCCGGGCCGGGGCGGCCGGCCGCGGAGGGCGCTCGCGCTCAGCCGAGGCCAGGACGCCAGAGCAGCTCCTCGCGCCCCTCGTTCGCGCGGCGCGCGAGGATGAACAGGAGGTCCGAGAGCCGGTTCAGGTATGTGAGCGCGAGCGGGTTGACGCCGCCCTCGCTCGCCGCGGCGAGCGCGCGCCGCTCAGCGCGCCGGCAGATCGCGCGGGCGAGGTGGAGCCGGGCGGCGGCCTCGGTTCCCCCCGGCAGGACGAAGCTCCGCAGCTCCGGGAGCTCGCGGTTGAACTCGTCGCAGAGGCGCTCGAGCCGGCCGATCGCCTGCTCGCCGATCCGAAGCCGCTCCTTCCTCTCGTCGCTCATCGGGACCGAGAGATCGGCACCGAGGTCGAAGAGCTCGTTCTGCAGCCGCTCCAGGTGCGGGCGCAAAGGGGCCGGCAGGTCCGTCGCAGCTAGAACGACCCCGAGCGCCGAGTTGAGCTCGTCGACTGCGCCGGAGGCCTCGATCAGGGGCTCGGTCTTGGCGACCCGACTGCCGTCGCCGAGGCTCGTCTCGCCGGCGTCGCCACCGCGCGTGTAGATCCGGGTCAGCCGGACCGGCTCCTCCCGCTTTCGCGTCATCCTCCTATCCCCCGGCGCGCGGGCGAGCTGGCGCGTCGGCCCGGCCCGGCCGACCGACCGCGGGAAGGCTGGCTTTCGCTCCGCACCGAGCTAGCCCTCGGCGAGCGCGCGCTCGGTCAGGCCGAGGATCGAGCGGGCGATCACGAGCCGCTGGATCTCGCTCGTGCCCTCGTAGATCTCCGTGATCTTGGCGTCGCGGTAGTAGCGCTCGACCGGGAACTCCTTCGTGTAGCCGTAGCCGCCGAAGATCTGGATCGCCTCCGCCGTCTGCCGCCGCGCCATCTCCGAGGCAAAGAGCTTCGCCTTCGCGCCCGCCTCGGTGTGGGGCTCGCCACGGCGCTTCAGCTCCGCGGCGCGGTAGACGAGCAGCCGCGCGGCGTCGATCTCCGTGGACATGTCTGCGAGCTTGTGCTGGATCGCCTGGAAATCGGCGAGCCGCTGCCCGAACTGCCGCCGCTCGAGCGCGTAGTTTCGGGCCGCGTCGTAAGCTGCCTGGGCGATCCCGAGCGCCTGTGCTGCGATGCCGATCCGGCCGCCATCGAGCGTGGTCATCGCGACGCGAAATCCCTTTCCCTCCTCGTGCAGCAGCCGGTCCCGGCCGATCCAGGCGCCCTCGAGCACGAGGTCGTTCGTGACCGAGGAGTTGAGCCCGAGCTTCTCCTCGTCTCGCGTCACGCGAACGTGCTCGGGATCGAGGATGAAAGCGCTGACGCCGTCCGCGCCAGGTGCGGCCGGATCGGTGCGCGCGAAGAGCAGGAACGTGCCTGCGTAGCGACCGTTCGTGATCCACTGCTTGGCGCCGGTCAGCCGCCAGCCGTCTCCGTCGGACTCGGCCTTCGTGCGGAGCGAGCCCGCATCGGAGCCGGCCTCGGCCTCGGTCAGCGCAAAGGCTCCGAGGTGCTCGCCGCGCGCGAGCGGAGGCACGAAGCGCGACCGCTGCTCGTCGGTGCCGAAGGCAAGCAGCGGCAGGGTGACGGCGCTCGTATGCACGGCGACCGTGACCCCGACGCCGGCGTCCGCCCGCGAGAGCTCCTCCAAGACGAGGATGTAGGAGAGGAAGTCCGCCCCCGCTCCCCCGTACTCCTCGGGGATACACACCCCCATCAGGCCGAGCTCCGCGAGGCCGGCGAAGAGCTCGCGCGGGAAGCGGTGGTCGCGATCCCACTCGGCCGCGTGAGGCTCGATCTGCTCGGAGGCGACGGCCCGCGCCAGGGCCTGGATCTCGCGCTGCTCCGGGCTGAGCTCCAAGTGCATGCCGCGTGATATTAGTCGCGGAGTTTTGGCCTTCCGGTTCGCTCTCGGGCTCGCGATCGTCCTCGCCACCAGCGGCTGCAGCTCGACGCCGCCCTCGGCGGGGAGCGTCGTTCGCGCCTGGAGCGAGGCCCTGAACACAGGCGACAACGAGGCCGCGGCCAAGCTGTTCGCACCCGGAGCCGAGATCGTCCAGGCCCGGCTCGTGCTCCACCTCGCCACGCACCAGCAGGCCGTCGCCTGGAACACGGCGCTTCCCTGCTCGGGCACGATCGTGTCGATCGTCGAGCACGGCGACACCGCCCGGGCCACCTTCGTCCTCGGCGACCGCCAGAAGACGAAGTGCGACGGCCCGGGCGAGACAGCGACGACGATCGTGCGCGTGCGGCAGGGGAAGATCGTGCTCTGGCAGGAGAAGCCGATCCCGCCGCCCCCCGTGACGACGACCGGACCCGTGCTCTAGGCGGCGATCGCGAACTCGCGCCGGATCGAGCGCAGCGAGCGTTCCCGGCCCACGAACGCCCGCACGACGTCGGGATCGAACTGTTTGCCCGACTCGGCCACGATCTCCCGCCCCGCGGCGGCCCAGCTCAGGGCGCTCCGGTAGGGACGGTCGCTCGTCATCGCGTCGAGCGTGTCGGCAACCGCGAAGATCCGGGCGCCGAGCGGAATCTCGGTTCCGGTCCGCCCGTCGGGATAGCCGCTGCCATCCCAGCGCTCGTGGTGGGAGCGAACGACGCGCAGCCCCTCGCCACGCAGGAAGCCGACGCCGCCGAGCATCTGCTCGCCGAGCACTGTGTGGGTCTGCATGCGGTGCCGCTCGGCCTGGTCGAGCGGGGCCGGTTTGAGCAGGATCTCGTCCGGAATCCCGATCTTGCCGACGTCGTGGAGCAGGAAGCCGTACTCGGTTCCCTGGTCACCGAGGAGCTCCGGCCCGACCGCCTTCGTCAGCTCGACCGCGTAGCGCTGCACCCGCTGGGAGTGCGCCCGGGTGCCCGTGTCCTTGGTCTCGAGCGCGGTCGCGAGTGCGGCGACGGTCTCGTGGTAGGCGTTCTCGAGCAGGTGCCGTTGCCCCCGCTCGATCTCGAGCAGGTGCCGCAGGTCGCGGGCGTAGAGCAGGAGCTGCTCCTCCGGCTCCCGCTTCTTCGTCGAGCGAAACGGGACCCCGTAGAGCCCGCCCGCGAGCCGTTCCACGATCGCGAGCAGCTCGAGCGGGCTGAACGGCTTGCCGAGAAAGGCCTCCGCGCCGGCCGCCTGGGCGGCCTCGGCCGTGCCCCCGTCCGAGCCGCTCAGGACGACGACCGGGATCTCCCTCGTCTCCCGGGCCCGTTTCAGGCGGCGGCAGAAGGAGAGGCCGTCGAGACCCGGCAGGCCGACATCAAGGACGATCGCGTCCGGGCGGCGCGCCTCGATCGCGGCCGCGGCGGCGACGGCGTCCTCGGCCTCGTCGAGTTCCACCTCGACCGCGTCCAAGGTGGCCCTCAGGAGGGCCCGCAAGCCGGGATCGTCGTCGACAAGCAGAAGGCGCAACTGCCACCTCCACCTCGCACCGGTTCGGCGAGGACGGTTGTGCGGCCGGAAAGGCTGCCGCCTTTAGCTCAATAGATGAAAAAACCCCTACCGGACTTGCGGCCGCTCCTCCCCCGATCGAGGTATTCCCGGAAGAGCGGACAGGGCGCGTACTTGTCGTCGCCGAGGCCCTCGTGCAGCACCTCCATGATCGCGACGCAGGTATCGAGCCCGATCAGGTCGGCCAGCGCGAGCGGTCCGAGCGGATGGTTGAAGCCGAGTCTCGCGATCGTATCGATCGCCTCCGCCTCGGCGACCCCGTCCTGCAGCGCGTAGGCGGCCTCGTTGATGTAGGGCATCAAGATCCGGTTGGAGACGAAGCCGGGGACGTCGTTGGCGAGCGCGGGTGTCTTGCCGAGCTCGCGCGCCAGCTCGGTGATCGCCGCGGCCGTCGCCTCGGAGGTCTCCCGGCCCCGGACGATCTCGACCAGCGCGAGCACGGGCACCGGGTTGAAGAAGTGCATCCCGATCACCCGGTCCGGCCGGCCGGTGGCGGCCGCCAGCGAGCCGATCGGGATCGAGGAGGTGTTGGAGGCCAGGATCGCCTCGGCGGGAAGCGTCTGATCGGCGCGCCGGAAGAGCTCCTGCTTGACCTGCGCGTCCTCGACCACGGCCTCGACCAGGAGCTCGCAGGGCACGAGCCCTTCGACCGGCTCGATCCGCGCCAGCACCTCCTCCGCGGGCGGCCCGCCCTTCTCGGCGAGCTTCCCCAGGCTCGCTCGCATCGCCTCGAGCGCCCGCTCGACCGCACCCGGCGCGGCGTCCTGCAGGAAGACGCGGCGGCCTGAGGCCGCGACGACCTGGGCGATCCCGCCCCCCATCTGGCCCGCGCCGACGACGAGCAGCTGCTCGAAGCGCATCGCCGCAGAGGCTAACGTGCGGGCGCCGCGATGGTCCGGTTCGAGCTCTCAGTCGAAATCGCCCGGCCGGTGCACGAGGTGTGGGAGTACCTGACCGACCCGGAGCACGTCGCCGACTGGCAGTCGAGCGCCCTCTCCTCGCACCAGCTCTCCAAGGGCCCGATGGGAGTGGGCACGAGACTGGAGGACGAGCGGCGCTTCCTCGGCCACCGGGCGGTCTCGGAGGTCGAGGTGACCGAGTACGAGCCCGAGCGCCTGTTCACGCTGCACGGTCTCTCCGGCCCGGTCCGCTTCACGGTGCACCACCGCCTCGAGGGCAAGGGTGAGCGGACGCTCTTGCACGTCGAGGCCGAGGCCGATCCCGGCCGCCTGGGCAGGCTGGTCGCGCCGATGATCGTGCGGGCGGCAGAGCACGAGCTGAAGGGCGACTTCGCCCGCCTGCAGCGCCTGCTCGAGGGCGGCCAGTGACCTGAGTCGTTGATTCGCTGGCAGTAGCTGGCGAGGCTGTCGAGGATCTCGTCTGCGGTTTTGTGCCAAACGAACG
>DASUWJ010000111.1:0-10233 GCA_036378475.1 Gaiellaceae bacterium
GTCTCGCCGGCACGGCGCCGAGGGCGCTCCTCGTCCCGGCGGCGCGCTCGGCGCTGGCGCGCGCTCGCGAGGAGATCCAAGCCGGCGCCGAGCCCGGGGACCTGGTCGAGCGTGTGCTGGTGGAGCTCCGAGCTGCGCAGCGGCCGCGCCTGCGGGCGGCGATCAACGCCACCGGCGTGATCGTGCACACGAATCTCGGTCGCGCGCCGCTCGCGGCAGACGCCCTCGAGCGCCTGCGCGAGGTCGCGGGCGGCTACTCGAATCTCGAGTACGACCTCTCGACCGGCTCGCGCGGCTCGCGGCAGGACCACATCGCGCCGATTCTCCGGCGACTGACCGGCGCCGAAGCCGCGCTCGTCGTCAACAACAACGCGGCCGCGGTACTGCTCGCACTGGCCGCCCTCGCCGAGGGCCGGGAGGTGCTCGTCTCGCGCGGCGAGCTGATCGAGATCGGCGACGGCTTTCGCATCCCGGAGGTGCTCGCTCGCTCGGGTGCGCTCCTGCGAGAGGTGGGAACGACGAATCGCACCAGGGCCGCGGACTACGAGCGGGCGATTGGCCCCGAGACGGCGCTGCTTTTGCGCGTCCACCAGTCGAACTTCCGGCTGCTCGGCTTCACGGAGCAGCCGCGGGTCGAGGAGCTCGCCCGGGTGGCCCGCTCGCACGGCCTGCCGCTCGTCGACGACCTCGGCTCGGGCTCGCTCTTCGCGAGCGACGCCGGCGTGCTCGGCCAGGAGCCCTCGGCGCTCGAGAGCCTGGCCGCCGGCGCCGATCTCGTCTGCTTCTCGGGCGACAAGCTCCTCGGCGGCCCCCAGGCGGGCATCATCCTCGGCGACGCGGAGCTCGTCGAGCGCCTGCGGCGCCACCCGCTCCAGCGAGCGCTCCGCGCGAACAAGCTGACCCTGGCGGCGCTCGAGGCGACGCTCGTGCTCTACCTCGACCCCGAGCGCGCCGCCCGCGAGATTCCGGTCCTGCGCATGCTCGGCGAGCCGGCCGAGGCGGTGCGCGAGCGCGCCGAGCGCCTGGCGCGACTCGTCGGGGGGCGCGTCGAGGAGACCGTCTCGCGCGTGGGCGGCGGCGCCCTGCCGCTCGCCGAGCTGCCGAGCTTCGCCTGCGCGGTCGAGGAGAGGCTCGCGGCAGCGCTCCGAGACGCCGAGCCGCCGGTCGTGGGCCTCGTTCGGGACGGACAGTGCCTGCTCGATTGCCGCACGATCGCCGACGGCGAGATCGAGCCGGTCGCGGCGGCAGTGGCTCGATGCCGCTCGTAGCCGGCACCGCCGGCCACATCGACCACGGCAAGACGTGGCTCGTCCGCGCCCTGACCGGCAAGGACACGGATCGCCTGCCCGAGGAGCACGAGCGCGGGATCTCGATCGATCTCGGCTACGCGCCGCTCGAGCTGCCAGGAGGCCTGAGCCTGTCGCTCGTCGATGTCCCGGGGCACGAGCGGTTCGTGCGGAACATGGTCGCCGGAGTGACCGGCATCGACCTGTTCCTGCTCGTGATCGACGCGGGCGAGGGCGCGCGGCCGCAGACCCTCGAGCACCTCGCGATCCTGCGCCTGCTCGGCGTGAGGCGCGGCGTCGTCGCCGTCTCGAAAGCCGATGCCGTCGCTCACGACCTGCTCGAGCTCTCCCTCTCGGCCGCGCGCGAGCTCGTGCCCGAGGCCGAGGTCGTCGCCGTCAGCGCGAAGACGGGCGCCGGGCTCGAGGAGCTGCGCACGGCTCTTGCACGAGCCGCCGGGCAGGCCGAGCGCCCGCCACGCTTCGAGGCGACGCGGCTCTGGATCGACCGCGCGTTCTCCCTGCGCGGGATCGGCACGGTCGTGACCGGCACGCTGTGGTCAGGTGAGATCGCGGCGGGCGACCTGCTGCGACTCGAACCGAACGGCCGCGTCGTACGGGTGCGTAGCGTCCAGGTGCACGACCGGCCGGTCGAGGCTGCGTCTGCCGGCCAGCGGGTCGCGGTCAACCTGCCGGCGATCGAGCGCTTCGAGCTCCGGCGTGGCGATGCGCTCGTCGAGCCCGATCACTACCCGCTCAGCTACAGGCTCGACGTCGTGCTCGAGGAGCTCGTGCCCGTCCCGGCGGCCGTGAAGGTGCACCTCGGAACGGCCGCCGTGCCGGCGCGGATCGTGCGGTCGGGCCGCTTCGCGCAGCTCCGGCTCGAAGAGCCGCTGGTGGCGGCGAGGGGAGACCGGTTCGTGCTTCGCGCCGAGACGACGGTCGGGGGCGGCCGGGTCGTCGACCCGGCGCCGCCGCGGCGACTCGAGCCCGAACGACTCGAACTCCTCGACCGCGGCGACCCAGCCGAGATCGTGTACCTGCTGGCCGCCGAGCCCGTGACTGCATCGAGACTGCAGTCGCTCGGCCTGCTGACGCCGGCCGAGCTCGCACAGGGGCTCGCGGCCCTGCAGCAGGCGGGAGAGTGGGCCTACCGGCCCGCCTGGCTCGAGGGAGTTCGGGGCCTCGTGCGGGAGCGCCTCGCGGAGCGCGCCCGGACGCACCCGCTTGACCCGGGCCTGCCGCTCGGCGAGCTCCTGCCGCGGGAACCGTGGGCGCCCTCCCTCCTGCCCCTCCTGCACGTCGAGCGCCGGGACGGCAAGGCGTACCTCCCCGGCGCCACAGCCTCACTCGGCGACCGCGCCGGGGCCGCAGTTCGGCTCGAGGCGAAGCTCGAGGCCGAGGACCTGGCGCGCGCGGAGGACCGGGACCTGGCGGCGTTCCTCGAGGCCGAGGGCAAGCTCAAGCGGGTCGGTGACGGCTTCGCGGTTCGCGCCGAGCTCTACGAACGAGGACGTGAGACGCTCGCGAGTCTCTCGCCGATCACGCTGGCGGGCTTCCGCGACGCGCTGGGCGTTTCGCGGCGGGTGGCGCAGCTTTTGCTCGAGCGCTACGACGCCGACGGCCTGACCCGCCGGGTCGGAGACGAGCGCGTCCTTCGCCGTTCGGCCCGGTAGGGCTGAGCTAGCCTCACGGCGGAGCGGCATGGGCCCGGTGGCCCAACCGGTCTTCAAAACCGGTGCGGTCGTGCAACCCACGGCTCGGTCGGTTCGACTCCGGCGCCGCTCCGTCAAGCCCAGTGCAGCGCTAGGCGCTGAGACCTCGTCGCCGGGCGGAGCGGGATAGGGTCCCGTCCCCGATTCTCGAGAGACGGAGGAAGCGATGGAGTCAGGTGCCTATACGCCGGGCGTCGGCGAGTATCCCGTGCGCTTTTCGGTCGAGTATCCGGACCGGGATCTCGACCGGCTGTCAACCGCATTCAGGATCCTTCTCGCGATCCCGATTCTGATCGTCCTGACCGCGCTCACAGGCGGCTGGGGCAACTGGGGTGGCGGGAACGGCGGCTGGATGGCGGCAGGAGGTGGAGGGATTCTCTTCTTCCCGCCGCTCCTGATGATCGTCTTTCGGCAGAAGTATCCGCGCTGGTGGTACGACTGGAACCTCGAGCTGCTGCGGTTCCAAAACCGGGTCGGGGTCTATCTCGGCTTGCTCGATGACCACTACCCCTCCACGGACGAGCGCCAGTCGGTCTCGCTCGAGTTTCCGTATCCCGACGCGAAGCAAGGGCTGAATCGGTGGCTTCCACTCGTTAAGTGGTTGCTCGCGATCCCGCATTACGTCGTCCTCGTCTTCCTGATCCTCGCGGCGCTCGTGTGCGTGGTCATCGCCTGGTTCGCGATCCTGTTCACCGGTCGCTATCCGAGAGGCCTCTTCGACTTCATTGTCGGGGTAGGACGCTGGGCCAATCGGGTCACGGCCTACGCTCTGATCCTGGTCACCGACCAGTACCCGCCGTTCCGGCTGAGCCCGTGATCGCTCTCCGCTGCGCCCCGGACGTTTTCCCAGCCGACCACCCCTAGGTTGAGTCGGTCGGTCGGTAGCGGGGCGGCGGGACGTGTGAAGATGAGCTCGCGGGGAACGAGGAACCCACGGGGAACGAGGAACCCATGAATCGCTTCTTCCGTCGGATGACGCGCTTCGGCAAGCAGGTCTCCCGATCGCCGCTCTCAGACGAACATGCAGCGTGACCTCTTCGACGATCACGCGCCGCCGGACCTCACGAACGCGCGCGCCAAGAGCTCAGGTCACGGCAAGAGACCGCGGACAAGTGGAATCAGTAATGGCCGCCCACGATTCTCCTCGCGGACTCGCACTGCGGAGCCCCAGGCCATGACTACGCTCGCTGCGGTGTCCATAGCACCCCTCCTCGCTGCGCGCGGAGCAGCACTGTCGAGCTGAGGTTCGCACTCAACGAACGATCCTTCGGGCTCGAGGCTCGACCCCAAGCCGACCGCTGAGCGGCGGCCTGCCCGCGCATACGATCGCCCGATGGCGGCACCGATCCGGGTCGGAGTCTGTTCGTGGGCTGACGAGACGCTGACGAAGGTCTGGTATCCGAAGGGCGTCAGCTCCGGCGAGGAGCGCCTGCGCTACTACGCCGAGCGCTTCGACGTCGTCGAGGCAAACTCGACCTACTACCGGCTGCCCGATCCCCACCTCGTCGAAAACTGGGCCGCCAGGACCCCGGAGGGCTTCACGATGCACGTCAAGGCCTTCGGGCTGATGACGCGCCACCCGGTCAAGCTGGAGCAGCTTCCGAGCGACCTGCGGGATGTTCCGACCGACGCCCGCGGTCGGGTCGACCGGCCGCCCCGCGAATACCGGGCCGAGGTGTTCCGGCGCTTCCGCGAGGCACTCGAGCCGCTCCGCTCGGCGGGAAAGCTCGGCGGCATCCTGATCCAGTTTCCGTCCTACGTCGTCTCCAAGCCCGCCTCGTTCGACTATCTCGACTGGGTGGGACGCCAGCTCGAGGGGTACGAGCTGTTGGTCGAGTTCCGGCACGCCAGCTGGCTCAGCGAGGACAACCGGGCGGACACGCTTCGCTTGCTCGAAGAGCACGGGATGACACACGTGATCGTCGACGCGCCGGAGACCGGGGGTCCAAACGTCGTCCCGACTGTGCTCGCGCTCACGAGCCCGACGGCGTACATACGCTTCCACGGCCGCAACGCCGCTACCTGGAACAAGCGGACCGGCAGCGCGGCCGAGCGCTTCGACTACCTCTACTCCGAGTCCGAGCTTCGCGAATGGCTGCCGAGGCTGCGCGAGCTCGCCGGCGAGGCGGAGACCGTCTACGCGATGTTCAACAACAACGGCCGCTCGCCCGTGGGCTCGCTCGCCCCGCTCGAGGCCGAGGAGGCGGGCCCCGGTCTGCCGGGCTTCGTCGCCCAGGCGCCGGCGAACGCGCAGATGCTGAAGCGGCTCCTGAGCGCGAAAGCTGGAACCTGAGCCGCGGCGCAGGAGATTCAAGCTTCGCGGCCGCGGGTATTGTCTATGGCCGTGACGGGGGTCTCGAAGAACGAGCGACGGCGGCCGGGACTGGTCGTCTTCAGCTCCGGCTCGTCGGGACGGAGCAGGCGGGTGGAGGGGTTCCTCGCCCAGGTGCTCCAGCGCCGCGCGAACCACAGCACCTTCAAGCTCTACAGCGTCGATGTGGACAAGCATCCGGAGCTCGCGGAGCGCTTCATGGTCGGCGACGTTCCCTCGCTCTTCGTGATCGAGGACAAGCGCGTCAAGGGGAGCCTCGAGCTGCCGAAGAGCTGCCGGCAGATCGAAGAGTTCCTCGCTCCCTGGCTGCACTAGCCTGCTGCCCACAGATGCTTCCCTGGTCGGTCGAGTTCGCCGGTCGCCTCGACGAGCATTGGTTCGAGAGCGATGCGCTGAAGGAGAACGCCCTCGGCGACCCGCACGTCCGGCCGCTTTGGGTGTACGTGCCCCCGGGCTACGACGAGGACTCCGAGCGCCGCTACGCCTCGGTCTACCTGATCCAGGGCCTGACAGGCCAGCTCGACATGTGGCGAAACCGCTCGGCGTTTCGCCGGAACCCACCCGAGCTGATGGACGAGCTCTTCGCCTCCGGCGAGGCCCCGCCGGCAATCCTCGTCTGGGTCGACTGCTGGACGTGTCTCGGCGGCAGCCAGTTCCTCGACTCGCCGGGGACGGGCCGTTACCACACCTACCTCTGCGAGGAGGTCGTGCCCTGGGTCGACGTGAACTACCGGACGCACGCGGCAGCGGCGCAGCGGGGGATCGCCGGCAAGTCAAGCGGAGGCTACGGCGCGATGGTCACGCCGATGCTCCGCCCCGATCTCTTCGGCGGCTTCGCGACCCACGCCGGAGACGCCCTCTTCGAGACGTGCTACCTGCCTGACTTCCGCCTTGCCGCCCGTGCCCTGCGCGACCACTACGACGGCTCCTTCGAGCGCTTCTGGGAGGACTTCCGCTCGCGGCCGGCCTTCTCCAAGCCGAGCGACTACGTACTCCTGAACGACTGGTGCATGGCCTCCTGCTACTCGACCGACGAGGACGGCACCGTCCACCTGCCCTACGACCCGGCGACAGGCAGGCTGAAGCCGGAGGTCTGGGAGCGCTGGCTCGCCTGGGACCCCGTCCGGATGGCGCCTCGCCATGCCGAGGCGCTCCGCTCGCTGCGGGCGATCTACATCGACGCAGGGAACCGCGACGACGCGTACCTCGATCTCGGAGCGGAGGCCTTCCGGCAGGCCCTCGCCGCGCTCGCGATCACGGATGTCTCCTTCGAGCTCTTCGAGGGGACCCACAGGGGGATCGAGTACCGCTACCCGCGCGGCATCAAGTATCTGGCAGAAAGACTGGCGCCATGATCACCGCGGCTCCGCCGCCGCTCGTCTGCCTCGATCCCGGGCACGGAACGCCGCCGGCAGTCGGACGCCAGACGGAGCCGATCGGACCCGGCTCCTCGATCACGAAGATCAAGGACGGCGGCGGCGCGCCGGGCGAGGCCCAGGTTGCGCTTGCGATCGCGAGAAAGACGCGCGCGCTCCTGCTCCGCCGTGGCTACCGCGTCGCGATGACCCGCACCGGCCCCGTCTTCCGACTGCCCGAGGGCGGCAACATCGCGCGGGCCGAGTTCTGCAATCGCCATCATGCCGCGTTGATGATCCGGATCCACGCGGACGGCTCGACCGATACCTCGCGGCATGGGTTCTCGACGCTCTACCCGCTCTACCACCGCGGCTGGACCGACGACATCTACGCGGCCAGCCTACGGGCCGCCCGGCTGATCCAGCGCGCGGCCGTCATGGCGACGGGTGCTACGGATCTCGGCCGGACGCCGCGCGGCGACCTGACCGGTTTCAACTGGGCGAACGTGCCCTCCGTGCTCGTCGAGTGCGGTTTCATGTCGAATCCGGCCGAGCGGCGCCTGCTGCAGTCGAGCGGATACCAGTGGAAGGTCGCCCGCGGCTTGACGGCCGGAGCGGCGGCTTTCACGCCTCTTCGTTAGCCCGACGCATCTCGCGCGCCGCCGCTCGGCCCTGCTCGTGGACCGACGCACGCTTCTCGTCGAGAGAGGGCTCGGCCTCGTCGACGCGGGTTTCGCCCGACTCGAACTGCTCGCGCTCCGCGACGAGCGGCTTCGATTCATCGAGCTTGCGGCGGAGCTCCTTGGCGCGGGGATCGCCGGCCGCTTCAGGTGTGGGACGCCGCCGCAGAGCCCGCAAGGCCATCCCCGCCGCGCCGAGGGCGCCGGCGATCAACGCGGCACGGCTTCTCACGGGGGCGATGCTACTCTTCCGCGGACTTCCTGCCTCGCCGTCGCGCCGTCCCACCCGAAGCGGCGCTCGCAGGCGAGGCCGACTGAGACCGTGGGAAGGAGGTATTCGGGCCGATGATCGACTACGAGATTTTGCTCATGCTCGACCCCGAGCTCCCGGACGAGCGCCAGAGCGAGGTCGCCACGCGCGTGCGCGAGAACATCGAGCGCGGCGGCGGCAGCTGGGCTGGCCATGACGTCTGGGGCCGGCGCAAACTCGCCTACGAGATCGACCACAAGGCCGAGGGCGTCTACCACCTGCTCACCTTCAGTGCCGAGCCTGAGGCGCTCGCGGAGGTTTCGCGGGTGCTGAAGATCACCGATGGCGTGATCCGGCATCTCGCCGTCAAGCGCCTGGCGACACGTCCGGGGCGGCCTCTAGAAAGCAGTGTCGAGCAACGGCAGGATGCAGAAGACCAAGCTAGCCCCGTCGGGTAAGGAGGATTTCGAATGGCCGCCAACATCAACAGAGTCGTGCTCTTGGGCAATCTGACCCGCGACCCGGAGCTTCGGCACACGCCGAGCGGAACCGCGGTCTGCAGCCTGCGAATCGCGGTCAACACGCGCCGCAAGGACGGCGCCACCGGCGAGTGGACGGAGAAGCCGAACTACTTCGACGTCACGGTCTGGGGTAACCAGGGAGAAAACTGCGCCCAGTACCTCGCCAAGGGCCGGCCGGTCGCGGTCGACGGCCGCCTCGAGTGGCGCGAGTGGGACGCGCAGGACGGCACCAAGCGCCAGGCGGTCGAGATCATCGCCGACAGCGTCCAGTTCCTCGGCGGACGCGGCGAGAGCGAGGCCGGCGGCCAGCCGCAGTTCGTGCCGGCGGGTGCGACCGCCCAGGCCGATAACGCCGACTTCGGTGCCGGGGGCGCCGACGACGACATCCCCTTCTGATGGCCCAGCAGAAGGACCGCCAGCAGCAGCGCCGCCGCGGCGCGCCCTCCGCGGGCCCGATTCGGAAGAAGAACTGCTGGTTTTGCCGGAACAAGATCGACGAGGTCGACTGGAAGGACGCGAACCAGCTCCGCCGCTACGTCTCGGAGAAGGGAAAGATCCGTTCGCGCCGGATCACGGGCGCCTGCCGCCGCCACCAGCGCCAGGTCGCGGTCGCCGTCAAGCGGGCGCGGGAGATGGCGCTCCTGCCCTACGTCGCCGAGGGCCGGGAGGAACGCCTCGACGGGCGCCGCGACCGCGGCGACCGGGACCGCGGCGAGCGCGACCGCTGATGGAGGTGATCCTGCGCGAGGACGTCGACAAGGTCGGCCTGCGCGGTGAGGTCGTCGAGGTCGCTGCCGGCTACGCACGCAACTACCTGCTCCCGCGCAGGTTGGCCGAGCCAGCTTCTCCCGGCCGGCTGGCCGAGCTCGAGAAGATCGCGGCGAGCCGGGCCCGACACGAGGCGCAGAGCTTCGAGCAGGCGCAGGAGCTCGTGCAGAAGCTCGAGGCCGCGGAGCTTCGCTTCGATGTCCAGGCCGGCGAGACTGGGACCCTGTTCGGCTCTGTGACCGCGACCGACATCGCGAACCGGGTCTGGGAGACCCAGCGCGTGCGGATCGACCGCCGCAAGCTCGACCTGACGGAGTCGATCAAGCGGATCGGGCGCTACGAGGTCGCGGTCGAGCTCTTCACCGATGCGACCGCGACTCTCCGGCTCGCGATCGTGCCCGAGGGTGGCGCGCTGCCGCCCGAGGAGGAGCTCGAGGCCCTCGATCGAGCGGCAGCCGCCGAGGAAGCCGAGGCGGCCGCCGCGAGCGAGCAGGCGCGGCAGGCGCAGGCTGCGGCCGACGAGCTCGCCGCCGCGGCGGCCGAACCCGTGGAGCAGGTGTCCGAGGCCGGCCTCGACCGCGCCGCCGCGACCACGCCGGACTCGCCGGCGCCGGCGGAGTCGGAACCCGCGCCAGAATAAGCTTTTCCCCAGCGCAATCCACGCCCTGGGGATGGCGGCACGAACTTCCCGCTCCGTGCGCGGATTCTTCCCACAGATCCGTCCGGCGCTTCTGCGAACATACGTTCTGTTATGCCTGCAGAGCGCCGCAATCTGTCTAGTAGGAACGGGTTCTTTATGCACACCTCTTCCCTCGCGGGCAGGTCCGCGCTTGACTACCCCGGGATGGCCCAGGTCGCCCAGTTCGCCCAGGGCTCGCAGGCCGCCCCGGTCCCGCCCCAGAATCTCGAGGCTGAGGAATCCGTTCTCGGCGCGATGATGCTCTCCCCCGGGGCAATCGGGGCGGTCAGCGAGGTGCTGGACGCCTCGGACTTCTACCGCGACAGCCACGCCAAGATCTACCGGGCGGCGCTCGCGCTCTACGCCAAGGGCGAGCCCGTGGACGCGATCACCCTCGTGGACGAGCTCGAGGAGCGCGGCGAGCTCGAGGGCCTCGGCGGCCGGCCCCGGATCCACGAGCTGGCGGCCCTGGTGCCCGCGAGCGCGAACGCCGCGCACTACGCGAAGATCGTGCGGGAGATGGCGACGCTCCGCGGCCTGATCAGCGCCGGCGGTGAGATCTCCCGGCTCGGCTGGGAGCGACCCGGCGAGAGCCAGGATCTCGTCGACCGCGCTGAGCAGGTCGTCTTCGAGCTCTCGCAGGCGCGCGT
>DASUWJ010000112.1:0-10986 GCA_036378475.1 Gaiellaceae bacterium
CTTCAACCGCACAGCCTCCTCATGCAGCAACGGCCGCACAAACACCGACGGGGGACGCATCACCACCTCCACGGTCGAGATGCATCCCGATTCGACAGCCAGACCAGGTTTCCGGTCCAACGATTGCTCAAGGGCCACTAGATGGGCGAGGTCGTCGCGCTGCGCAGGTCGGAGCCGCAGCCGCTCGAGCGGCCGGTGCTCGTGATCGATCTCGGCGGCCAGTATTCGCAGCTGATCGCCCGCCGGGTGCGCGAGTGCCGCGTCTACTCGGAGCTCGTCGGACACGCCGTCACGGCGGCGGAGGTGCGGGCGCGCGATCCGCTCGCGCTCGTCCTCTCGGGAGGCCCCGCGTCGGTCTATGCCGACGGGGCACCGCGGATCGACCCGCGCATCTACGAGCTGGGGCTGCCGACGCTCGGGATCTGCTACGGGATGCAGCTGATGGCCGAGCAGCTCGGGGGTAGGGTCGAGCGCACGGGCAGGTCCGAGTTCGGCAAGACCGAGATCACGGCGAGCGCGGGCACGCTCTTCGCCGGCCTGGCGAAGGAACAGACGACGTGGATGTCGCACCGCGATTCGGTCACCGCGCCCCCGCAGGGAGCGCGGGTCGTGGCGGGTTCGGGCTCGACGCCCATCGCCGCCTTTGAGCACGAGGAGCGAAGGCTCTACGGCGTCCAGTTCCACCCCGAGGTCGCGCACACGCCGTGCGGCACCGAAGTCCTGAAGAACTTCCTCTACCAGGCCGCCGACGCCCCCGCGACCTGGACCGCGGCGGCCGTGATCGAGGAGCAGGTGGAGCGGATTCGCGCCCAGGTCGGCTCGCGGCGCGTGCTCTGCGCGCTCTCGGGCGGCGTCGACTCCGCCGTCGCGGCCCTGCTCGTGCACAAGGCGGTCGGCGACCAACTGACGTGCGTCTTCGTCGATCACGGACTGCTCCGAAAGGACGAGGCCGCGCAGGTCGTGGAGACCTTTCGTGGCCACTTCCGCGTGCCGCTCGCCCACGTCGAGGCGAAAGGGCGGTTCCTGGCCAGGCTCGAGGGGGTCGACGACCCCGAGGAGAAGCGGCGGCGAATCGGCGCGGAGTTCATCCGCGTCTTCGAGGCGGAGTCGGAGACGCTCGGCAAGATCGGCCACCTCGTGCAGGGAACGCTCTACTCGGACGTGATCGAATCCGGCGGCACCGAGGGGGTCGCCGCCAAGATCAAGTCGCACCACAACGTCGGCGGCCTGCCGGCCGAGATGGAGCTCGAGCTCGTGGAGCCGCTGCGGCTTTTGTTCAAGGACGAGGTGCGCCGCGTCGGCCAGGAGCTCGGCCTGCCCGAGCGGCTCGTCTGGCGCCATCCCTTTCCGGGGCCGGGGCTCGCGATCCGGATCATCGGCGAGGTGACCGAGGAGCGGCTCGAGATCCTGCGCGAGGCCGATGCGATCCTGCTCGAGGAGATCCGCCGCGCAGGGCTCTACCGCGAGCTCTGGCAGTGCTTCGCGGTGCTGCCCGCGATCCGCTCCGTCGGCGTCCAGGGCGACGAGCGCACGTACGCCTACCCGATCGTGATCCGCGCCGTCAGCTCGGAGGACGCGATGACGGCGGACTGGGCGCGCCTGCCCTACGAGCTCTTGGAGACGATCTCGAGCCGGATCATCAACGAGATCCCGGCGGTCAACCGGGTCGCGCTCGACATCTCCTCGAAGCCGCCCTCGACGATCGAGTGGGAATGACGCGCCGACGCCCCGCGGAGCGCCCGCCGCCGGGGTCGGGCCGCGCTCAGCGCGGGAGCGGCACCGGCGGGTAGCGGCCGCAGACCTCGTCCGTGTAGGCGCTCAGCTGCTCTGCCAGCTCCGGGTCGTGCAGCTCGAGCACGTTCTCGGCGTTCGTCTCGCCCGAGCGCGAGAGGTTGAAGGAGCCGGCGAAGACGATGTCGTCCGCGACGACGACCTTCGCATGCATGAAGTCGTGGATCGTCCCGGCGCCCCACGGCGTCGAGGGCTTGCCCGAGAACGCCCCGTGGAGCACCCGCTCGAGGAGAGGCAGCTTCCAGGCGACGTTTCCGTTCGCGTGCCATTGTCGGACGACCTCCTCGACCTGGGTCGCATCGACGCAGCCGGCCACGTCCAGCAGCCCGTCCGAGACGAGCTGCGCCAGGGTGCCGAGGATCGGGGCGGCGGTGATCACCGGCGAGCAGATCCGGACCCGCCGTTTGGCGCGGCCGAGCACGCGCGCGATCCGCTGCGAGAGGTCCTCGCCGAAGCCGGGCGTGAACCACGGCCGCACGAGCGTGGCGTCGACGTGGATCCGTTTCGGCGGGACGAAGCCGGTCTGCTCGACCGCCGGTCGCTCCCAGAGCTGGGCGAAGTCCTCGGCGAAGAGCCCGGCAAGCTCGGGCGAGGCCACGGCGACGACGACGTTCTCCTGCCGCGACCACGAGTCGTCTGTCCAGTTGAGCGAGCCGGTCCAGATCGCCTTGTCGTCCCGGACGACGAACTTGTGGTGCATCAGGTCCGGCACCCCGGCGATCGCTTTCGAGGGCACGCCGAGCGAGGAGATCAGCTCCACGTCGGGCTCAGGCGGAGGCGGGACTGGGACCGGGTTCGCGTGGTCGACGTTGTAGAGGATCCGCACGGAGACGCCGCGCGCGGCCGCCTCCTTGATCGCCCCCGCCACGACGGGCGCCGTCTCCGGGCCGAGGTGAAAGTCGTACTGGGCGAGGTCGAGTGACCGGCGCGCCCGGCCGAGCCAGTCCGCAACGAGCTCCGCGACCTGGAGCGGCTGCTGGCCGCCGTCCGTCAGAGTGTTGACCGTGACCTTCGTCGAGGAGCTGGCTGCCGCGGAGATCGGGGCCACCTTCAACTTCTACCGTGAAGGCGAGCGTGCCGGCCTGCTGAGGCGCAGGCTCGCCGCCTACCTCGCCGCGGGCGAGCAGGCACCGCTTCTCCTCGTCGGCGAGGCGGCCGGCTATCGCGGCGCGAGGATCAGCGGGCTCCCGTTCACCTCCGAGCGCCAGCTGAAGGGCGCCGGGCCGGGCGAGGCGACCGCGACGGTCGTTCGGCGCGTCTTGGCCGAGCTTGGCCTCGACGAGCAGACGCTCTGCTGGAACCTCGTGCCGACCCATCCCGGGACCGAGAGCTCGAACCGCCGGCCCACACGCGCCGAGGTCGAGGCCGCGCGCCCGTTTCTCGCCCGGCTCGCCCGGGGCAGGTTCGTGCTCGCCGTGGGGCGGCTGGCCGCCGCGGCGACGGGCGCTCCCTACATCCGCCATCCGAGCCACGGCGGGGCGCGAGCGTTTCGCGAGGGATTGCTACGATTCGCCCCCGGCGGACGCTGAGTCCGCCGTTTCAATGCAACGGTCCTGAGCAACCCGCGCGGGGTGACAGTTCGGATGAAAACCTGGAACGCAAAGCCCGGCGAGATCGAGCGCCGCTGGTACCTGGTCGATGCCGAGGGGAAGACCCTGGGCCGCCTGGCGACCCAGATCGCCGACGCGCTGCGCGGCAAGGGGAAGCCGCAGTACACACCCCACGTCGACACGGGCGACTTCGTCGTCGTCGTCAACGCCGAGAAGGTCTCCGTGACCGGCAACAAGCTCGACGCCAAGCTCTACCACCGTCATTCCGGCTATCCGGGCGGCCTGCGCAGCCGGCCCCTGCGCGACCAGCTCGAGCGCCAGCCCGCCGAGGTGATCCGCAAGGCGGTCAAGGGCATGCTGCCGCGAAACCGGCTCGCCCGCCAGCAGCTGACCAAGCTCAAGGTCTACGCCGGCCCCGAGCACCCGCACGAGGCGCAGGCGCCCAAGCCGCTGGAGGTGCGCTAGTGGCCGCCGCCGCCCAGCCCGCCCAGTACCAGGGCACCGGCAAGCGGAAGACCTCGGTCGCCCGGGTGATCCTGCGGCCCGGCGACGGTGCCACCTGGTTCAACGCCAAGCCGATCGAGGAGTACTTCCCGCGCCTGGCGCACCGGGAGCTCGCGCTCTCTCCGCTCAAGATCGCCGGTGTCGAGGGAACGTTCGACATCCGCGTCCGCGTCCACGGTGGCGGCCCGAGCGGCCAGGCCGGCGCTGTCCGCCACGGGATCGCCCGGGCGCTCGTCGATGCCGACCCGAACCTGCGCGAGCCGCTCAAGCGAGCCGGCTTCCTGACCCGGGACGCCCGCATCGTCGAGCGCAAGAAGGCGGGTCTGCACAAGGCCCGCAAGGCGCCCCAGTTCTCGAAGCGCTGAGAGCCGGCCGCGGCGCTCCGCTCGCTCGGTAGCCGCCTCCCGACAGGGCGGGAGCGCGGCCTCGGCGGCCTTCTTTAAGCTCGCGCATTCGATGGCCCGCAGCCTCTTCGGTACCGATGGTGTTCGCGGCGTGGTCGGGCAAGACCTGACGATCGAGCTCGTCGAGCGGCTCGGCGGGGCGGCGACTCGCTGGTCGCGGGGCGGCCGCGTCTTCGTCGGCCGCGACACGAGGGAGTCCGGCCCGGCACTTGAGCAGGCATTCGCGCGCGGCGTCGTCGAGGCGGGCGGCAACGCCGTCCTCGCCGGGGTGCTGCCGACGCCGGCGATCGCGCTGCTCGCGCTCGATCTCGGCGTCGTCGTCTCGGCCTCCCACAACCCTCCCGAATACAACGGGATCAAGATCTTCGACCGGGACGGGCAGAAGCTGAGCGATGCCGCGGAGGAGGAGATCGAGGCGCTCCTCGAGGAGGAGCGCGCCGGTCCCGGCGGCGGCGCGATCGACCACGTGGGGGTCGCGACCGACAGCTACCTGGAGCACATCATCGAGCGCTTCGGCGCCAACCTGGCCGGCCTGAAGATCGCGGTCGACTGCGCGAACGGCGCCTACTCGAAGCTCGCACCGAAGGCCTTCGAGCGGCTCGGTGCGCAGGTGACCGCGGTCGGGGCGGCGCCCGACGGGACGAACATCAACCTCGGCTGCGGCGCCACCGATCTCTCGCTGCTCCAGGCGACCGTGCTCAAGGGCGACCACGACCTCGGCGTCGCCTTCGACGGCGACGGAGACCGGATGCTGGCTGTCGACGCGGACGGGACGCCCGTCGACGGCGACCAGATCATCGCGATCCTCGCCGACGACCTCGGCGTCGAGCTCGTCGCCGTCACGGTGATGACGAACCTCGGCTTCCATCGCTTCGCGGCGGAGCGCGGGATCGAGGTGATCACGACCGATGTGGGCGACCGCTACGTCCTGGAAGCACTCCGCGAGCACGGGGGCCTGCTCGGCGGCGAGCAGTCCGGTCACATCGTCTACCTGAAAGACCACGTCACGGGCGACGGCCTGGCCGCCGCGCTGCTCCTCTGCGGGGCCCTGAACGGGCGCACGCTCGCCGAGGCGGCGTCGATCCTGCCCCGCTACCCGCAGGTCAAGCAGAACATCCCGGTCGCCGAGAAGACGCTCAGCGTGGGTCTGTGGGACGAGGTCGAGCGCGTGAACGCGGAGCTCGACGGCTCGGGCCGGATCCTCGTGCGTCCCTCCGGGACGGAGCCTCTAGTCAGGGTGCTGGCGGAGGCCGAAAATGCCGAAAGAGCGGCAGAACTCTGTGCTAGGATCTCAGCTCTCGTAACACGAGAGCTCGGCTAATCGATCCCGATGCTGGGAGCGGATGAGTAGCCGGGCTTTCGGCGTTTTATGGGAACTCTGGCAAACGGACGACGACGATCAGCTTCACCCGGAAGTAGCGAGTGGTAGGCCGACGAAGGGAGCTTCAGGGTGTGCGGAATCATCGGTTACGTCGGGGAGCGGCCGGCCAAGGAGCTCTTGCTCCACGGCCTCGAGCGGCTCGAGTACCGAGGCTACGACAGCGCGGGTCTCGCGCTGCGCGAGGCTGAGGGGCTCGACTACGTCCGGGCGGTCGGCAACCTGCAGGTCCTGAAGCAGGCCGTCGGCGACAACGGCTCGGCCTCGACAATCGGGCTCGGCCATACCCGGTGGGCTACCCACGGCCGCGTCTCCGAGCGAAACGCCCATCCGCTCGTCGGCTGCGAGCAGGCGAAGCTGGCGCTCGTCCTGAACGGGATCGTCGAGAACTTTCGCGAGCTGAAAGAGGCGCTCGAGGCGGAGGGACACACGTTCAACTCCGAGACCGACGCCGAGGTGATCGTGCATCTGATCGAGCGCCACTACGAGGGCGATCTCGTCGAGGCGGTCTGCGCCGCCTACCGGGAGCTCGAGGGCCACTTCGCCTTCGTCGTCATCCACCACGACCAGCCGGGCCTGCTCGTGGGTGCCCGGCTGCAGTGCCCGCTCCTCGTCGGAGTCGGCGAGGGCGAGATGTTCATCGCCTCGATGACCGCGGCCTTCCTGGAGGAGACCAGGCGGATCCAGCTGATCGAGGACGGCGAGGTGGTCTCGATCACGCGCGAGGGCGCCCGCTTCATCGACGTCGAGCGGGGCGACGTCGAGCGGGAGACGATCGAGGTCGACTGGGACGAGGAGGCGGCCGAGAAGTCGGGCTACGAGACCTTCATGCTGAAGGAGATCTACGAGCAACCCGACGCGGTCAAGGAGACGCTCGGCGACCGCGTCCGTCACGGCCGGCTCGTGCTGGAGAGCCTCGGGCTCTCGGACCTCGAGCTGCAGAACCTGCGCCGGATCGTGATCCCGGCCTGCGGCACCGCCTACCACTCGGGCGTGGTCGGCCGCTACATCATCGAGGAGTGGGCGAGGCTTCCGGTCGAGCCCGACATCGCCAGCGAGTGGCGCTACCGAAACCCCGTCCTCTCGAAGGACACGCTCGTGATCGGGATCTCCCAGTCGGGCGAGACCGCGGACACGCTCGCCGCGATGCGGCTCGCCGGCGAGAAGGGCGCCCGCACCCTCGCGATCACCAACATGATGGGCTCACAGCTCGCGCGCGAGGTCGAGTGCGTGCTCTACACGCGCTGCGGGATGGAGGTCGGGGTCGCCGCCTCGAAGACCTTCACGGCCCAGGTGGCGCTGCTCTCGCTGATCGCGCTCAAGCTGGCCGCCGTCCGCAAGACGCTGCCGCCCGACGACATCGAATTCATCCTGGACGAGCTGTACGCGCTGCCGACGAAGATGACGGCCTTCCTGGAGGGCGGACACCCGATCGAGGAGATCGCCGAGCGCCACTACGAGAAGCCGTTCTTCCTCTACCTCGGCCGCCACATCGGCCTGCCGGTCGCGCTCGAGGGGGCGCTGAAGCTGAAGGAGCTCTCCTACATCCCGACCGAGGCCTACTCGGCGGGCGAGATGAAGCACGGGCCGATCGCCCTGCTGGACGAGGAGACCCCGGTCGTCTGCGTGGCGACGGACTCGCACGTCTACGAGAAGGTCGTCTCGAACATCCAGGAGGTGCGGGCGCGCGGCGCGCACGTGATCGCGGTCGCGACCGACGGCAACGAGGACATTCAGCATCACGCGGACGACGTGATCTTCGTGCCCCGTTCGCCGGCCTTCCTGCAGGCGGTGCTGGCGGCGCTGCCGCTGCAGCTGCTCGCCTACCGGATCGCGCGCCTGCGCGGCCTGAACGTCGACCAGCCGCGGAACCTGGCGAAGACCGTCACGGTCGAGTAGCGGCGAGCGCGGCCAGGTGGTCGCGAAAGCCGCTGCCGAAGGGCGTGGGGGTGCCGGCGTAGGAGCTGATCAGGGCGGGGCCGCCGGCGCAGTCCCAGGTATCCCAGGTCCAGCCGAGGTAGGAGATCGCATGCGCATCCGCCCAGCGCACGTAGCGGTCGATGAACCCGTGGGCGCAGTCGTTCTCGCCGAGCTCACCGGTCACGACGGGGACGCGCGCCGCGAGCGGCGCGACGGTGGCATCCCAGCAGGCGGCGCTCGCGCACGTGTTGAAGTTGTAGACGTGGAAGCTCGCGACGAGCCGGTGCCTGGGATCGCGCGGCTCGTAGCGAAGCCAGCCGGAGAGGTCATTCGACCACGCGAGGCCGCCGAGCATGATCGGCTGCGCGGCGCCCGCGGCCCGGATCGCGTTGACGATCCGCTGCATCCCGGCTGCGCGCCAGCCGCCGACGCGGCAGCCGTCGCGCCAGCAGCGCCAAGAGACGTCGTGCGGCTCGTTGTAGGCGTCGAAGACGAGGCCCGGATCGCTGCGGAAGGTGTGGGCGACCGAGCGCCAGAAGGCGACGCTGTGATCGAGATCGGGCATTTGCCGCTGGCCCGTCGCTGGCCTTCGGCCAGGGGCGTTCCAGTGCAGGTCGAGCACGACGGCCAGGCCGGCCTGGTGCAGCCGGCCCACGTAGGCCGAGATCGCGCGGCGGTAGGCCGCGCCGGCGTATTGTTGTTTCACTCCGTTGATCCCGAGCCAGCAGTCTTCGTTCAGGGGCAGGCGGACCGCGTTCACGTGCCAGGCGGCGATCGCGGCCACCGAGGCCGTGGAGACCGGGCCGTCGAAGATGCCCCAGCCCTGGATGCATGCGTACTCGGCTCCCGAGCGATCGACACCGAGCAGGCGGAGCGGCTGTCCGCCGGCGACGAGCCGGTTGCCGGCGACGCCGATCGCGGGGACGCTCCGCTCGCCGCCCGCGGTGGGGGCGAGGAGGAGGAGGGCGAGCGAGACGGCGGCAAGCGAGGCGAAGCGGCTCACCCTGCAGCTATCGGGCGTCGCGAGCGCCGGGGTGAGGACCGGTAGGGCTGCCGGGACCACTCCGGAGCGCTCCGGCGTACAGGTGAGCGGATGAGGAGAGTTGCATTCGCAGGCATCGCCGTCGCCGTGGCGCTCGCCACGGCAGCAGCCGCCTCCTCCACACGCGGGCCGGCGGTCGCCGTTCCCCACGGTGTCCGAGCCCCTGCCCAGCGCGGTCCGCTCCTGGCCGTCTTTCAGCGGCGGCGGGGCGCGGTTCTCGGCTGGCTCGACAAGCGGGCGCTCGTCCTCGCGCGCGGCTCGCCGCGGCTCGTGCTGCCGCATTCACTGGATGCCTGGGCGTACTCGTCCGACCGAAACGTGCTCGCGCTTGGGACGGTGACACTCAGGGGTGCGAACAACCCGATCCCCTGGCTCCAGTTCGTCGACCCCAAATCGCTCCGGCGCCTGGCGAGGACACCGCTCGGCAGCGGCTACGTGGCCGCAATCGGCTGGGGCTCAGACCGGGTGAACGTCCTCGTCGAGCGCTGGTGCTGCCCGCAGAGCTTCGATGCGGCCAGCATCGACTCGAGCTCCCATCGGCTGGTCTCCAAGCAGCACCTCGAAAACGCAATCCTTCAGCTGCAGCGGGTCGGCGGCAGCATCGTCCTTTTGACCGGCCCGGCCGCAGGAATCGGTACCGCCGGGCTCACGGTCGTCGATCCGGACGGAACCCTGCGGAGCGTCGTCTTGAGCCAGATTCAAGCCGGCCGAGACGTGCTGAGCGAGGATGGCAGCAACCTTACGAAGGCGCAGCAGAACATCCCCGGGCTCGCGGTCGATCCCGCCTCCGGGCGCGCCTTCGTCGTTTCGGCGAGCGGTGCGGTCGCCGAGATCTCGCTGGCCTCGCTCGCGGTCTCCTACCACTCCGTGTCGCAGCCCGTCTCGCTCCTCGGACGCCTGCACGACCTGGTCGAGCCGAGGCCGAGGCGAAGGGGTTCGCCGGGCCTGGGCGCTCGGCGCTTTGGCTCGGCAACGGCGTCCTCGCGGTCTACGGGGACGACGAGACGGTCTCGACGGATCCGAACGGGTCCCCGGTGTTCATCCGCAAACCCGCGGGCGTCCGCTTCATCGACACGGGCAGCTGGGGCTCGAAGTCGCTCGACTCCGGGGCCGACGCGCTCACGCTCGCGGGCGACCACCTGCTTGTAACCGGCTCGAGCTGGGACTCGCAAACCCAGGGAGAAAAGGGCATCGGCCTGATCGACTACGCCTTTGACGGGACGCGCCGGCTGGCGCTATTTCCGGGCAGGCTCGCCTACGTCTCGCTCGTTTTCGGCGGACGCGCCTACGTCTACCTGGACGGGGTGGCGAAGGTGATCGACCTGGCCTCCGGGAGGCTGCTCCGTGACCGGCGGGCGCCGCTTCCGCTCTGGCTCCTCGCGGGGGACGGCTCGCCCTAGCTTTCGCGCCTGCAGCGCCTGGTATACCCGGCGGCATGGCGGTCCTAGGGACGATCGGCGACGGCTTTCGGAACGCCTTCCAGATGGCGTGGGAAGTCGGCTGGGCTCTCGTGCTCGGCTTCGCGCTCTCCGGCGTCGTCCAGGCCTGGGTGCCGCGCGCTCGGATGCAGCAGGCGCTCGGCGGCCGGGGGCCGCGGAAGGTTGTGCTTGCGACCGGGCTCGGCGCGGCCTCCTCGTCCTGCAGCTATGCGGCGATCGCGATCGCGAAGTCGATGTTCGCCAAGGGGGCCAGCTTCGCCTCGGCGATGGTGTTCCAGTTCGCCTCGACGAACCTCGTCTTCGAGCTCGGGATCGTGCTCTGGGTCTTCATCGGCTGGCGCTTCACGCTGGCCGAGCTGCTCGGCGGCCTGTTCCTGATCGCACTGATGTGGCTCGGCCTGCGCCTCTTCGTGACGGAGCGGCTCGAAGCCCAGGCCCGTGTACAGGCCGCGGCCGCCACGGCGGGCCACCAGCACGCCTCCGCCGCCTCGCAGCGCCAGTCGCTGCGGAGGCGCCTGATCTCGGTTGATGCCTGGTCGGACGTCGCGCACAACTTCCGCGCCGACGTGGGGATGCTCTGGAAGGAGCTCGTCGCCGGCTTCCTGATCGCCGGCTTCATCTCGCTGCTCCCGGCCAACTTCTTCAACGGCCTCTTTCTGCGCGAAGCGCCCTGGCCGCTGCGGCTGCTCGAAAACGTGCTCGTCGGCCCCGTCGTCGCGGTGCTCTCCTTCGTCTGCTCGGTCGGGAACGTACCCCTGGCAGCCGTCCTTTGGGCAGGCGGGATCTCCTTCGCCGGCGTGGTGGGGTTCATCTACGCCGACCTGATCATCGTCCCGATCGTGATCGCCTACACGAAGTACTACGGGCGCCGGCTGACCGCCCGTCTGGTCGTGATCATGTTCGCGGCGATGGTCGTGGCGGCGCTCGCGGTCGACGGGATCTTCAGCGCCGCCGGGCT
>DASUWJ010000113.1:0-6257 GCA_036378475.1 Gaiellaceae bacterium
TGCATCGCCCAGTCGATGCGCAAGCCGCGCCAGACCGTCGAGATCCGGCGGGACAGCGCCTGCGCCTGCGAGCGTACCGTCGATCCGGCAGGCATGCCAGTCGAGGCGCTTGTGGCTGAGATCAAGTCCGGTGTACACACAGATCTGAGGGACCTCCTCGGGTCGCGGACCAGGTAACGGACGCAGTCTCTCGGGGAGGCCCTCCCTCATCACATCCGAGAACTCCGGTGCGGTCGTGCGGCGTAGCCTGCTGGAGAGCGGCGGTGTGGCTCGCTAGGGTCAAGCGATCGTGGCGGGTCGGTCGGAGCGCATCGCGGTCTCGTTGTTCTACTGGGCGCTCCGACGACTCCTTGAGCTGCTCGTGCTCCGTCGTCGTTCGGAGCGGGAGAAGGAGATCGAGATTCTGTTGCTCCGCCATCAGCTGCAGGTGCTGGAGCGCCAGATCGCTCGTCCGCAACTGACGCCGGCTGACCGAGCGCTGCTGGCGGCGTTCAGCCAGGTGCTCCCTCGCCGGGCATGGAAGACGTCGCTGTTCGTGAGACCAGCGACGCTTCTGCGCCGGCACCGTGAGCTTGTCGCGCGCCGCTGGACGTATCCGTGTCGGCGTCGGGGTCGCCCCGCCACATCGGTGGAGGTCCGTGAATTCGTCGTGCGGCTCGCGCGCGAGAATCCGGGGTGGGGTTATCGGCGGATCCAGGGCGAACTGCTCGGGCTCGGCGTCCAGCTGGCGGCCAGCACCGTCTGGAAGATCCTCAAAGAGGCTGGGATCCAGCCTGCGCCCAAGCGGCTCGAGCCGAGCTGGGGCGAGTTTCTGCGCCAGCAGGCGGCGAGCATCCTCGAGTGCGACTTCCTCACCGTCGACGCGCTCTTTCTCAAGCGGTTCTACGTCTTGTTCTTCATTGAGCTGGCGACCCGGCGCGTCCGCCTCGCCGGAATCACCACGAACCCGGACGGCCGCTGGGTGACCCAGCAGGCGCGCAACTTGCTGATGCAGCTCGACGACGAAGGTATCCGGCCGCGATTTCTCGTCCGTGACCGAGACAGCAAGTTCACCCGCGACTTCGACGAGGTCTTCCGCTCGGAAGGCGTGCGGGTGATCAAGGCGCCGGTCCGCGCGCCGAAGGCGCGGGCGCACGCCGAGCGCTGGGTCGGGAGCGCCCGCCGCGAATGCCTCGACCGGATGCTGATCCTTGGCCGCCGGCACCTCGAGCACGTCCTCGCCGCGTATGTCGCGCACTACAACGAGCATCGACCGCACCGCTCGCTCGGATAGCGACCGCCGCTGGCAAAACCGCTGCCAGCCGAGGAAGCGGCGTCGAGTCGCCGACCGCTGACGCTCGAGTGGGTCCGGCGTCGCGACCGGCTCGGCGGACTCCTCCACGAATACGAACTGGCCGCTTGAAGGACACACAGCCAGAGTATGTGCTATAAGTAGCACATGGCGAGTGTGGGAGTGCGGGAGTTACGGCAACGGGCGAGCGAGCTGCTGCGGCGGGTCGCTGCTGGCGAGACAATCGAGGTGACCGATCGCGGTCGCCCGGTCGCGCTGCTCGCGCCCCTGCCGGACGAGGGACCGCTCGAGCGGCTGCGCGTATCAGGCGAGATCGAGCCAGCAAGTGCGGATCTCGGCGAGCTACCGGCACCGCTTCCGCTGGCGGCGGGACAGGAGCCCCCGTCGCTGGTGCTCGCCCGTCTGCGCAGCGATGAGCGCTGAGCGGGCGATCTACCTCGACTCCTCTGCGATCGTGAAACTCGCGGTCGAGGAGCCGGAGTCCGCCGCCCTGCATCGCTACCTGCGCCGCCGCCGCCCGCTGGTGAGCAGCTCGCTCGCTAGGGCAGAAGTCGCTCGCGCGCTGCTGCCACTGGGCGACGCTGCCGTCCGCCGCGGCCACGACGTCCTCGCCCGCCTCGATCTGATCCGCATCAACGACCGCATCCTCACCGCCGCCGGTGCGCTACTACCGCAAGAGCTGCGAACACTCGACGCGATCCACCTCGCCACCGCCGAACAACTCGGAGGCGACCTCTATCGCCTGATCACCTACGACGCCCGCATGCGCACCGCCGCCGAGACGATCGGCTGCGCGATCAGCGCGCCGAGTTGACCACCACCAGCTCATCTGAATTTTCGGCACCGACAGGGCCGGCCCTGAAGAGAGATCCGCGCTCTCCCTCTGCGACCCGGGGCGATCGCGACGGTTCGGGCGCTTCTGGCGCCGGCATCGAGCGTCACGTCGAGGGGAACCTCTGGCTCAACGCGCATCGGCGGAAGCTCGACCAGCCCGTGCGAGAGGATCGTGCGCTTGAAGTCGACGGGCTCGCCGCCCGCACCCCGGAGCGGGATCTCGGTGCTCCACACGGTCACGGCTGTAGTTTCGTCAGGTGGCCATCCTCGGCATCGATGTCGGCGGCACGTTCACTGATGCCGTTCTTCTCACGGGCGAGAACGAGCTCGTGACGGCGAAGATTCCGACCGAGCGCCGCCAGGAGGAATCGGTGCTCGCCGCGGCCCAGGCCGTGGGGGCCGCGGGGATCGAGCGCTTCAGCCACGGGACGACGGTCGCCACCAACACCCTGCTCGAGCGCACCGGCGCGCGTACAGCCTTCGTCTCGACCGAGGGCTTCGAGCACCTCCTGCACCTGCGGCGCCAGGACCGGGCCGAGCTCTACCGCCCCTGCGCCGCCCATCCGGAGCCCCTCGTTCCCCTCGAGCGCTGCTACGGCGTGCGGGAGCGGATCGGACCCGAGGGCGTGCTCAGAAGGCTCGAGCTCGACTCACTCCCCGAACTCGAGGCGGAGGCCGTCGCCGTATGCCTGCTCTTTTCGTTCCGTGATTCGAGTCACGAGCGGGCGGTCGCGGCCGAACTGCGGCGGCGCGTTCCGAGCGCGCGGATCGTCACCTCGCACGAGGTCGCTCCAGAGTTCCGCGAGTACGAGCGGGCCTCGACGACCGCGATCGACGCCTATCTCGGGCCTGCAGTCTCGCGCTACCTCGAGCGTCTTCGCGAGCGAGTGCTATCGGCAGGGCTGCCCCAACCGCTCGTGATGCGCTCGTCGGGGGGAGTTGCGTCGCTCGATGAGGCGGCCGCTCATCCGGTCGTGGCGCTTCTCTCCGGGCCGGCTGCCGGCGTCGTCGGTGCTCGGCTTGTCGCACTGCGATCGGGGTTCGCAAACGCAATCTCGTTCGACATGGGCGGAACCTCGACCGACGTGTGCTTGATCTCGGATGGGCAGGCCGAGCTGGCGACTGAGCGCACCGTCGGCGGGCTACCGGTCCGGCTGCCGAGCGTGGATCTTCACACCGTCGGGGCGGGGGGCGGCTCGATCGTCTCGCTCGATCCAGGCGGCGCGGTTCGGGTCGGCCCCGAAAGCGCAGGCGCCAATCCGGGCCCTGCCTGTTACGGGCGTGGCGGGACACGTCCAACCGTGACCGACGCGAATCTGCTGCTCGGCCGCTTGCCCGCCCGGTTGGCGGGGGAGTTCGAGCTCGACCCGGACGCCGCGGCGCATGCCTTCGGGCGCCTCGATCCCGCGGAGGCGATCGAGGTCGTGAACGCGGAGATGCTGCGCGCGTTGCGCTTGGTCTCGGTCGAGCGCGGGCACGACCCGCGTGAGTTCGCGCTGGTTGCCTACGGCGGGGCGGGCCCGCTGCATGCCTGTGCGCTCGCAGAGGAGCTCGAGATCGACACCGTGCTGGTGCCGGCTGCAGCGGGAGCCCTCTCGGCGCTCGGCCTCGTCGCCAGCGGCGAGCGGCGCGACCAGGTCACCTCCTACCTGCGGCCGCTGGCCGAGGTCGAACTGCCGCCCGAGGGCGACGCCGCTCTTCGCTACCTCGGCCAGTCGTTCGAGCTGTTCGTTCCCATCCAAGCGGGCCTCGCCGAGGCGTTTCACCGCGCGCACGAGGAGCGCTACGGCTACGCGGACCGGGAGCGCCCGATCGAGCTCGTCGCCGTCAGGACTGCTGAGACCACGCCAGGCCCCGAGCTCGAACTCCGCTCTTCGTGCCCTGCCCTCCACGTCGAAGGCCCGGCGGTCGTTGAGCTCGAGGGTGCGACCTGCTTCGTGGCGCCGGGATGGGTGGGGGAGCGAGACCGTGACGGGACGCTCGTGCTGAGGAAGGCCGACGCGAGGTGACGCGAGCGTGAGGATCGAGCTCCAGGTGCTCGGGAGCGCGCTTCGTTCGATCGCCGAGGAGATGGGTGCTGTGCTTGTCCGCTCCGCCTTCTCCGCGAACATCAAGGAGCGGCGCGACTGCTCGACGGCGCTCTTCGACCCCCGCGGCCGGATGATCGCCCAGGCCGAGCACATCCCCGTCCACCTGGGCGCTCTGCCGGACGCCGTAGCCGCGGTTCGGGCCCACGATCCGGCTCCGGACGAGGTCTTCATCCTCAACGATCCCTATGCCGGCGGCACGCATCTCCCGGACCTCACGCTCGTGTCGCGGACTGCAGTCGGCTTTGCGGCAACCCGGGCCCATCACGCCGACGTCGGGGCGCGCGAGCCGGGGAGCCTGCCCGCAGGCTCGCGGCGTCTCCAGGACGAGGGGGTGGTGATCTCCCCGACACGGCTCGATCGCGACACGCTCGAGCGGCTGGTGGTGCAGATGCGAAATCCGGAGGAACGACGCGGTGATCTCCGCGCCCAGCTCGCCGCCCAGATGCTCGCGAACCGGCGGCTCGACGAGCTTTGCGAGCGGCGAGGGCGCGAGCTCGTGCTCGCTGCGATGGACGAGCTCCACGACTACGCGGAGCGCAGAATCCGGGCCGCGATCGTGGCCCTCCCCGATGGCCGCTTCGCGGCCTCGGACGTGCTCGAGACAGAGCAGGGCGAGCTTGAGCTTCGGGTCGCCGTCACGATCCGCGGCGACGAGATCGAACTCGATTTCGCAGGCGCCTCGCCGCAGTCCGAGGGGAACCTGAACTGCCCCCTGGCCGTCACCCGCTCGGCCTGCTACTTCGTCGTTCGCTGCCTGACCGACCCCGACGTGCCGGCATCGGGCGGGGCCTTCGAGCCGGTCACGGTGCTCGCGCCGGAAGGATCGCTCGTGAACGCCCGCTTTCCGGCCGCGGTCGCGGCGGGCAACGTCGAGACCTCGAGCCGGATCGCCGACGTCGTCTTCCTCGCGTTCGGCGAGGCGATCGAGGTCCCAGCCCAAGGACAGGGAACGATGAACAACGTCACCCTGGGCAACGAGCGCTTCACCTACTACGAGACGATCGGCGGCGGGCAGGGCGCCTGCCAGGACGCCGACGGCCCGTCAGGTGTTCACGTGGCGATGTCCAACACCCTTTCGACGCCGACCGAAGCGCTCGAGCTCGCCTACCAGCTGCGGGTCGAGCGACACGCGCTCAGGGTCGGCTCCGGCGGCGAGGGATGGCACCATGGCGGCGACGGGGTCATCCGCGAGCTCCGCGCGCTCGAGTCCTGTCTGCTCTCGATCCTCAGCGAGCGCCGGCGCTTTCCGCCGCGCGGCCGAAGTGGCGGCGGCCCCGGAGCCGTGGGTCGAAATCTCCTGAACGGCGCACCGCTTCCCGCCAAGGTCACGCGCGAGCTCGAGCCGGGCGACGTGGTTCGAATCGAGACGCCGGGCGGTGGCGGCTACGGCTAGCTGCCGAGCGCGGCTGGATGCCGTGGTAGGCCGTCGTCCGCGAGCTCGTCCCACGGCGCCCGGGAATCGACGAAGACGTGGGCCTCGGCCCGATCTCGGGGTCGTCGTCGAGTGAGCCGAGCCTGATCGACACCTCGTCACCGTCGGGCCAGTCGCCGCCGAAGAGGCTCGAACCGCACGTCGAGCAGAACGCCTTCACCTTGCCCTCTCCGGGGTGGAAGACCCGAATCAGGTGCTCGCCCTGGAGCAGCCGGAACCGCTCCCTCGGAACCCGTCCCTGGGTGAGGCCGAACGTCCCGGAGTGCTTGCGGCAGCGCGAGCAGTGGCAGTGGAGGGCGGTCCGAAAGGGGAGCGTCACCTCGAAGCGGACACCGCCGCAGAGGCAGCTCCCCTGGATCGTTTCCGTCACGCCGTGCAGTCTAGGCTCGCGTCAAAATCGCCTACACTGGTCGGGCAATGTGGGAGCTGATCTTCATGATGTTGATCCTGAAGATCCCGATCGTCTACCTCTGCTTGGTGGTCTACTGGGCGGTCAAGGCGGAGCCGAAGCCGCCCGAGCCGGCCCTGCTGCCGGTCGCCCCCGAGCCTGGACCCGAGAACCCGCGCGCCTGGGTCGCGCGCCGCCGGCCGCCGCGGCGGCCGAGCCGTT
>DASUWJ010000114.1:0-2127 GCA_036378475.1 Gaiellaceae bacterium
GAGCAGTCGAACCCGCTCGGACTGGCGCCGCCCCAGACGTAGGGAACCCCGAGGTAGCGCATCGCGATCGCGACGACGCTCGAGTGCGCCGGAGGAGGCGCAACGCCGACCGAGCCGCCGGAGCCCCCGGAGCCGCCGGAGCCGCCGGAGCCCGAACTCGAGCCCGAACTCGGGCTCGGGCTCGTCGCGGGGATCGGCGCCACCGCGCTCGTCAGGGCCTGCGCGGGCGCCTGCCTTTGCTGGGCTGCCAGCCGCTGCGCGAGCTCTCGGCGCAGGAGCGCCTGGCGCGCCGCTTCCTGCTGTTGGAGCTGGACGATCTGCCCGCGGATCGTGGAAAGCAGCGAGCGCCTGGCGGCGAGCTGGCCCTCGATCGACGAGCGCTCGGCGGCCCGCTGGGCGACCAGGGAAGCCGCTTCCCGCTTCGCCGTCTTGAGCCTCTGCTCGCGTGTCTTGACCTCGCGGTGGAAGATGCTCACCTGGTGCAGCACCTGCGCGTCCTGCGCGGAGATCCGGTTGGCGGTATCGAAGCGGTTGACGAGGTCGTCGAGGCTCGACGCTCCGAGCAGGACCTCGAGCCCGTTCGTTTGCCCGTCGGTCGTGTACAGCAAGACGACGCGTGCGGACAGCATCGCCTGGGCCCGGCCGAGGCTGCGGATCGCGATCCGAAGCTGGGCATGGTTGACGCGCAGGTCGCTGCGCACCTGGTCGAGCTTCTGGCTCGCGAGATCGTAGGCCTCGATCGCGTGCTCGAGGTTCGCGTCGAGCTGGTTGACTTGGCCGAGCACGCTTTGGGCCTGGGCCTGCTTGGCCGCGATCGACGGGTCGGCTACGGCAGGCGTCACCACTAAAGCGGCCGCGAAGCACGAAAGGATGACTGCCGGCGCCGTACGTCTGACCGAGCGGCGAACAGCTCCGGTCGCTGGGCTCGATCGGCGCCCCGGGAGGGGCCGGTTCGTCACGAGTTCGGCACCCTAGCAACCCGGTCGGACGGCTGCAACCTGGTCCGAAAGCCGCAAACTACTCATTCAAGCGGAAAATCGCACCCGCACGCGCCCTCTGCTAGGTTCCCGCCTCGTGCGGGGGGACGTCGTCACCCGGCGGGCAGCCCTGGCTGTGCTCGCCGCTTTGTTCTTCGTCGTCGCCCTCCCCGCAGGCCGGGCAGGCACGCCCGGGTCGTTGCGAGAGCAGGCCCAGCAGCTGAGCGCGCAGAACGCCGTCCTCGCCTCTCGGTCGCGCTCGGCCGTGCTGACGCTCTACTCACTGGACAGCGAGCTCACACGCGCGCAGGCCGAGCTCGGCACGCTCCGCTCTCAGGCCAAGGCGCTCGCCCGCCAGCGTGCCGAGACCCGGAGTGAGCTGGCGATCGCCCGCCACGTCTACCGCAGCTCGCAGCGCAACCTCGCACGGCGGCTCCGTGCGATCTACGAGCAAGGCGATTCAGATCCACTCACGATCGTGCTCGGCGCCAAGACCCTCGACGAGGCGATCTCGAGCATCGAAACCGTCAACGCCACGGCGGCGAGCGACCGCAGCGTCGTCGCGCAGGCGGGCGCAAGCCGCAGCTCCTACCTGCGCCTTGAGCGGCGGCTCGCAGCGCGGGCTGCGGAGCTGGCGCGGCTGCAGACGAGCGCGGCCGAAACCGCGACGGCGCTCGCCACGGCGCGCTCGCAGCGCCTGTCCTACCTCCAGCAGCTCGCAGCCGAGCGGGCCCTGAACACGTCCCAGATCGGCTCGCTCGAGTCGCGGGCGCAGGCGATCCAGTCGCGGGCCGAGCAACTCGCGGTGCGCCAGACCGCGGCTCCTTCAACCCCGGCCCCCGCAGCCGCACCCGCAGGCCCCGCCCCGGCGCCCACGGCCGCCGAGGGCCGGACGCTGACCGTCGTCGCGACGGCGTACATCCTGCGCGGCCGCACCGCGACGGGCGCCCCGGTGGGCTACGGCGTCGTCGCGGTCGACCCGACCGTGATCCCGCTCGGAACGCGGATGAGTATCCCCGGCTACGGGGAAGGCGTCGCCGCGGACACAGGCGGCGCGATTCAGGGCGCCACGATCGACCTCTGGTTCCCGAGTGCGGGAGCCGCCGCCGCCTGGGGTCGCCGGACGGTCACGATCACGCTGCACTGATTA
>DASUWJ010000115.1:0-20916 GCA_036378475.1 Gaiellaceae bacterium
CGGCGAGGACGGAGAGGCTCAGGCGGGCGAAAAGCCGCGGGCCGCGCAGGTGGAGGCGGGGCCGGGGGAGGTGCCTCGGCCGGCGCGGGCGGCTGGCGACAGGGAGCGGGCACGGGCGACCCCGCTCGTCCGCCGGCTGGCCGCCGAGCTCGGGGTCGAGCTCGACTCGCTCGCCGGTAGCGGGCCGGCAGGCCGGGTGACCGAGGAAGACGTGCGCGCGGCGGCCGGTGTCGGTCGGAGCGGGGCGCCGGAGGGACGCCGCGAGCCGCTCAGGGGCGTGCGCAAGCTGATCGCCGAGCACATGGCCCGGGCGCATGCCGAGGTGCCGGCCGTGACCTGGGTCGAGGAGTGCGACTTCGGCGCGATCGAGCTCAAGCAGCTGCTGCCGCTGACGCTCAAGGCCGTGGCCGAGTCGCTCAAGGAGGTTCCCGAGCTGAACGCACGCTTGGAGGGAAACGAGATCGTCTACCTCGAGCGCTACGACCTCGGGCTGGCCGTCCAGACCGGGCAGGGCCTGGTCGTGCCGGTCGTCCGGAGCTGCGACTCGCGCTCGCTCGAGGAGCTCGCCGCGGACGTTGCTCGGCTCGCCGAGGCCGCGCGCGAAAACAGACTCGCCCCCGAAGAGCTCCGGGGCTCGACCTTCACGGTCACGAGCGCGGGCAAGCTCGGCGGCGTGCTGACGACGCCGATCGTCAACCATCCGGAGGTCGGGATTCTCAGCGTCGGCCGGATCGGCGAGCGTCCCGCAGTCAGGAACGGTGAGCTCGTCGTTCGGCCGCTCGGGACGATCGCCGTCACCTTCGACCACCGGGTCGTCGACGGAGCGCGCGCGGCCGAGTTCGGCCTGGCGGTGATCCGGCGGCTCGAGCGGGGGGTGGAGCCCGGCGGCCCGCAGATGCCGCCGGGCTCCTGAGGGGAAGGCCTGAGCCTCGTGCGAGTAGTTCGAACGCGAGGTTGATCCGGTTTCCTCACTCGGACGGGTCGGCGGGCCGAGGTCAGGCGCGCTCCGAAGGGAAGGGGCAGGCGCCCACTACACTGGCCCGGATGTGGGAGTGGTACCGCATCGGCCTCTCGGCCGGAATCGGGGCGGGGGCCGGCCTAATCGCCGCCGGCTGGCTCGCGCGAACGCGTGGCGGAGCGCTGAGCACCATCCTGCTCGCCGTGGCGGCGGGGATCGGGGTCGGCTTCGCGGTCGGCGGCTTCCCGGAGGCGGCCGGCGGCGCGCTCGGGGGCCTCTGCGGCGCGCTCGGCAGCATCCAGCTCGTGCGCGGCGCGCTTCGCCGCGGCGGCACCACGACCGGCACCGGGATCCTGGTCGGACTCGCCGGGCTCGGCGTCGCCGCGCTGGCGTTCGTCCCCGTGTTCGGCTACTTGGAGGCGCTGGCTTTCCCCGCGCTCGCGGCGCGCGCCCGCCGGCGCGCCCCGGAGCGCTACGCCGGGCTGCGCACGCTCGCCCGGGATTAGCGCCGTGCCGAAGAAGCTCGTCTTGATCGTCATCGATGGTCTCACCCCGGCTGCGTTCGAGCGCGCGATCACCGGCGAGCGGGCGCCGGCGCTCGCCTTTCTCGCCGCGCACGGGCGCTACCGGAGCGGCGTCTCGACCTTCCCCTCCTTGACCCCCGTCTGTCTCTCCTCGATCGCGACCGGCGCTCATCCGGACGTCCACCGGATCCCGCATCTCGTTTGGTACCACCGCGAGGAGCGGCGGATCGTCGAGTACGGATCCTCGTTCGGCGCGATCCGCGCGGCCGGCGCCCGGCGCTCGGCGCGGGATGCGATTTTCAACATGAACGAGCAGCACCTGAGCCGCGAGGCGGTGACGTTCTTCGAGGCGCTCGAGGATGCCGGCTTCGTGACGGCGGCGATCAACTTCACCTGCTACCGCGGCCGCAACCGCCACCTGCCGGTCGTCCCCGGGGTCGTCCGGCCGGCGTACGGCCCGAAGCGCTTCTTCTTCTTCAACCTGTTCGAGTCCGACGCGACCGGTGCTCCCCTGGCGGTATTCGGCCGCTCGGCCGGCTCGATCGACGCCTACGCGGGCGCGGTCGGACGCTGGCTCGTGACCCGGGACGGGTTCGACTTCCTGGTCTACTACCTGCCCGACTATGACTTCGCCTCGCACGTCGCGGGTCCCGAGGCCGCAGACGACGCGCTCGCCCGCAGCGACGCGGCGATCGGGGCCCTGCTCGAGGCCGCCGGTGGCCCGGATGCGTTTCTCGACCGCTACGCGGTAGTCCTCTGTGCCGACCACGGCCAGACCCGGGTGGAGCGCGCCGTCCGGCTCGAGCAGCACTTCGCGGACGCCGGCGTGATCGTGACCGCCTCGAACCGGGCGGGGATGGTCTACCTGACCGACCGAAGCGAGGATGATCCCCGCGGGCTGGCGGCGCGCCTTGACGGCGAGGAAGCCGTGGAGGCCGTCCTCTTCCTCGAGCAGGGCGAGGCGGTTGCGCGCTGCCACGGCGACGAGCTCCGCTTTTCGCGGGACGGCGAGGGTTGGCGGACGAGCGGCGACCTCGGCCTGCTGCCGCAACCTGACGCGCTCGAGCGGGCCTGGGCCGCCCTGCACGACCCAAACGCCGGCGAGCTGATCATCTCCGCGGCGCCCGGCTTCGAGTTCGCAGATCTGGCCGGCCGAAGCCATCTCGGCGGCGGCAGTCACGGCGCGCTCGCCGCCGCCGACTCGGAGGTGCCGCTCCTGACCGTCGGGCTCGACGGAAACCCGCGCCGGATCACCGAGCTCGCGCCGCTCGCGCTCCGGCACTTCGGCGTCGAGCCGCCCGCCTACACCCGGGAGCTGACCCGTGCAGCCTGAGGACCAGGCCCGCAGGCGGCGGACGATGGTCGACGTCCAGCTCCGGGCGCGGGACATCGTCGACGAGCGGGTCCTGCGCGCGATGCAAGCGGTGCCGCGGGAGCTCTTTGTCCCAGCGGGAGACCGGCGCCGGGCCTACGACGACGCGGCGCTGCCGATCGGCGGCGGCCAGACGATCTCGCAGCCCTACATGGTCGCCCGGATCTGCGAGGCGCTCGGGTTGAGTGGCGGCGAGCGCGTGCTCGATGTCGGTACGGGCTCCGGCTACCAGGCCGCGGTACTCGCAGAGCTCGGCGCGAAGGTCTTCACGATCGAGCGCATCCCGGAACTCGCGGCGGAGGCCCGCGAGCGCCTCGTTTCGGCCGGCTACGGGCGGGTTCAGGTGCAGGTCGGCGACGGGACGCTGGGCTTGCCCGAGCGCGCCCCCTTCGACGCGATCGCCGTCGCGGCCGCAGCACCGGGATTCCCGCAGACGCTCTACGAGCAGCTGAAGCCGCGCGGACGGCTGGTCGTGCCGGTCGGCAGCGCCCGCGGCCAGCGGCTCGAGGTCGCCGTCCGCAGCCCCGAAGGCCCAGCGATGATCCACTCGGTGCCCTGCCGCTTCGTGCCGCTGGTCGGCGCCGAGGGTTTTGGCGAGTAGGGCGCGAGTCCGCGTGCGCGGCCGGGTCCAGGGCGTCGGCTTCCGGGTCGAGACACGCGCCCGCGCCCGTTCGCTCGGGCTCGAGGGCTGGGTCTCGAACGAGCCCGACGGGAGCGTCGAGGCGGTCTTCGAGGGCGCCCAGGACCGCGTCGAGTCGCTGCTCGAGTGGTGCCGGCGGGGGCCGCGGGGCGCGCGCGTGGACGACGTCGAGGTTGCCTGGGAGGAGCCGGCGGGCGAGTCCGGCGGTTTCTCCCTTCGCTGAGGGGGCAACGATCAGGCCGATGCGGCGGGTCGAGGAACTGCTGCGGCTTCCCGTCACCGTGCGTGGGATCGAACTGGGGCGGCCGGTTGAGCTGCTCGTCGACCGGGGCTCGCGGCGGCTGCTCGGATTCGACGTCCTCTGCGGCGATGCCGCACATCGCTTCCTGCCGTTCGCGGTCGCCTCCGTGCAGGCCGGCGAGATCGAAGTCGAGACGCCGCTCGTCCTGCTCGACTTCGGTCAGCTCGACTTCTACCGGGAGCAGGCGACCACGCTGCGTAACTTGGAGGGTGAGGCAGCCGGGCTTTATGTGCGGCGCGACGGCACGCTCGAGCCGGCGGACGCCACGGATCCGCGCTGATACCCTCGCGCGGCTGATGGCGCAGCCGTCCGCAGTTGCCCAGGCCCGCACCCGCGCCGGCCGTGCCCTCAGGCATCCGCCGAACTGGGTGCAGCTGGCGAAGTTCTCCACCGTCGGCGCGACCGGCTACGTCGTCAATCTGGCCGTCTACACGGCGCTCTTGCGCGGTGCAGGCTGGAACTACCTGGCGGCGGCGACCGTCTCGTTCCTCGTCGCCGTCACGAACAACTACCTCTGGAACCGGATCTGGACCTTCCGCGGCCAGCGCGGCCACGTTGCCTACCAGGGCCTGCGCTTCTTCGTCGTGGCGGGGTTCGCCTACCTCGCGAACCTGGGCATCCTGGCCGCCCTGATCGCCGTTCGCACCGACAAGGTGCTGGCCCAGGCGGTCGCGATCGTCCTCGTCACCCCGCTCAATTTCCTCGGCAACAAGCTCTGGTCCTTCCGGCGCTAGCGTGACCGCCATGCGCCGCCTCGCCGTCGCAGCTTCCTGCACGCTGCTGCTGGCGCCGGCCGCGCTCGCAGCGCCGAAGCCGAAGCTGAGCCCGAAGCGCGCGACCGCCATCTTCCTCGCCACTCCGAAGATCGCGGACTGGCTTCGCCACTACCCGCCGAAGACGCGCACGAGCACTGCCACCTACAGCGCCAAGTACGGCCACTGGACGATCAAGGTCTGGACGTCGATCGACAAGGTCGGCGAGGTCGCGACCGGACGCGTCGACGACGCGAGCGGCATCGTCACGGAGGCGTGGACCGGGCCTCAGGTGGCCTGGAAGATGGCTCGCGGCTACAAGGGAGCCTTCGGGGGCACCGAGATCAACAGCGCGCCGATCTGGCTCGCCCTCTGCGCCGCCTTCCTGCTCGGTCTCGCCGACCTGCGCCGGCCGTTCTGCCTGCGCAACCTCGACCTGCTCGCGCTGCTCTCGTTCAGCGTCTCGCTTTGGTACTTCAACCAGGGCCGGGTGTTCACGAGCGCGGCGCTCGTCTACCCGCCGCTTGCCTACCTGCTCGTCCGGATGGGCTGGAGCGGTTGGCGCGGACGGGGCATAGCGGCGGCTCGTCCGCTCTGGCCGGTCTGGCTTTTGGCCGCGGCGACCGTCTTTCTCGCCGGCTTTCGCATCGGCCTCAACGTCGAGAACTCGAACGTGATCGACGTCGGCTACTCGGGGGTGATCGGAGCGGAGCGGATCGCCCACGGCCAGGCCCCGTACGGCCATTTCCCGGTCGAGGCCAACCTGAAGGCGTGCGGCCCCGCCGACGAGGACGGCGAGATCCGCGACCGGATCCAGACGAACGGCCGCTGCGAGTCGGCGAACCCGCAGGGGGACACCTACGGCCCGGTCGCCTACGAGGCCTACCTGCCGGGGTACTGGCTCTTCGGCTGGAGCGGCCGGTGGGACGACCTGCCCGCGGCGCACTTCGCCTCGGTCGTCTTCGACGTCCTCTGCCTGCTCGGGCTGGCCCTCGTCGGCCTCCGCTTCGGCGGCCAGCGCCTCGCGGTCACGCTCGCCTTCTCCTGGGCGGCGTGGCCCTTCACCCAGTACGTCTCCAGCTCGAACACGAACGACGCCCTGCCGGCGCTGTTTTTGATCTGGGGCTTTTGGCTCGTCACCTCGCCGCTCGCGCGCGGGACGTTCGCGGCGCTCGCGGGCTGGACGAAGTTCGCGCCGCTTCTGGTCGCGCCGCTTTGGGCCTCGTATCCCGACGCCCGGGCGCGGCCTCGGGACAAGCTCGTCTTCTCGGCCGCATTCCTCGTAGCGAGCGCAGCGGCGTTCTCGATCCTGCTCTTGGAGCCGCATCCGCTGAACGCGCTCCACGTCTTCTGGGAGCGGACGGTCCGCTTCCAGCTCGGGCGCGACTCGCCGTTTTCGATCTGGGACTGGCGGCAGTACCGCGCCGGCCTACCCGATCTGCATCTCCTGCAGCGCGGGCTCGAGGTGCTGCTCGGACTCGCAGCGCTCGCGGTCTACTTCGTGCCGCGGCGAAAGACGGCCCGCCAGCTGGCCGCGCTCACCGCCGCGCTTCTGATCGGCTTCGAGTTCGTGCTGACGCACTGGTTCTACCTCTACCTGCCCTGGTTCTTCCCGTTCGTCGCGCTCGTCGTCCTGACCGCCGAGCGGCAACGAGCTCCGGCTCAGGTACCGGCCGTCCGTGAGCACGAGCGAAGAGCGCTGCTCGCGACCGGCTGAGCGCCGCCAGGCGCTCGCGGCCGCTCTCGCCGCGGTCGCCCTCTTCGGAGCTGCCTGGGCGCTGCTCCACCACGGCTTCTACGCGAGCGACGAGATCGTGGACACGCCCACCTACCTGAGCTACGGCGACGCGATCAGGAACGGGAGCGTGCCCTACCGCGACTTCGCGCTCGAGTACCCCCCCGCCGCCCTGCCCATCTTCCTGCTGCCGGCGCTCGGCGACCACGGGCACGAGCTTGCCTATCGACGCTCGTTCGAGCGCCTGATGGGGCTGTGCGGCCTGTTGCTGGTCGCCGGTTGCGCCCTGGCGCTCGTCGCCCTGCGCGCCCGGCCGGAGCGGCTCGCGGCCGCGCTCGCATTCACCGCGCTCGCGCCGCTCGCGCTCGGGTCTGTGCTCCTGACCCGGTTCGACCTCTGGCCGGCCGCGCTCGCCGTGCTCGGGCTGGCCGCGCTCCTCTGGGGCCGCCACCGGCTTGGGCTCGGTGTGCTCGGGCTCGGGGCGGCGGCGAAACTCTTTCCCGCGCTCCTCGTGCCGCCGGCGCTCGTCTACGTCTGGCGCCGCCGCGGCCGCCGGGAGGCGCTCGTCGGCGCCGCCGTCTTCGCGGCGGTGGTTGCGGCCTGCTTTCTCCCCTTCCTCGCGCTCTCCCCTGGCGGCGTCTGGGAGAGCCTGCGGCGCCAGGTAGAGCGGCCGCTGCAGCTCGAGAGCCTCGGCTCGGGCGTCCTGCTCGTCGCGCACCAGCTGTTCGGCGCCGCGGTCCAGATCGAGACGAGCCACGGCTCTCAGAACCAGTCCGGCGCCCTGCCGCACGCGCTCGCGGAGATCCAGGCCGTGTTGCAGCTCGCCGCCGTTGCGGCTCTTTGGCTGGCCTTTGCCCGCGGGCCTGCGAGTTCCGAGCGGCTCGTGCGCTACTCGGCGGCCTGCCTCGCCGCGTTCATCGCCTTCGGCAAGGTCCTGTCACCCCAGTTCCTGATCTGGCTCGTGCCGCTCGTACCGCTCGTCCGGGGGCGGCGCGGCCTGCTCGCCTCGGGCCTGCTCGGGCTCGCGCTCCTCCTGACGCAGCTCTGGTTTCCCTACCGCTACTGGGCGCTTGCGGTCGACCTGGACGGGACCGCCTCCTGGCTCGTCCTCGCGCGCGATCTCCTGCTCGTCGCGCTCGCGGCGGTGCTCGCTATGCCGCGACGCGAACCGGTTCGCAGCTCCTAGCCCGGCCGTCCGGATCGCACTCGACGAGCGCGCCCTCAAGCCGTACGCCGCCTTCGGCCGGCCTGAAGCGCACCGGCATGCCCGTCCGCATCCGCTCGATCGCGAGCTCGGCCTCGACCCCGATCACCGAATCGTGTGGGCCTGTCATGCCCGCATCGCTGATCGCTGCCGTGCCACCCGGGAGCACGCGGGCGTCGTTCGTCTGCACGTGGGTATGGGTGCCGAAGACCGCGGTCACGCGGCCGTCGAGCCAGCGGGGCAGCGCGACCTTCTCGCTCGTCGCCTCGGCGTGAAAGTCGACGAGGACGACGGGCGCCGCCGCGCGCGCCTCGCGCACGAGCTCGTCCACGAGCTCGAACGGCCCGACCGGCGGGTCCATGAACAGCCGGCCAAGCAGGTTGATCACCGCGACCGCAGTCCCGTCGGCCGCGGGGGCGACGGTCAGGCCCCGCCCGGGCACGGCGGCGCCGAGGTTGGCCGGGCGGACGACGCGGTCGGAGCCCGCCAGGTAGGCGCCAATCTCGCTTCGGCGCCAGACGTGGTTTCCGAGTGTGACAACATCGGCGCCGGCTGCGAGCAGGCCGTCGGCGAGGCGAGGCGTGATCCCCGCGCCGTCCGCGACGTTCTCGCCGTTGACGACGCAGAAGCCGATCTCGAGCTCTTCGCGCAGCGAGGCCAGGCGCTCGACGACGATCCGGCGGCCGGGAACGCCGAAGACGTCGCCGACGAAGAGGATCCTCAGGGGGTCCCGAGCGATGCGGCGGGGCGCACCTCTAGCTCGACGTGGTTGCCGGCGTCCTGGGTGTAGAGGGCGAGCGCCTGCTGCTCCACGTGCGAGAAATCGAGGATCACCCCCAGTTTCGACGTCCCGGAGGAGACGGCGGCTCCGACGGTGAGGGCCGGATCGGGCTTCAGGTGCGTGAGCGAAACGACGAGCGAGGGCGCCCCGGTCGGCTGGATCTCGATCTCGGAGCCGAAGCGCTTGCCGTTGATCACGTAGGGAGTCAGGCCGAGCACGGTTCCGTCGACCGGTGAATAGACGTCGGTGCCCGGCGCCGCCCCGACGTCGAGTGCGGCCGTGCCGGGTCCCTGCCCCCCGCCGAGCTGGTACCAGCGCAGCCGCCCGCCGCCGCCGCCGAAGAGGCTGTGGACGAGCCGCGTCAGCACGCCGGGATTGGCCTGGGAGCCGAGCGCCTGCAAGGCAATGCCGCCGTCGCCGCTCGCGTGGTAGCCGAGCGCGGTCAGTCGCGACTGCGCGACCGGCAGCTGGATCCGAAGCGAGCCCTCCAGCGCCACCACCTCCGGGCTCGGCGGGCCCGAGGGCAGCAGCCGGGCGGCCGGCGCGGGCGCGGGCGCAAGCCCCGCCGCCGGCGGCCGCCCGGAGCCAAACGCGGTCAAGAGCAGCGTCACGAGCGCGACGATCGCCAGCACGACGAGGCCCGCCAGGCGGCGTCTTCTTTGCGCGGCCTCGCGGTCCACGCGGCGGCGCCGCGCAGCTGGACTGCGCCCTCGGTCCCTGGGCATCGGCGGGACGCTAACGGGTGCGAACTCGGCCCGCAAGGTGCCTCGGTCGGCGGTAGTTTGTGACAGCCGAAGTCCCGCTTTCTCCTCGGGTTCGTCCCACAGTTCGTGACGGTCGAGCGCGAGCGCTCCGTCCTCGGCCAAGGACCAGTCCCAGGCCGGCGGCCGGAGCCGGACGATCCGCGCCGTATCATCAACTCGATGGCCAGCGGCGCCCCGCCGAAGCTCCAGATCCCGCGCTGGATCCAGCTCGTCGGCCTGCCGCTCCTCCTGCTCTTGCTCTGGACGCTCGCGGGCGCGGTTCGTCACGTCGTCTTCCTCTTCCTCGTCGCCGGCTTGATCGCCCTGTTGCTCAATCCGATCGTCCGTGGGCTGACCAAGGTCTGGATTCCCCGCGGACTGGGTGTCGCGATCGTCTACCTGGCGTTCGCCGCGCTCGTCGCCGCGGCGAGCATCGCGCTCGGGACGGTCGTGGTCGATCGGACGAGATCGGCGTCACATCGGGTCGACGCCTACTTTACGAAGGGGTACGGACAGTCCGGGCGCACGCACGCCGACCGGGACGTAGACCGTCTGCAGCGCTGGCTCGACCACCACCACCTGGGGCGAATCCGGATTCGCAAGCAGGCCCAGCACTTCGTCGACAACATCCGGGGCAAGGACGTCCAGAGGTACACGCAGGACGCGGTCAACTTTCTCGAGGGCGCCGCGATCGGGACGGCGAAGCTGCTGATCAGCATCGTCCTGGTACTCGTGATCTCGATCTACATGCTGCTCGACATGGAGCGGCTGAACCGCGTGGTCAACCGCCGCTTTCCGCCTCACCCGAGCTCGCCGGCGCTGCTTCTTCGGATCGAGCGCGCGCTGGCCGGCTACGTCAAGGGCCAGGTCCTGCTCTCGCTGATCATGGGCACGAGCGCGGGGCTCGGGCTCTGGCTGCTCGGGACGCTCGGCTGGGGGCCCGGCCTGGCGAACTACGCGCTGCTGTTCGGCGGCTGGGTGGCCGTGACCGAGCTGATCCCCTATCTCGGGCCCTGGCTGGGGGCGGTGCCGCCGCTCGTCTACGAGCTGATCGTGCATCCACTCGCCGCGCTCTGGGTCGCGCTCCTCTTCCTCGGCATCCATCAGATCGAAGGGCACGTCGTCGTTCCGAACGTGATGGGAAGCGCCCTGCGGCTGCACCCGCTGCTCGTGATCTTCGGCCTGTTGGCCGGCGCCGAGCTCGACGGCCTGCCGGGTGTGCTCGTCGCGCTGCCGCTCCTTGCTGCCGGGCGCGCGACCTGGGAGTTCTTCGCCGAGCGCGTCACGCTCGAGCCGTGGGAGGCCGGCTCGCCGCCGGCCGTCCCGGTGCCCGCGGGCGTCGAGGCTCCGACCGAGCCCGAGGCACCGCCCCGGGTATCCCGGGCCGCCCGGCGCTGAGAGCGCCTGCGCGGAGCGCCGCGCCAGGCTCGGCCCCGTTCCCGCGCGTGGCCCGCCGGGAGGGCCGAGCCGCGGTCTCCTGCCCGCGAGCGGGGCGCCGCCGACCGCGTAGATTGTCGGGGTGAGCACCTTTCCCGCCACGCGGCTACGCCGCTTGCGGCGGACGAGCCGGCTCAGGTCACTCGTCCGAGAGACGCGCCTCGAGCTCGACGACTTCGTGATGCCGCTCTTCGCCTGTCCCGGTGAGGGAATCGTGCGTCCGCTCGAGGGCCTGCCGGGCCTGGCGCAGCGCTCGGTCGACGAGCTCGCGCGGGAGGCCGAGACCCTCGCCTCGCTCGGCGTCTCGGCGGTGCTCCTGTTCGGCATCCCGGAGGCCAAGGACGAGGAGGCCTCGGGCGCCTACGACGAGCACGGGATCGTCCAGCGCTCGCTCCGGGCGCTGCGGGCGGCGTGTCCGGAGCTTCTGCTCGCGACCGACGTGTGTCTCTGCGAGTACACCTCGCACGGCCACTGCGGGGTCGTCTCCGGAGACGAAATCGACAACGATCGCTCGCTCGATCTGCTCGTGCGGACGGCCTTGAGCCACGCCGAGGCGGGAGCGGACACGGTCTGTCCGAGCGACATGATGGACGGCCGGGTCGGTGCGATCCGCGGCGCGCTCGACGACGCCGGTTTCGAGCAGGTTCCGATCGTCTCCTACGCGGCCAAGTACGCCTCGGCGTTCTACGGGCCGTTCCGCGAGGCCGCGGAGTCGACGCCCTCCTTCGGTGACCGCCGGGCCTACCAGCTCGATCCCGCCAATGCGCGCGAGGCGCTCCGGGAGTGCGAGCTCGACGTCCGCGAGGGCGCGGATGCGCTGATCGTCAAGCCGGCCCTGCCCTACCTGGACGTCCTGCGCGCGGTGCGCGAGCGCTTCGAGCTCCCGGTCGGGGCCTACAACGTCTCCGGCGAGTACGCGATGCTGAAGGCCGCGGCGCGCTCCGGCTGGCTCGACGAGCGGGCGGCCGCGCTCGAGTCGCTGACCGCGATCAAGCGAGCCGGCGCCGATTTCGTCGTCTCGTACTGGACACGCGAGCTCGCCGAGTGGCTGTAGCCGCGTCGGTCTGGCGCCGGGCGCGGAGCGTGATTCCCGGCGGGGTCAACTCGCCGGTGCGCGCGATGCGCGCCGTCGGCCTCGAGGAGCCTCTGTTCGTCCGCCGCGGCCAGGGCCCGTGGATCGAGGACGAGGAGGGCCGGCGCTACGTGGACTGGGTGATGTCCTGGGGGCCGCTGATCTTCGGGCACGCCGACCCCGAGACCGTCGAGGCCGTGATCGAGGCGGCCCGTGCGGGGACGACGTTCGGCGCCGCCACCGAGCGTGAGGTCGAGCTGGCGGAGGAGCTGGTCGACGCCGTGCCCTCGCTCGAGCTCGTGCGGCTCGTCTCCTCCGGCACCGAGGCGGCGATGAGCGCGGTCCGACTCGCCCGGGCGGCCACGCGACGCGACCGCATCCTCAAGTTCGCGGGGGGCTACCACGGCCATGCCGATGCGCTCCTCGCCGAGTCGGGGTCGGGCCTCGCGACCCTCGGCATCCCGGCCACCCCGGGCGTCACGAGCGGAGCGGCGAGCGACACGATCGTCGTTCCCTACAACGACGTCGACGCCGCGGCCGCCGCCGTCGAGGGCTGGGGCGAGGGTCTCGCCGCGATCGTCGTCGAGCCGGTGGCGGGGAACATGGGCGTCGTCCCGCCGCGGCCCGGCTTTCTGCAGGCCCTGCGCGCACTCTGCGACGCGAGCGGCGCGCTGCTTGTCTTCGACGAGGTGATCACGGGGTTCCGGGTCGCCCGGGGCGGGGCGCAGGAGCGCTTCGACGTCCTGCCCGACCTGACGATCCTCGGCAAGATCGCGGGCGGTGGGCTGCCACTGGCCGCATTCGGCGGCCGGGCCGAGCTGATGGAGCAGCTCGCTCCGAGCGGCCACGTCTACCAGGCGGGGACGCTGAGCGGAAACCCGCTCGCGGTGGCGGCGGCGCTCTCGGTGCTGCGGCGCCTGCGCGACCCCGCTCTCTATCAGGAGCTCGAGCGCCGCGGCGCCCTGCTCGAGGCGGGACTCGCGCCGTACGGGACCGTGCAGCGGGTCGGCGGGATGGCCACGCTCTTCATGCGCCGGGCGCCCGTTTCCAACCTCGGCGACGCCCGCGCCAGCAACACCGAGCGCTACGGGGCCCTGTTTCGCCACCTGCTCGCGCGGGGCGTCTACTTCCCGCCCTCGCAGTTCGAGGCGCTCTTCATCTCTTTGGCCCACGGCGAGGAGGAGATCGAGAGGACGGTGGCGGCGGTTGCCGACTTCGACGGCTGACCTCTGGCGGACGATCGCTTCCGAGGCCGAGCGCGAAAGCCGTCTCTGGCGAGAGGCGCTGCGGCCGGTGGGCTTGCGGGAGGAGGTGCCCGTCTTCTCGCCGCTCGGCGAGTCGCGCTTCGCACTGGGGATCGAGACGATCTACGAGGGCTACCTGCTCCACTACGGGCGAGCACGGCTCTTCGAGCCGGCCGACCAGGATACGGCGCTCCTGCTCGGCGACTATCTGTACGCGCACGGCCTCGTCCGGATCGCGGACGTCGGCAGCGTCGAGGCCGTCGCCGATCTCGCGGAGCTGATCTCGCTCTGTGCACAGCTGCGGGCAGACGAGGCGCCGGGGGACGGGGCCGTCTGGGCCGCGAGCGCGGCGCTCCTCGGGGAGGGAGAGCTGGAAACGGCCCGGGAGGCGATCCGCGATCGAGGCGATGCCCGGCCCCTGACGGAGCTGGCGGCGGCTCACGCAGGTGGGGAGGAACTCGCCCGGGCCCTGGCCTCGCATGCCCGGCGAGTTCGTTAGGGTCGCCCTCGATGACGCTCCTGGCGCTTGCCCTGCCGCTCGCCGACGCGGCCTCGGAGGGAAAGAAGGTGATCACGGCGATGCTCGTCGTCGGCTTGGTCTTCGTCTCCGTGATCGCGCTGGGAGAGACCTCCAGGTGGCTGCGGCACCGGCGCCGGCGCCGGGCGCCCCGCTAGCGGCCGGAGCCGCTCCCCGGGCGTACCCGAGGTTCGTTTGCCCGGGGCGGCAGGGCCGCCCGGCCTCCTCGCGCGGCCGGTCGAGCGGTCGCTACTCCGTAGACTGAGCGCGATGGCGCCGCCCTCCGACCTGCGCTCCTGGATCGACCTGCTGGAGCGGGAGGGTGAGCTCGTTCGCGTCAGCGCGCCGGTCGATCCGCACCTCGAGGTGACCGAGATCGTCGATCGGACCGTGAAGGCCGGCGGACCGGCCCTCCTGTTCGAGCAGCCGCGGGGCGCGAAGCACCCGCTGCTGATCAACCAGTTCGGAACCGAGCGGCGGATGTGCCTGGCTTTCGGCGTTGAGCGGCTGGACGACGTCGCGACGAGGCTCGAGTCGGTGCTCGAGCTGCAGCCGCCGCAGGGACTCCTCGACAAGGTCCGCGGCCTCAAGAAGCTGAAGTCGATCGCCGACTCGCTGCCGCAGGTCTCGCGCAGCGGCCCCGCGCAGGAGATCGTCCTTCGTGGCGGGCAGGTCGATCTCGGCGCGCTCCCGGTCCAGACCTGCTGGCCGGGGGACGCGGCCCCCTTCATCACCCTGCCCGCCGTGATCACGAAAGACCCGCGGAGCGGCGTCCGCAACCTCGGCATGTACCGAATGCAGGTTCTCGACCGTGCGAGCACGGCGATGCACTGGCAGATCCACAAGGACGGCCGTGCCGACTACCTCGCCACGGACGGTCGGATCGAGGTCGCGGTCGCGCTCGGGCTCGACCCCGTGACGACCTATGCCGCGAGCGCGCCCCTGCCGAAGCACATCGACGAGCTGATGCTCGCCGGCTTCCTGCGCGGCTCGCCCGTGCAGCTCCTGCAGGCGAAGACCGTCGACCTCGAGGTGCCCGCGAACGCCGAGATCGTGCTCGAGGGCTACATCGACAAGGACGAGCTGACGGCGGAGGGCCCCTTCGGCGACCACACCGGCTACTACACGGCGGCGGAGCCGTTTCCGGTCTTCCACGTGACCGCGGTCACGATGCGCGAGCACGCGATCTACCCCTCGATCGTCGTCGGCAAGCCGCCGGCGGAGGATGCCTGGCTTGGCAAGGCGACCGAGCGGATCTTCCTGCCCGCGGTCAAGCTGACGGTTCCCGAGATCGTCGACTACGACCTGCCGGTCGCGGGCGCCTTCCACAACTGCTGCATCGTCTCGATCCGCAAGGCGTTCCCGGGCCACGCGAAGAAGGTGATGCACGCGATCTGGGGCCTCGGGATGCTCAGCCTGACGAAGTCGGTCGTCGTCGTCGATGAGCACGTGAACGTGCACGACTACGCGGAGGTGTTCTTCTACGTCGGCGCGAATGTCGACCCCGCGCGCGACGTGCTGATCAGCGAGGGGCCGCTCGACCACCTGGACCACGCGCCCACGCACCAGTTCTTCGGCGGCAAGCTCGGCATCGACGCGACCGCGAAGGGTCCGGAGGAGGGGACCCGGCCCTGGCCGCAGGAGATCGAGATGAGCGCCGAGGTCCGCGAGCTCGTCGACCGGCGCTGGGCCGAGTACGGGATCGGACTCGAGGCCGACGCGGCCAACGGCGCGATGCGTCATATTTCGCGGCCGTTGCGTCAACTGTTACGTCGTTGACGAGCCCGACGACGGCGCGGTTGAATCCAAGCAGGTGAGCGGAAGACGGGAGGTGCTCTAGGTGGAGCCCCGCGAGGGCGAGAACAAAGCGCACCTGCCGCCGCCGAGCCTGTGGCCGGTCGGCTTTGCGATCGGCGTCGTCTGCATCCTCGTCGGCCTGATCGTCAGCTGGGCCGCGGTCGCGGTGGGCGCCGCGATCACGGTCGTTTTCGCCTTCCTCTGGGTGCGCGACGTGACGAGCGGGTTCCGCCGCCGGGACGTCGGCGTGGCCGACGCCGGGGCGGCCGGGGGGCCCGAGTCTGCGAGCGGCGGCGCGCCCCCGCTCCCGGCCGATACCGGCGAGGCGGCCATGCCCGCCCCCGAACCGGGTGAGCGCTTCCCGCGCAGCGTCCTGCTCGAGAACGCGACCCTCGGCCTCGGCGCCGTGATCGGCGGGATCGTGACCGTGCCGGCGCTCGGCTTCATGATCGCGCCGGTCTTCACGCACGAGCACGTCCCGGAGGTCGATCTCGGGCCGCTCGCGAACTTCCCGCCCGGCCAGTACGTGGTCGCCACGTTCCTGCGCGACCCGAGCCAGGGCGAGGTCTCTCGCCGCACCGCCTACGTCCGCAACAACGGCCTCGTCAAGAACCTGCCGAGCTTCACCATCCTCTCGAACCGCTGCGCCCACCTGGGCTGCCCGGTGCAACCGAACGGGCCCCTGTTCACGAAGAAGGAGCTGCATGAGCAGACGAAGAGCGGCCAGGTGACCCTGATCCCGACCCTGCCCGCGGGTGGCTTCGGCTGTCCCTGCCACGGCGGCCAGTACGACACCGAGGGCAACCGCACGGCGGGCCCGCCGGTGCGGGCGCTCGACCGCTACGAGTTCTACATCCGCAACGGCCATCTGCTGCTCGGCAAGACCTACAGCGTCGCGCACGTGTTCGGCTCGGGCGCGAGCGCGAAGATCAAGAAGTACCGCCTGACGGGGCCGGGCCAGCACGTGGACGGGCCCGAGCAGTGGTTCTACCCGCTCCAGCCGCCGCAGTGATGCCGAGGAAGCGAAACCGAAAAGAGGAGCTGCTGCGCGCCGCGCAGTATCCGCTCGACTGGCTCGAGGAGCGCTCCGGGCTCGTCGGGGGCCTCCGCTACTTCCTCTTCCGCAAGGTCCCGGGCGACTCCGGCTGGTGGCACACGCTCGGCTCGGCGACGCTGACCGCATTCCTCGTCCAGCTCGTCACGGGCGTGATCCTGGCCATGTACTACAAGCCGGACCCAAACGGGGCCTACGAATCGATCCAGCACATCCAGCACCAGGTGACGTTCGGCTGGCTGGTGCGCGGCATGCACCGCTGGGGCGCGAGCATTTTCATCATCCTGATGTTCTTCCACATGGCGCGGGTGTTCCTGTTCGGGGCCTACAAGTACCCGCGCGAGCTGAACTGGATCGTCGGCGCCCTGCTTCTGCCGCTCGGCCTGCTCGAGGGCTTCTCCGGCTACCTGCTCCCCTACGACCAGACCGCTTACTGGGCGACCGTCGTCGGGATCAACATCAACGGCACGGCGCCCTTCCTCGGCCCCTTCCTGGCCTCGTTCCTGCGCAGCGGCTCCGAGATCGGCGCCGACACGCTCAGCCGCTTCTACTCGCTGCACATGCTGCTTCTGCCCGGCGCGATCATGGGCCTGATCGGCCTGCACCTCTACCTCGTCGTTCGGCTCGGCGTCTCCTCGCCACCCTGGTCGAGCGAGGCCGCCGGCCGTGAGCCCGACGAGGCGCCCGCGCCGGCCGGCAGCGGCCTCGTCCGCCCGAGCGCGCGCGGCGTCAGCGGGAGGCCGGAGTAGTGGCCTCGCGCCGGCTGGAGGAGCGTCGGGTCGGGTTCCAGCGCTACAAGGAGGACGTCAAGCGGACGGGGAAGCCCTTCTACCCCTACGCGATGTTCCACGACACGGTGATGAGCCTGGTCGTCGTCTGCGTGATCGTCGGCCTCGCCGTCCTCTGGCACTACACCTCCCTGCTCGGCCCGGCCTACGCGGCCAAGGCCGATCCAGGCACGACGAGCTTCGTGCCGAGACCCGACTGGTACTTCTACTTCCTCTTCTACCTGCTGCGGATCTTCAAGTGGCCGAACTCGGTCATCCTCGGCACGGTCGGAATCCCCACCCTCTGCCTGATCCTGCTTTTGGCGCTGCCCTTCATCGACCTGCGCCGCGAGCGGCGCCTCCTCCGGCGACCCGTCGCCCTGGTCGCGGCCGTGCTGACGGCGCTCTCGATGGGTGTCCTGACCTACAAGGGGGCGACCGCGAAGGAGGCGCTCGGCAGCGAGCTCCTCGGCGCGGTGCCCGGCTGGCAGAAGAAAGAGAAGCTGCCCGCGAGCGCGCTCCCGGGTGCGAGGCTCTTCGCCACCTCGGGCTGCCTCAATTGCCACACCTACCTCAGCGTCGGCGGCTCGAATCTCGGGGCGCCGAATCTCTCCGCCGAGGGCGCGAAGAACAAGGGGCTGGCCTTCCAGATCGCCCACCTGAAGTGCCCGAGCTGCGTCAACAAGGGCTCGCCGATGCCCTCCTTCGCGGGCTTCGGCGAGGCCAACCTGCGCAAGCTCGCGCTCTTCCTCGAGGCTTCCAAGGGACCAAGGTAGGCACCCGTGCGCGTCTTCCTCGGAATCACGGGCGCGTCGGGCGCGCCCTATGCGGCACGCCTCGTGCCGGCGCTCGGCGCCGCCGGCTGTGAGCTCGGCGTCTGCATCTCGCGGGCGGGCTACGAGGTGCTCGCGACCGAGCTCTACCGCGACGGCTCGCTGCCGCAGGACGAGATCGCGGCGCGGCTGCTCGGGGAGGTCGAGGCGACCGTCTACTCGGAGCGGGACTGGAAGTCCCCCTACGCCAGCGGCTCGGCGAAGGTGGACGCGTACGTGATCTGTCCCTGCTCGATGGGAACGCTCGGCACGATCGCCTCGGGGGCGATGTCGAACCTGATCCAGCGCGCCGCCTCGGTCGCGCTCAAAGAGGGACGCCGGCTCGTTCTGTGTCCCCGCGAGACACCACTCTCGCAGATCCACCTCCGCAACATGCTGGAGCTGAAGCAGGCGGGCGCGACGATTCTCTTCCTCGCCCCCGGCTTCTACCACGGTGCGGAACGGGTGGAGGAGCTCGTCGATTTCATCGTCGCGCGCTGCCTCGACCAGCTCGGTCTCGAGCACGAGCTGGCCGCCCGCTGGGGCGAGGAGCAGGAGGAGGGGTCAAGGTCTTGAGCGTCCGAAGCGGCAGGTTGCCCGCCTCGGGGGTGCGCGACATGTTCGACCGGATCGCCCCCGTCTACGACGCCATGAACCGCGCGATGACCGTGGGGCTCGACCGCCGCTGGCGGGCCGAGACGGCCCGCGCGGCCGTCTCGCCGGGCGACCGGGTGCTCGATGCCTGCTGCGGGACCGGCGACCTCGCGCTCGCGGATCTCCGCGCCGGGGGACGCGTCATCGGTCTCGACTTCTCCCCGGCGATGCTGCAGCGGGCCGCCGCCAAGTCCGGCGCGGTCGAGTGGATCGAGGGCGACGTGCTCGCCCTGCCGTTTCCCGACGCCTCGTTCGAGGCGGTCACCGTGGGCTTCGGCGTCCGCAACCTCGACGACCTCGAGCGCGGGCTGCGCGAGTTCCGCCGCGTGCTCGTCCGCGGCGGGCGGCTCGGCATCCTCGAAATCACCCGGCCGCAGGGCCTGCTCCGGCCCTTCTACAAGCTTTGGTTCGACGCCCTGATCCCGCTGGCCGGCAAGCTCTTGCCCGGCGGCTCGGCCTACACGTACCTGCCGGCGAGCGTACGGCGCTTTCCGGCCGCGCCCGAGCTCGCCTCGCTGCTCCGCTCGGTGGGGTTCGACGACGTGCGCGAGCGCGTGTTTGCCGGCGGCATCGTGGCGCTCCACACCGGGAGGGCGGCGTGAACGCGCTCGCGACGATCCGCGACGCCGACGGGCTCGACCTGTACCTGGAGGAGATCGAGCACCGCCTCGCCCTCGCCGTCGGATCGCACCCGGGGCTGGCGGCGAGGGTCGGCACCGAGGCGCTGGCGGCCGGCGGCAAGCGCCTGCGGCCCCTGCTCGTCTTCCTCGCAGCTGCGCCCGACCGGGAGCCGCCCTGGGCTGCCGGGGTCGCCGTGGAGCTCGTGCACATGGCGACGCTCGTGCACGACGACCTGATCGACCGCGCCGGCTACAGGCGTGGCCGCGCCTCCGCCTGGGCCCGCCACGGATCGCAGGCCGCGCGGGCTGCGGGCGACTACCTGTTCGCACGCGCCTTCGCCGAGCTCGCCGGCAGCGGCGGAGGCCGAGCCGTCTCGACGCTCGCCTCGGCCTGCCTCTGTCTCGCCCGCGGCGAGGCGCTGCAACGGGCGCAGGCACACGATCCGGACACGAGCGTCGACAGTTACCTCGAGCGTTGCGCCCTCAAGACGGGGAAGCTCTTCGAGGCGGCCTGCATGCTCGGCGCAGGCCCCGCGGCGACCGCGGAGCTGGCCCAGTTCGGCCTCGCGATGGGAATCGCGTTCCAGATCACCGACGACATCCTCGACTGCACCGGCGACACGATCGACACCGGCAAGATCGCCGGCACCGACCTGCGGGAGGGGACGCCGACGCTGCCGCTCCTGCTCGCGGCGAGGGAAGACGCGGTCGTTCGGCGGGCGCTCGCCGGAGGCGCGCTCGACGGGGTGCTCGTTCGCGTCGCCGCGACCGGGGCGCTCGACCGGGCGCGTGCGGTCGCGCTCGACTACGCCGAGCGCGCCCGGGCCTGGCTGAACGGCGAGCTCCACCGCGAGGAGCTCGAGGCGATGACCTACGCGGTCGTGGAGCGCCGGCACTGATGGCCGTCGCCGTCCAGGGGCTGCAGGAGATCCGCGCCAAGGTCGAGGCGGGCGAGCGCCTCGATTTCGAGGACGGCCTCGCGCTGATGGAATCGGACGACCTGCTCGGGCTCGGCGAGCTCGCCGACCTGGCCCGGCGGCAGCGCGGCGGTGGCGACGAGGTCTACTTCGTCCAGAACCTGTATTTGAACCAGACGAACGTCTGCCGCGTCAAGTGCAAGTTCTGCGCCTTCGCCGCGACGCAGAAGCAGGGGCGGGCCTACACGTTGACGAGCGAGGAGCTCGTCGAGGACGCGCTCCGCCAGCGCGAGCTGACGGGGTTCACCGAGATCCACATGGTCAACGGCGAGAACCCGCACGTCGGCTTCGACTTCTACCTGGAGACCGTGCGCGCGCTCCATGAGGCGATGCCCGACGTGCACCTGAAGCTCTACACGGCCAGCGAGATCCACCACATGACGGTGCTCTCCGGCCTGACCCACGAACAGGTCTTGCGCGAGCTCCAGGCCGCCGGCCTCGGCTCGCTGCCGGGCGGCGGCGCGGAGGTGTTCGCCGAGCGGGTGCGGCGCCTGATCGCGCCGGGCAAGGAAGCGCCGGAGCGATGGCTCCACACCCACCGCGCGGCCCACGCGCTCGGCATTCCCACGCATTGCACGATGCTCTACGGCCACGTCGAGACCTACGAGGAGCGGATCGAGCACCTGCTCACCCTGCGCGCCCTCCAGGATGAGACCGGCGGCTTTCTCGCCTTCATCCCGCTCGCCTTCCACCCCGAGAACACGGTCTTCGAGCGCCGCGGCTGGAAGCACACGACCGGGGCCGACGACCTGAAGGTGATCGCGGTCTCCCGCCTGCTGCTCGACAACATCCCGAACATCAAGGCCTACTGGATCATGATGGGCCTGCCGCTGGCGCAGGTCGCCTTGCACTTCGGCGCCAACGACGTGCAGGGGACGGTCGTCCGCGAGGAGATCTTCCACGCCGCAGGTGCCCGCACCGAGACGGAGCAGAAGATCGGCGAGCTCGTCCGTTT
>DASUWJ010000116.1:0-4594 GCA_036378475.1 Gaiellaceae bacterium
GACCCGGCTACGTGTCACGGACCGTCTTCGACCATGCCTCGGTGCTGAAGCTGATCGAGTGGCGCTTCGGACTGAAACCGCTCTCGCGGCGCGTCACGGAGGCGAACAACCTGGCACTCGCGCTTGACTTCACGAGACGCCCTCAACCGGCGCCGCAGCTCCCGGTGCCGGCCAAACCACCCCGCCGCTGCTGAGGACGGCAACTCCCACCGCGGCCGGGTTCGAGGCTCGCCCGAAACGCTCCGACGCCGGCGATCCCGAGCGCTTGGCCGGCCCGGACGACGGGCGAGTCGGAGCGGGGCGCGCCCGCCCAGGAGCTCGCCTCGAGGCTCGGAGGAGGCAGCGAGCACGTATCTTCAGGACTTGTGCCTCTCGCTCGCGCAGCGCGTACGACCTGACACGCCGCTCCACCCCCGGCGATGAAAGTCCTGCTCGTGACGATGTACTTCCCGCCCGCCGGCGGGGGCGGCGTCCAGCGCCCGCTCAAATTCGCGACCCACCTGCCGAGCTTCGGGATCGAGACCCACGTGCTCGCGCCCGACGATCCGAAGTGGGTGCACCGAGACGACGAGGCCCGCCCGCCGAGTCAGGCCTGGGTTCACCGTGCGCGTTACCTCGGGCCCCGCGGGCGGATCCCCTCGGAGGATCTGTACAGGCTCGAGGGAGTCGACCGCCTCGCCTACCAGGCCGCCGCCCTCTTCCGGCGCGCGCTCGTGCCCGACACCTCGGTGACCTGGGCGCCGAACGCGATCGCGGCAGCGACCAGGATCGTCCGCGCCGAGCGGATCGACGCCGTGATCACGACCTCGCCCCCGAACTCGATCAACCTGATCGGTGCCGCGGTCAAGCGAACGACCGGGGCCAAGTGGATCGCCGACCTCCGAGATCCGCTGGTCGCAGACGCCGACAACCCGGTCGAGCGGCTGGCGGCGCGGGCGAAGGAGAAGGTGCAGGTCGGGGTGGCCCGGCTCGTCGCCTCGCAGGCCGACGCGATCGTCACGGCCTGGGAGGGGATCGCGCACGAGATCCGGGGCTACGAGCCGAGGGCTCCGATCACCGTGATCCCAAACGGGGCCGACTACGACGACTTCGAGGGGCTTTCCTACCTCCCCGGCGCTCGTTTCCGGATCACCCACACCGGGAGCTTCTTCGGGAAGAGAAACCCGCGCCCGTTCCTGACCGCGCTCGCCGCTTCGGGACTCGAGCAGGTGGTCGCGCGCTTCGTGGGCGAGCTGACGACGCGAGACCGTGAGTGGGCCGAGGGACTCGGGCTCGGCGAGCGGCTCGAGCTGCTGCCGTTCGGCTCGCGGCGGCGGGCGCTTGCCTACCAGCGCGACTCGGAGGCGCTGCTTCTGCTCCTGCCGGAGGCCGGCGATCGGGGCGGCCCCGTCCTGCCGGGCAAGCTGTTCGAATACCTGGCCGCCGAGCGCCCGATCCTCGCCGCCGTGCCCCCGGCGGGCGCCGCCGCGAACCTGATCCGGGAAGCCGGTGCGGGGATCGTCGTCGGGCCGGAGGAGGTCGAGGGGATCCGCGAGGCCCTGCTCGGGCTCGTCTCTCGCTGGCGGGCGGGGACGCTGAACGGAGCACCGCTCGATCCCGGCCTGCGCGACCGGATCTCGCGGCGCCGGCGGGTCGAGGAGCTGTCCGAGCTACTGCTCGGGATCGCCTGATGCCCTCGCGCCGCCTCACCGACTTCCTGCTTCTGGCGACCGTCTTCACGCTCAGCTTCGAGAAGCTCTACTGGGACGTTGCGGGAAAGATCGCGCTCTCGGAGGTGCTCGCGTTCCTGTTCATCCTCGCCTACGCCTGGCGCCGGATCGCGCGCGGGGATGACGTCGTGCCGCGCACGGTCGGGATCGTGCTCGCCTTCTTCGTGCTCTTCCTGCTCGTCTACCTGATCGGGTTCTACAACCTCGAGACGAGCCAGGGCCTGACCCAGTTCGGCAAGGGGATCGGGAAGTTCGTGCTCCATTTCGTCTTTCTCGCCGCGGCGATCGACTACCTCGCCCGTTCGAGCGAGCGGCTGTACTGGAAGCTCCTCGCCTGGTTTTGCCTCGGCGTCGCCGCGAATGCGGGTTACGGGCTCCTGCAGCTCGCTGCGGCCCAGGCGGGCCACAACCTCGATGCGACCGTGATCCAGCCACTGACGGGCCACTCGACCGAGATCAACATCTACGGCGCGGTCGGCGGCTCGAACGTCTACCGCCTGGACGGGCTGACGCCCGATCCGAACCACCTCGGGATCATGCTCGTCGTTCCGCTGCTCGTGCTCGGGCCGATCTACCTGCGGCTCGAGCGCGGCCATCGGCTGCGCCTGCCGCTCGGTCTCCTGATCTCCGGGCTGCTGCTCGTCGAGCTGGCGACGCTCTCGCGGAGCGGTCTGCTCGGGCTCGGAGCCGGCTTCCTCGTGCTGGCCGTGCCCTACAGGCGCCTGCTCGTCTCGCGGGCGATGCTGGCGCCGCTCGGGCTCGTCGCGCTCGCCGTCGCCTACGAGATCCACCGCCGTCCGCACTTCTTCCAAACCGTGATCGCCTCGCGGCTGCAACGGGGCGGCAAATCGACCGCGGTCCACCTCCAGGTCTACAACTTCATCCCGCAGGTGCTGCACCAGCACCCGCTGTTCGGGCTCGGCTTCAACAACTTCTCCGTCTACTACCAGTTTGTGACCGGCAAGACGAACTGGGGTCCGCACTCCTTCTACGTGGCCCTGATGGTCGAGACCGGCCTCGTCGGCACGATCCTCTTCGCGGCCTTTCTCTGGTACGTCTTTCGCCGCCTCAGGAAGGCGCGCGCGATCGGGCGGGCCCTTGCCTCGCTTCGCGACCCGGCAGCCGCCCGGATCCGGCCGCTCGCCTGGGGCCTGACCGCGGCGCTCGTCGGGACGATGGCCGCGAACACCTTCTACCTGACGATGACCTTCTTCTACTTCTACGCGTTCGTGATGGTCGCGCTTGCGGTACCGGTCGTGTTCGGCCGCCGGCTGAGCCCGCCCGCGTGAAGGTCGTCGTCCTGACGACGTCCTACCCGCGGACGCCGGGCGACGCCGCCGGGCGCTTCGTCGCGGACGCGGTCGAGCACGTGCGGGCACGCGGGGTGGAGGTCGAGGTCGTCTCCCCCGCAAGCTTTCCCCACTACGGGATCGCCTATGGGGCGGGAGTGATCGGCAACCTGCGCAGGCGGCCGCTGCGCGCGCTGCTCTTGCCCGCCTTCCTGCGCCAGTTTCGCCGAGCCGGCGCCCGCGCTGCGCGTGATGCGGAGCTCGTGCACGCGCACTGGCTGCCCTCGGGCGCGGTGGCCGCGACGCTGGGGCGGCCCTTCGTCGTCCAGCTCTGGGGAACGGACGTCGAGCTCGCGCGACGCGTACCCGGGCTCGCCGGGCGGATCCTGCGGCGGGCGCGCCTGACGATCTGCGCCTCGCACGCGCTCGCCGAGGCCGCCGCTGAGCTCGGCGCCGCCGAGGTGCGCGTGATCCCGAGCGGCGTCGACGTGCCCGAACTCGTCGCCGAGGAGGGCAGCCCACCGGAGGTGCTCTTCGCCGGCCGCCTGTCGCCCGAGAAAGGGATTCTCGACCTCCTCGCTGCGGCGGGTGATGACATCAAGCTGACGATCGCCGGCGACGGGCCGCTTCGCGACCGGGTGCCGGGCGCGCTCGGTTTCGTCCCCCACGACGAGCTCGGGCCGCTCTACGACCGCGCCGCCGTGGTCGCCGTTCCCTCGCACCGGGAGGGCTTCGGCGTCGTCTGTGCCGAGGCGATGGCCCACGGCCGGCCGGTCGTCGCCGGCGCGGTCGGCGGCCTGCTCGACCTGGTCGTCGACGGTCAGACCGGCCTGCTCGTTCCGCCCCGAGACGTCGCCGCTCTGCGCGAGGCCCTGCGGCGCCTCCTCGACGACGAACCGCTGCGGCGGCGGCTCGGCGAGAACGCGCGTGCACGCGCCCGGGAAAAGCTCTCGTGGGAGCGGGTGACCGACCTCACCCTCGACGCCTACGAGGAGGCCCTCACCTGAGGCCGGCCGTCGTTTTCGGGCTGCTCCACGCCGGGCTCGCCTTGACCCGAGGGCTCGGCCGAAGCGGTGTGCCCGTGCACGGCATCGCCCTCAATGCGCGGGAATTCGGCCTGCGCTCACGCTATCTGAGCAGCCGAACGCTCGCCCGTTCGGATGGCGACGTGCTCGCCCTCCTGCGCTCCTTCGGCGAGCGGCCGGTCTTCTTCCCCGAGCGCGACGAGAACGTCGCCTTCGTGCTCCGAAACTGGGAGGCGGTGCACGAGCTCGCTGACGTGCCACTTCCGGATTCGGCCGAAATCGTGCGCAGGCTGCGGCGCAAGGAGCGGCTGCCCGCCGAGGGACTGGCGGCCGGAGTCGCGGTGCCGGGAACGGTGCTCGCGCGCGATGAGCAGACGATCCGCGCCGCGGGCCTGCTTCCGCCCCTGCTCGTCAAGGCGGCCGAGGGCCAGGAGTTCGCGCTGGCCTTCGGCGAGAAGGCGCTCGTCGCCGCCGACACCGACCAGGCGGTCGCGGCCTGGCGCCGGGCGAGCGAGCGCGGGTTCGACACGATCGTGCAGGAGCTGATCCCCGATTCCCACGAGCACGTCTT
>DASUWJ010000117.1:0-3828 GCA_036378475.1 Gaiellaceae bacterium
GGCCGCTTCGAGCGAGCGCCGCCGATTCCATGTCGACCGCGTCGGCACCGGTCTGCTCGTGCAGGCGGGCGCGCTCGGCGGGGTGGTCGATGATCCGCGAGGCACCGAGGATCGTCCCGGGACGGGCCGGCGCCACACCGAGCGGCTCGCCTTCCCAGAGCACGGCGCCCGACTCGTCGACGACCCGGGTCGCGTCGATGACCGTGCCCACCTCGAGCCCCGGGCGAAGAGCCCCGGCGACGCCGAAGGAGACGAGCCGGCCCTGCGCCGGGATCCCGTTCACCGCGCCGAGCCCGAGCCGCACGGTCGGCCCGAGCCGGCGAGCCGCCCGTTCCTCGACCCTCATCGCACAGGCGAAGGTGAGCGTCAGCCCGTCAGGGTCCACGCCATGCTCCGGACGCTTTCCTTCACGCTGTCGGTCGCCACAAGCGCCGCCGAGGGCTCGAACCCGGAGTGGATCGCGCAGTGCTCGCAGCGCGGGTCGTTGCCCGGACCGTACTCCTCCCACTCGATTCCCTCGAGCAGCGAGTCGTAGGTCGGGAAGATGCCGTCGGTCAGCAGGTAGCACGGTCCCTTCCAGCCGTAGGGATTGCGGGTGATCGAGCCCCAGGGCGCGCAGGCGAGCTTGCGCTCGCCGGCCAGGAACTCCTGGTAGATCGGGCTCGCGAGCCAGCGATAGCGATTCTTCTTCGCGGCGGCGCCGATGATGCGGAACTTCGCCTCGTGCTCGGCCCGGGTCATCGTCAGGTTCGGGTCGATCTGCGAGTACTGGTAACCGGGCGCGACGAGCATGCCGTCGATGCCGACCTCGTTCGTCAGGTAATCCATCATCTGGAGCACGTCCTCGACCTTCGTCTCCTTGAAGATGGTGGTGTTCGTCGTCACCCGGAAGCCGTGCGCGCGCGCGGACTTGATCGCATCGACCGCCGTGTCCCATAGACCGGGGTAGTCGCAGATGTAGTCGTGGATCTCGCGCATCCCGTCCAGGTGGACGACGAACGTGAGCCGTGGACTCGGCTCGAACACGTCGAGGAACTGCTCCAGCTTGAGCGCGTTCGTGCAGAGCTCGATGTTCTTGTGCAGCTCGAGCATCCCGGCCACGACGTCCTCGATCCCCTTGTAGACGAGTGGCTCCCCGCCGCAGATCGACACGACTGGCGCCGGGCACTGCACGCCCGCGTCGAGACACTCCTCCACCGAGAGTCGCGCCTTGTTCGACTCGTACTCGCGAATCTTCCCGCAGCCAATGCAGGCGATGTTGCAGGCGAGCGTCGGCTCGAGCATCAAAACGAGCGGGAACCTTGCGCCGGCGCGCTTCTGCTTCGCGACGTAGCTACCGATTTGGATCGTCGAGCGGAGCGGGAATTTCATCCGGAGAGCCTTTCTCGTAGACGACCAAGGGCCAGGAGCGGAAAGTGCAGGCGGTAGAGGTGATAGCGGATCATGAAGTCGAGCGGAAAGCCGGTTCCTGTGTAGTGCTCTTCGTCCCAGTCACCAGTAGCACGTTGTCGGAGACACAGCCAGTTTGCCGCACGCGCGGCCGCCTCCGAGCCGGCCTCGCCCGCGGCCACGTAGCCTAATAGCGCCCACGCGGTCTGAGAAGGCGTCGCGGGGCCGCGTCCGCGCCAGCGCGGGTCGGCGTAGGAGCGAATGTCCTCGCCGAAGCCCCCGTCGGGCTGCTGGACGCTCCGGAGCCACCCGGCCGCGCGCCGGATCGCCGGATCGTCCGAGGGCAGGCCGCAGGCCTCGAGCGCGGGCAGGGCCGCGCCGGTGCCGTAGAGGTGGTTGACGCCCCAGCGGCCGAACCAGGAGCCGTCGGCCTCCTGCTCGGCCAGCAGCCAGTCGAGACCGTGCTCGACTTCCTGCGCGTAGCGAGCCACCGGCGCGAGCGCCTCGAGCGCGTGCGCCGTCACGTCCGCGCTCGGCTCGTCGGTCACCTTGCCGAAGTCGCAGAAGGGCAGCTTGTAGAGCCAGTGCGCCTCGTTGTCGGCGTCGAAGGCGCCCCAGCCGCCGCCGCGCGACTGCATGCCGGCGGTCCAGGCGAGCCCGCGCTCGACGGCCCCGCCCTCGAGGCCGAGCGAGCGGAGCGCCAGCACGACGACGGCCGTATCGTCGATGTCGGGATAGCGGTCGTTCTCGAACTCGAACGCCCAGCCCCCGGGCGGGAGCTCCGGCCGCCGGAGCGCCCAGTCGCCCCGGACCGTGACTTCCTCCCCGAGCAGCCAGGCGCCCGCACGGCGCAGCTGCGGATGGTCGGCGGCAACCCCCGCCTCTCGCAGGGCGAGCACGACGAGCGCCGTGTCCCAGACCGGCGACTGGCAGGCCTCGGGCCGCAGCCGGTCGCCCTCGTCGATCGTGAAGCCGCGCCAGCCCTCGACGGCGCGGCGCAGCGCCGCGTCCTCGAACCCGTGGCCGAGCGCCGCGAGCATCAGGATCGACCAGACCCAGGGCGGCTGGATCCCACCCCAGGAGCCGTCGGCCTCCTGGCGCTCGCGCACCCAGCGCTCGGCGGCGCTGAGCGCGAGCCGCCGCAGCGGCCCGGGTCGCGGCGGCGGCTTCGTCGAGCCGGGGCGGGCACCGATCTCGCGCAATTCGATCCTGGCCGGCCTGACGGGGCGAAGCGCCTGCACGACCGAGAGGGCGACCAGGGTCTGGCGCGCCCAGCAGGAGAAGCTGTAGACGGAGAAGAACCGGTTCGCGGGCACGAGGATCGTCTCCGGGGGCAGGCGCGGAATCAGCTGCCAGGGCCAGTGCCCGAGGAGGGCGAGGAAGCACTTGGTGAAGATGCGCGCGCGCGGAAGACCGCCCTGGGACCTGATGTAGTCGCGCGCGAGCGCTCCCGGCTCGGCACCCGCGAGCTTCAGCGCGACGTAGGCCTCGATCGTGGTCGAGAGGTCCGCCGGCCCCTCGAACCAGATCGCCCAGGTCCCGTCTTCGCGCTGCCGCGCCAGCAACTCGGCCGCGACCTTGCGGTCGAGCTCGGGGGTGCGCAGGCCGAGGAAGTGGTGCCAGAACAGATGCTGGGCGATCATCGTGGCGTTCGACTCCAGCTCACCCACCCACCAGCCCTCCGGATGCTGGAGCTCGAGCAGGCGGCCGGCGGCGCGCTCGACGGCGCGCTCGAGGCCGATCTCCGGCCGGGCCCGGTCTGAGGCGATCGTCATGCGGCCACCTTTGTCGCCATCTTGGCCAACAGGAGCGCGGCGCGGCGGCCGCTGGCGACGGCACTCTCCATCGTCGCCGGCCAGCCGGTCTGGGTCCAGGCTCCGGCCCGGGCGACGTTCGGCCACGCCGTCTCCGCGCCAGGGCGGAGCCGAAGCGTGCCCGGCCGGGCGGCGAAGGTCGCCCTCGGCTCGCGCGAGACCCGTGACCACAGGAGCTCGGCCGGCCCGAGCCGCTCGGCGAGCGCGCCTGCGATCAGCTCGACCAGCTCCCGCCCCCGGATTGCGAGCAGCTCGGGCGCTCCGCTCGAGACGACGGTCAAGTACTGCCCCTCCGCCGGCGGCCGGCCCGTCAGCAGGCCGCGGTCGAACAACCAGTGTGCAGGGCTCCCGAGCAGGCCCGCGACCGGATGGCGAAGCAGCTGCCGATCGAGCAGGAGATGGACCGAGACGATCGGCGAGGCGCCGAGCCCGGGGTCCGGCTCGGAGAGCAAGCGCGCCGACTCCTCCGGCGGCACGGCGACGACGACGGCGTCGCCCTCGAGCAGCTCTCCGCCCTCGAGCCTGACGCCCTCACCGTCGAGCTGCACGGCCCGTTCGCCGAGCCGGAGCGCCGCTCCGGCCCGGCGCAGCGCCTCGCCCGCCGCACCGCCGTGCATCGGTCCGA
>DASUWJ010000118.1:0-8726 GCA_036378475.1 Gaiellaceae bacterium
GAGCGCCACGGCCGCGCCACCTACCTCTCGCAGGATCCGGGCCGCTACCTCGTCCGGGAGCGCTGCGTCGAGGAGGTTGGCCTCGGGATCGGCGCCGATCTGGAACGGGCGGGCCGGGTGCTCGCTCTGGTCGGTCTGGACGGCTTCGAACGGCGTCATCCTCGCGACCTCTCCAGTGGCGAGCGCGAGCGGCTCGCCCTCGCCACCGTGCTCGCACCCGAGCCCGACCTGCTCGTCCTGGACGAGCCGACGCGGGGCCTCGACCCCGAGCGAAAGCTCGAGCTTGCCCGGCTCCTGCGCTCGGGGGCCGGGCCGCGAGCGACGCTCGTCGTCACGCACGACCGTGTCTTCGCCGGCGCGGTCGCCGACCGGATCGTCTCGCTCGTCCCGGAGCGGGAGGCCGTGCATGCCTAGGGCGCTCAGCGTCGCGGCGGTCGCCGTTTCATTCGGTGCGGCCGCCTGGGCCGCGCTCTCGCCCGGGCGGGCGGCGCTCTCCTTGCTGCTCGTGGCCGCCGCCCTCCTTGTCGCCGGCGCGGCCTGGCTCGAGCCGAGTCTCGGTACGAGCAAGACGCTCGCCCTCGTTGCGACGCTCGCCGCCGCGGCGGCCGCGGGACGCGTCCTCTTTGCCGTCGTTCCGGGCGTCCAGCCCGTGACGGTGATCACGGTCGCGGCCGGCGCGGCGCTCGGCGCGCGGGCCGGGTTCGGCGTCGGCGCGCTCGCGGCGCTGGCCTCGAACTTCTTCCTCGGCCAGGGACCCTGGACGCCCTGGCAGATGCTCGCCTGGGGTGGCTGCGGCGTCGTCGGCGCCCTGGCCGCGCCGCTCGTCAGGCGCCGGCTCCCGTTTGCGCTGCTCTGCTTCGTGCTCGGCTTCGCCTTCAGCGGCCTGATGGACGTGTGGGAGTGGTACAGCTTCTACCCGCACACCTGGGCCGCGCTGACGTTCCAGCTTGGCCGCGGTGTCTGGTTCGACGCCGCGCATGCGATCGGGAACATTGTGCTGGCGTTCGTCGCGGGGCCCGAGCTGCGGCGCCTGCTCGATCGGTACGGCCGCCGCCTGCAAACAGAGGTGCTGTGGGCGTGAAGCTCGCCGCGCTGGCGGCAACCATGGTGATCGTGGGCTCGCCGCTTGCGAGTGGGGTGAACTACCTCCAGGCCCACGAGCTTGGCAGCGGCGCGTTCGCCGAGCCCGGTGGCTCGGGCTACCCGCAGCTGACCGCGTGGGCCGTGCTCGGCCTGCGCGCGGCCGGCGCGAGCCCGCGCGCCGCCGCGGCGGGCTACCTCGTGGCCCACGAAGCGGAGCTGACGCACGCGACCGACATCGCGCTCGTCCTGCTCGCCGAGGCCGCGCTCCGCCAGAGCACGGCTCGCCTGGTCCCCCGGCTGCGGTCGCTCGCAGAGCGAACGGGCGCGATCGGCGGCCTCGTCAACGCAACCGCCTGGAGCGTGCTCGCTCTCCGGGCGGCGGGCGCGCCGGTGCCCAGGCGGACGCTCGCCTTCCTGCTCTCGCGCCAGGGTCGGGCCGGCGGCTGGGGCTGGTCGGGCCCCCCGGCCGACTCGAACGACACCGCGGCCGCGCTTGAGGCGCTCTGCGCCCTCCAGGCCAGAGGCCGGCCGGTCGCGCGTGGGCTGCGGTTTCTCTCGCGCTTTCGAAACGGCGACGGCGGCTTCGGGCTCACCCTGGGCGCGGGCTCGGACGCGCAATCGACCGCCTGGGTGATCCAGGCCTTCCTCGCCGCCGGCAGGCGGCCGCCACGGGGCTCGCTCGCCTACCTGCGGCGGTTGCAGCGGCCCGACGGGAGCTTTCGCTACTCCGCCCGCTACCTGACGACGCCGCTTTGGGTGACGGCCCAGGTGCTGCCCGCTCTCGCGCGTGAGCCGTTCCCGCTCCGCTAGAAACCGGACATGGCTTCCGCCGCGATCCTGACGATCGGCAACGAGCTCCTCGCCGGCGATACCGAGAATACGAACGGCACCTGGCTGGCGAGACGCCTGGAGTCGCTTGGAGTGACGGTGCGGCTGATCGCCGTCCTGCCGGACGAGATCCAGCAGGTGGCCGATTTTCTGCGCGGCGAGGCCGCGCGCGCCGACCTCGTGCTCGTCACGGGAGGCCTCGGCGGGACACCGGACGACGTCACGCGCGAGGCGGTCGCCACCGCCTTCAACACCGACCAGGTCGAGTATCCGGAGGTGGCCGCCGAGCTGCGGGCGCGTTTTCGTGGCGATCCCGAGTACGCCGCGCGCTGGGCGATGCTCCCGGCCGGCAGTCGGCCGCTCGCGAACCCGCTCGGCGGCGCGCCCGGATTCGTGCTCGAAAACGTCTACGTGCTGCCGGGCCTGCCCGCGGAGATGATGGCGATGTTCGAGACGGTCGTGGACGAGCTTCGCGCCGAGCGCCCGATCGGCTGCTGGCGGCGGAGCTACCGCACGACCGAGAGCCGGATTGTCGAGGTACTCGAGGCCGCCGGCGCAAGGTACCCGGGTGTTCGGCTAGGGTCCTACCCGAGCTTCGACGCCGCTGGTCCCGAGGTCGAGGTGGTGGTCAAGTCTGAGCATCCCTCGGAACTCGAAGCCGCCGCGACCTGGCTCGAGCAGGCGCTAGCCGACGCCACGGGCTGAAGTCCCCCAACGAGGGGTCTCACGCTTGGACGCGAACGCCGATGGCTCGTGCAGATGTCGGGGCGCCGGATTCTCATCATCGGCTTATCGCTGGCCACGCTCGGAGCGGGGTTCGTGCTCCTGCGCCAGGCCGGGGGCAGTACCTTGCACGAGTTCGCGCGCCTGAACTGGGGGCTGCTCGCCGCCGGGTTTGTGATCTGCGCGGGAGTCCAGCCGCTGCGCGCGCTGGCCTGGTCCTCGACCGTCCGCTCGCCGGTCGGCTTCCGAGCGATCTACGCCTCGAGCTCGATCGGCTCGTTTCTCGACACCGTCCTGCCCGGCCGGCTCGGCGAGGCCTCGAAGGTCGCCGTGCTGAAAGTTGCCTCGGGCTCACGCTGGCCGGGGTTCTCGCGCGCGGGCGGCTCGCTGCTCTGCGCGCACCTGCTCGAGATGATCTCCTTCGCCGTCCTCGGCGCGGCCGCGACCCTCTTCTTGCCGGTGCCGCTCTGGGCCCGCTGGACCGTGCTCGGCGGCATCGCCGGCGCCTCCGCGGGGATCGCTCTGGCGACGGTCGTGCACCGGCGCTTCGGCCGCCGGCTGCCCCAGGGCCTGACCCTTTTTCTGGCCGGCGCGGCTGCGCCTCGCCACGTGCTCCTGCGCGCCGGCTCGATCCTGCTCGTCACCTGGCTCGCACGCTGGTTCGGGATCATGTTCTGCCTCCACGCCGTCGGCATCCACCTCGGGATCGGTGCGGCCCTCCTCTACATGATCGTGACCGGGCTCGCGAACACGGCGCCGCTCCTGCCCGGAAACGTCGGCGTCTACCAGGCCGCCGCCCTCGGCGCGCTGGCGCTGGTCGGCTACTCCGGCTCGCACGCGGTCGTGGCGAGCCTGCTGACGCCACTGATCGTCACGCTCGCCACGGCCTCGGCCGCCCTCGTCGGGCTCGCGCTCTACGGGCGGCATTTCACGAAGCTCTCGCGCGCCGCGCTCCAGCCCGGTAAAGCCTAGTCAGGCTAGGTCAACCGATCGTCCGGGGCTTCGCCGACTACGCTCGGGTGCACCGCTAGCCGCGCGCCAGCCGGGCGCGCCACTGTGCCAGCGGGAGCGCGTAGAAGACGGCGATCCCGAGGTAGGCCGCTGCGCTCACCCAGGGCTGGATGAAGGCCAGGGCGGTGGAGCCGCCGTAGAGCAGCGCCCCGGGCGTGTAGGCCCGCGTGATGTCGTCCAGGTCGTCCTGGGGGACCTGTGCGCCGATCAGCCGCCTGCCCGTCGAGGCGTAGCGCCACCAGACGAAGAAGACGATCGCGGTGGCCGTCAGCGTCGCGCCGTAGAGCGCGACCGCCGCCCGGGCCCCGCCCGTCTCGACGAAGTCCGCGAGCACCGCGGTCGGGAACGGCACGAAGGCGATCAGCATCAAGAGGAGCGTGTTCAGGAGCAACATCGTCCGATCGGCGCGGCCAATGAGCGAGAAGACGTGGTGGTGGTTGATCCACATCACGCCGATCGTCAGGAAGCTCGTCAGGTAGCCGAGGTAGGAGGGCCAGATCCGCAGCAGCTCGTGACCGAGCCCTTCTGCGTGGTGGCGGGAGGGGACATGGATCTCGAGGATCAAGAGCGTGATCGCGATCGCGAACACACCGTCGCTGAAGGCCTCGATCCGCGCGGTCTCGTTCGGCTCCACGGCCGCATCCTCGCGACCGGCGCGGACGGCGCGGCCGTTCGTCAGGTTTGCTTCCGCCCGTGCGCCTTCAGCCGGGCCGGAGCGCGGGCTTTGCCTTCGTCTCCTACGCGTTCCTCGTCACCATGCTCGGCACGACGCTGCCGACGCCGCTCTATCCACTCTTCGAGCGTCGCTACTCGTTCGGAGAGCTGCTCGTGACGGTGATCTTCGCGATCTACGCGTTCGGGGTGATCGCCGGGCTGGTGGCGTTCGGGAACCTCTCCGACACGATCGGCCGCAAGCCCGTGCTCTTGCTCGGGCTCGTGTTCTCGGCCGCGAGCGCCCTGCTCTTCGTGCTCGCAGGCTCGCTCGCGCCGATCTACGCGGCCCGGATCCTCTCGGGTCTTTCGGCCGGCATCTTCACCGGCACCGCTACCGCGACTCTCGTCGACCTGGCGCCGAGTGAGAAGAGGCGGCTCGCCAGCCTCGTCGCGGTCGTCGTCAATCTCGGCGGGCTCGGACTCGGGACACTCCTGGCGGGCCTCCTGGCCGACTACTCCAGCTCGCCGCTACGGCTCCCCTTCCTCGTCGACCTGGGCCTGCTCGCTCCCGCCGCGCTCGGCCTGCTGGCGACGCCCGAGACGGTGGCACGGCGGCGCCTCCGCCTGCGCCCGCAGCGGCTGAGCGTCCCCGAGCAAGTCCGAGGCGTCTTCATCCGGGGAGCGACGGCGGGCTTCGGCAGCTTCGCGGTCGCGGGGCTCTTCAGCTCCGTCGCTCCCTCCTTTCTCGGGCAGGTGCTCGGCCGGACGAGCCATACGCTCGCCGGCGCGCTCGTCTTCATCCTCTTCGCCGCTTCGATCCTCGGCCAGTTTGCCCTCACGCGCCTGTCCGACCGGCGCGCCCTCGTCTCCGGCTGCGTGCTGATGGCCGCCGGCACCGCGCTCGTCGCGCTCGCGCTTGGGATCGACTCGCTGGCTGCGCTGATCGCCGCGGCGGCGGTCGTCGGCCTCGGCCAGGGCTTCGTGGTCGGGGCCGGGCTCGCCGCGATCAACCAGCGCGCTCCGATCGAGCGGCGCAGCGAGACCGCCTCGAGCTTCTTCGTCGTCATGTACGTCGGCCTCTCGCTGCCGGTGATCGGGGTCGGAGTCGCCGCGCACTCCTTCGGACTCCGAGCCGCCGGAATCGCGTTTAGCGCCGCGGTCGCGGCGCTCCTGCTCGCGGTGCTCGGGAGCCTCGTGCGTTCGGACTAGTAGCCGAGCTCGTCGGGGTCGGCCGGCCGGCCATCTCGCCCCACGTAGCCGCCGCTCCCGCCGACGACGACGAGCACAAGCTCCTCGTCGCCGATGTTCTTCAGCACCCGCGGCGTCGTCGACTCGACGTGGACGAGTCCGCCCGGGCCGAGCTCGCGCCTCTCACCGGGCAGCCGGACCTCTGCCCGCCCGCGATGGACGAAGTAGAGCTCGTCCTGCTTGTCGTGGGAGTGCGGCCGCGACTGGGCTCCCGGCGGCAGGACGAGCGCGTTTGCGCCGAAGGCGGTGATCCCAAGCGCCGGCCGGATCTTGCGGAAGACGCCGTCGCCGAGCTCGTCGAGCGAGGAGAAAGTGTGCCCCACAGGGGGACGGTAACAGCGGCCGCTAGCATCGTCGCGTGTCCGTCGCCTCCCCCGAGAGCTACCTCGCCGACCTGAATCCGGCTCAGCGTGAGGCCGTGCTCGAAACGGAGGGGCCTCTGCTCGTGATCGCCGGCGCCGGCTCGGGCAAGACGCGTGTTCTCACCTACCGCGTGGCGCACCTGATCTCCGCCTGCGGCGTGCAGCCGAACGAGATCCTCGCGATCACGTTCACGAACAAGGCCGCGAACGAGATGAAGGGGCGCCTGGAGGACCTGCTGCCGAATGTCGCTCGCCGGCTCTGGATCCTCACCTTCCACGCCGCCTGCGGCCGGATCCTGCGCCGCGAGGCCAAGCGGCTCGGCTACCGGACGAATTTCACGATCTACGACCAGGCCGACCAGATCCGGCTGACGAAGGCCTGCCTGGAGGAGCTTGAGCGCGACCCCAAACGCTTCGTGCCGCGGGGGATCCATGCCCAGATCTCCGCCGCCAAGAACAACCTCGTCGGTCCGGAGGAGTTCAAGAGCCGGGTTGCCTCCTTCTACGACCAGACGGTCGCGGACGCCTACGACCTCTACCAGCGACGCCTGTTCGCCTCGAACGCGGTCGACTTCGACGACCTGCTTTACCTCACGGTCGACGTGCTCGAGCGCTTCCCCGAGGCGCTCGAGCGCTGGCGCCACGCCTTCCGCTACGTGCTCGTCGACGAGTACCAGGACACGAACCACGCCCAGTACCGACTCCTGCAGCTCCTCGCGGGCGAGCACCGGAATCTGTTCGCCGTCGGCGACCCCGACCAGTCGATCTACGCCTTCCGCGGCGCCGACATCCGCAACATCCTCGAGTTCGAGCGCGACTTCCCGGGTACGCGCACGATTCCGCTCGAGCAGAACTACCGCTCGACCAACACGATCCTGCGGGCCGCGAACCACGTGATCGCGAACAACCGCGAGCGCAAGCCCAAGAACCTCTTCTCCGAGCTCGGCGAGGGCGAGCCGGTCCGGGTGTACGAGGTCGAGGACGAGCACGCCGAGGCCCGCTTCGTGGCCGCGGAGATCGCCGGGCTCGTCGAGGAGGACTGCAACGGCAGCGAGATCGCCGTCTTCTACCGAACGAACGCCCAGTCGCGGGTGCTGGAAGACATCCTCGTCCGCCAGGGGATCGCCTACCAGGTCGTGGGCGGGCCGCGCTTCTACGAGCGGGCCGAGGTCAAGGACGTGATCGCCTACCTGCAGGTGATCGACAACCCCTACGACGCCGTCTCGCTGCAGCGGATCGCCAACCGCCCGCGGCGGGGGATTGGCGACTCTTCGCTCGCCCGGCTGCAGACCTACGCGGACGCGCACGGGATCTCGCTCTGGGAGGCCCTCGAGTACGGGGAGGAGGCGGGCGTGGGAGCGGCGCCGCTCAAGTCGGTGCGCGAGTTCCGGACGCTCATGCAGTCGCTGATGTCGGGGGCGCTCGAGCTCGACCTGCCCGACCTCCTCGAGCGCGTGCTCGAGGGCAGCGGCTACCTGACCGCGCTCGAGGCCGAGCGGACGATCGAGTCCCAGGGCCGGATCGAGAACCTGCACGAGCTCGTCGGCGTCGCGCGCGAGTACGAGGAGCAAGCCGACGAGCCCAACCTCTCGAGCTTCCTGCAGGAGATCTCGCTCTACTCCGACCAGGACTCGATGCGAGGCGAGGGCTCGCTCGTCACCCTGATGACGCTGCACAACGCGAAGGGGCTCGAGTTCCGGGCCGTCTTCATGATCGGGCTGGAGGAAGGTGTCTTCCCGCACTCGCGCTCACTCGAGGAGAACTCACTCGAGGAGGAGCGCCGCCTCGCCTACGTCGGCATGACGCGAGCGGAGGAGCGGCTCGTCCTGACCCACGCGAGCGCGCGCTCCCTCTATGGCAACCGAAACTACAACCTGCCCTCGCGCTTCCTGGACGAGTTGCCGCAGGAGGGCGTGGATCGAGAGCGCCTGCGCCCCGCCTCGTGGTCGGCCTACGCGTCCCCGAGCAGCGCCGGGATCGCGCCGCGAGCCGACGTCCCCGAGCTCTCGACGGGCGACACGGTGCGCCACGAGACCCTCGGCGAGGGGCTCGTGACGCGGATCGAGCCAGGCGGCATCGTCACGGTGCGGTTCGCGGGCGAGGACGCGGAGCGGCGCCTGATGCTCGACTACGCGCCGCTCGAGCGTGTGGGCTGATCGAGCGCTCATGTAGGGTGCCGCGCCATGCTGGCGCTCCTGCATGCCCTGGCGGTCGCCGCGGCCGCGCTGACCATGGGCGGCGTCCCGGTCGAGGCTCCCAGCCATTTCGTCTGGCCGGCGCAAGGCACGATCACGACGCCATTCATCCCAGGTGGCCATCCCGGCATCGACATCGGCATCCTGCGTTCGTTCACGATCCGAGCGGCCGCAGCTGGCGTCGTCACCAACGTGGGCGAGCCGGTCGGTTTCGTGGGCTACGGCCTGATCGTGAAGGTGAACGTTGGCGGCGGCTACTCGACTCTCTATGCACACCTCGCTCGCTATCGCGTGCGCGCGGGTGAGCGGGTTGAGGCCGGAGAGCCGATCGGGGTCGCCGGCTGTACCGGCTGGTGTACGGGCACCCACCTCCATTTCGAGGTGCGGCTCGATGGCCGCCCGGTGAGTCCGTTTCGAATCGGGCTCGGCTAAACTCCGGCGAAGCAGGGCGGTTAGCTCAGTTGGGAGAGCACCAGCTCGACAAGCTGGGGGTCACTGGTTCGAGCCCAGTACCGCCCACTGAAGTTGTCTGTGCGCAAACCGCGGGCGTGACGACGCGGTAGGTCGGGAGGATTTCCGATCTGGCGTTGACGCGGAGGTCTTTGATCAGCAGGCGCAGGAG
>DASUWJ010000119.1:0-13452 GCA_036378475.1 Gaiellaceae bacterium
TCTCGACCACCTCGGGGTCGGTGTAGCTGACCCCGACGTGGAAACCCGCGTCGAATGACTCTGTCTTCAGCAGGTGCCGGTTGACGGCCGCGGGCAGGACGCGCAGGTCGGCCACGTCGACCCCGGTCGAGTTGAGGCCCGCGATCATCGCGCGCTTGATCATCCGGCAGCCCGGCGGTGCATCGCGGCTGCAGACGACCCGCGCGCCGCGCTTCAGGGCTGTGCCGAGCGAGGCGGCGAGCCGGACAGCGGTCTCCGGCGTCACGTCGACGTTGATCAGACCGGAGATCCCGTTCCGGTTGAAGAGCCGCGAGGTGGCACGCGTTTCCCAGATCACGCTCTCCGTAACCTGCGCACCGCTCTCGACCTCCTTGAAGGGATAGATCCGGACGCCCGGATGGATCACGCTCTGCGCGCCGAGCGCGACCTCGTCGCCGATCGCCGCCCCTTCCTGCACCAGTACGTGGGAGCCGATGTCGCAGGAGCGGCCGACGATCGCGCCCTCGATAACCGCGCTCCGGCCAATGTAGGTCGAGGCGTCGATGACGCTTCGGCTCGTGCGCGCGCGCTCGCGGAGCGTGACGCTGGCGGAGAGGACGGAGAAGGGCGCCACCGCGGCGTCCGTTGCAATCCGGCAGTAATTGCCGACGAAGGCGGGCCCCTCGATTTGCTCGAGGTCGTCCAGCTCGACCCCTTCGCCGATCCAGACGTTGCCGCGCAGGCGGATGCCCGGGATGTTCAGGGCGACGGCGCCGTCGAGCGCGTCGAAGTTGGCCTGGCGGAACTGCTCGAGGTTGCCGATGTCCTGCCAGTACTCGCCGAAGACGTAGCCGTACATCGGCCTGCCCATCTCGAGCAAGAGCGGGAAGAGCTCCTTCGAGAAGTCGTAGGGGCGGTCGGTCGGGATGTGGCGGAGCACCTCGGGCTCGAGCACGTAGATGCCGGTGTTGATCGTGTCCGAGAAGACCTGGCCCCAGGAGGGCTTTTCGAGGAAGCGCTCGATACGCCCCTCGTCGTCGGTGACCACGATCCCGAACTCGAGCGGGTTCTCGACCGACTTCAATCCAATCGTGACCGCGGCCTCGCGCGCGCGGTGGAAGTCGACGAGCTTCTCGAGGTTGACGTCCGTAAGTGCGTCGCCCGAGATGACGACGAAGGTGTCCTCGAGCTTCTCGCTCGCCAGACGGACCGAGCCCGCCGTTCCGAGCGGCGACTCCTCGACCGAGTACTCGATCCGGGCTCCGAGGGCTTCGCCGTCGCCGAAGTAGCTGCGGATTGCTTGCGGCAGGAAGGCGACCGTGACGATCACGTCTTCGATCCCGTGGCCGCGTACGAGTTCGACGATGTGCTCCATGCACGGCTTGCCGACGACGGGGACCATCGGTTTCGGCTGATTCGAGGTCAGCGGCCGCAGTCGCGTGCCCTCGCCGCCCGCCATCACGACCGCCTTCATTCCTCCGCCACCTCCCGGCGCGCCTTGAGGAGATAGCCGGCGACCGAAAACACCGCGAAGGCGAAGCCGCCCCAGAAGAGCCCGAGCGGCCAGGCCGTGCCGGCCCGGGTGACGAGGATGAATGCCAGCGCGGCGTAGAGGAGCCAGGTCGCTACCTTGCCGGCCAGGTTGACCGCGAACTCGTAGCCCCGCGTCACGACGAGCTTGTACCCGGCCATCAGCGCGAGATCACGTGCCGGAATCGCGAGCGCTGGCCACGGCAGCCGGCCGGCGTGCCAGAGCAGGAGGACGGCGGCGTCGATCAGCAGCCGGTCGGCGAGCGGATCGGCCACCTTGCCGAACTGGGACTCGACCCGCCAGCGGCGCGCGAGCCAGCCGTCGACCTGGTCGGTGATCCCGGCGGCGCCGAAGACGAGCGCTGCGGCCCAGCTGTGGCCGCCGCGCGAGAGGAGCACCAGGGCGACGAAGACTGGGATCAGGAGCAGGCGCCCGAGGGTGAGCAGGTTCGGGATCGCCGCCAGCGGGGCCGGAACGGCGCGCGCAGCCATGCTGACAGGATACGGCGATGGCCGAGTCCTTCACGCTCCCCGGCTTCGTGAACGCCCACAGCCACGGCTTTCAGCGGGCCCTTCGGGGCCGGACGGAGGGGGACGACTTCTGGGCCTGGCGCGAGTCGATGCTCGAGCTCGCCCGGAGCCTCTCCGTCGATGAGATCCGACGGGAGTACACCGCCGTCTACGAAGAACAGCTGGCCGCCGGGTACACCGCGGTCGGAGAGTTCCACTACTTGGGGCTCGAGGAGGCGCTTGCGGCCGCGGAGGCCGCTGCGGAGGCGGGGATCACCTTCGTCCTCCTCTACACCGCGTATGCGCGCGGGGGGCTCGAGCGCTTCCGCCAGCAAAGCGTCGGCCAGTACCTGCGTGAGCTCGAGTCGCTGCGCGAGCGCGGGATCCGGGTCGGTCTTGCCCCCCACTCCGTCCGGGCCTGTCCCCGGCCCTGGCTCGAGGAGCTCGGCCGCTACGCGGAGCGAGAGGGGCTCGTGCTCCACATCCATGCCGACGAGCAGGCGCGCGAGCTCGAGGAGTGCCTGGCCGAGCACGGCAGGCGGCCAATCGAGCTGCTTGCCGACTGCGGCTGCCTCGGCCCGCGAACGACGGTCGTCCACGCGACGCAGGCCGATGCGAACGAGCTCGATCTGCTCGTGCAGGCAGGCGCCATGGTCTGCCTCTGCCCGACAACAGAGGCCAGTCTCGGGGACGGCTTCGCGCCGGTCGAAGAGCTCTGCGAACGAGGCCTCGGGATCTGCATCGGCTCCGACTCGAACGTCCGGATCGACCCGCTCGAGGAGTTGCGGGAGCTCGAGGGGATCGCGCGGCGCCGCACCGGGAGGCGCAACCTCGTCTCCCCCGAGTCGCTGCTTCGCTTCGGCTCGGACGAGGGCGCGGCCTCGCTCCAGCTCGACTCCTGGGCCGAGCTCGAGGTCGATCTCGGCCACCGCTCGCTCCGGGGCGTGGCGAATGGCGATGTACCGGCGGCGCTCGTCGCGAGCTGCTCCGCCGATGTCGTCAGGGGGTTGGGGGCGCCTCCATAACCTCGAGCAGACGGGCGACGAGCCGCTCGGGCGGCAGACTCTTCTCGAGGTACGCGCTCGCGCCGAGCTCGAGCGCCTCGGCGCCGTGCTGTCGCTCCTCGAAGCCCGAGAGGATCACGACCCGCGAGTCCGGCGCGGCTTCTCGCAGCGCAGGTAGCGCCTCGAGACCGTCCTGGACCGGCATCGCGATATCGAGCAGGATCAGATCCGGCTGGTGCTCGCGGGCGAGTTCAACGCCTCTCAGCCCGTTTTCGGCCTCGGCCAAAACCGCGAAGCGGTGACTGGCCTCGAGGCTCAGGCGAAGCATCAAACGGAGGTCGGCGGCGTCGTCGACAAGCAGGACCCCGAATGGAGCGCCTCTTGTCACGCCGGAGCAGACCCCTTTGTCGCCTTTGAACCGTGTTGTAGGTGAGATTCAACCAGGAATTCCTACCGAATCAAGTTCAAAGCTCACCCCCAAGGACCAGCACCCGCGCGCGGATCCAGCATCGCCTCACTCGTCACTCGAATGCGAGCGGCTCAAGCCCTTTCGGCCCCCCGCTCGCTCGGCTTTCGGGTCGCCACGACGAGGAGCGGCGGGCGAGTGCCTTCTCGCGAGGGGGCTCCGCAAGGGGGGCTCGGGGACGTAGTACCGACCAGGCGCGCTGGTAGGGTCGCCGGCATGGCCGTCAGGGAGCAGACCGGGCTCGACCGCGGGCGCATCCGTGAGCTGACCGAGCGCGAGGAGCGGGCCCTGAACGATCGGACCGCCAAGTCGCGGGCGATGTACGAGCGGGCGCAGGGCTCCCTCGCCGGCGGTGTCGCCTCCTCCTACCAGCTGCGAAAGCCCTGGCCGATCTACCTGGAGCGAGGCGAGGGGCCCTGGGTCTGGGACGTCGACGGCAGCAAGATGCTCGACTTCCACAACGGCTTCGGCTCGATGACCCAGGGGCACGCGCATCCTGCGATCGTGCGAGCCGTCGAGGAGCGCGTCCGGCTCGGCACCCACTTTGCTGCCCCGACAGAGGATGCGATCGCGGTCGCCGAGGAGCTCCAGCGACGCTTCGGCCTGCCGAAGTGGCGCTACACCAACTCCGGCACCGAGGCGACGATGGATGCGATCCGGGTCGCCCGCGGGCTGACCGGCCGCGAGACGATCGTCAAGATCTTCGGCTCCTACCACGGCCACCACGACGCCGTCATGGTCTCGACCGGCTCCGTCGACATCGAGGGCGCCGATCCGGCCAACCTGCCCTCGGTCGGCTATGGCGCGGGCCTGCCGCGCGCGATCGTCGAGCTGACCGTCGCCGTGCCCTTCAACGACGCCGACGCGATGGAGAGTCGGATCCACCGGCTCGAGTCCGAAGGCCGGGCTCCCGCCTGCGTGATCATGGAGGCGGCAATGATGAACCTCGGGATCATCCCGCCCGAGCCCGGATATCTCGAAGCGATCCGCGAGCTGACGAAGCGACGCGGGATCGTGCTGATCTTCGACGAGGTCAAGACGGGCTTCACGATCGCACCGGGCGGGGCGACCGAACGCTTCGGCGTCCAGCCCGACATGGTCACGCTGGCAAAGTCACTCGGTGGCGGCCTGCCCTGCGGCGCGATCGGCGGCACCGAGGAGGCGATGGCGCCGGTCGTGGACGGCGGCGTCTACCAGGTTGGAACCTACAACGGCAATCCGCTCTCGATGGCGGCCGCCCGCGCGAACCTGCAGCAGGTCCTGACCGCCGAGGCCTACGAGCAGCTCGACCGCCTGAACGAGCGCATCCTCGCGGGCTGCTCACGCGTGATCGACGAGCACGGCCTGCCCGGCTATGCGCTCGGAATCGCCGCCAAGGGCTGCGTCACCTTCGCGAGCGAGCGAATCGTCGACTACGCGAGCTTCAAGGAGCACCAGGATGCCGAGCTCACCGAGCTCGCCTGGCTCTACTCCATGAACCGGGGCATCTTCATGACCCCGGGGCGCGAGGAGGAGTGGACGCTCTCGGTCGCCCATAACGAGGCGGCGATCGACCGCTACACCGCCGTCTTCGCCGAACTCGCCGGCGAGCTGGCGGCCTGAGCACACCTGCTTCGGAACGGACGCGAAGAGTCCGCTCTCGAACGGGCTGACGAGCCCGGAGCCGCGGCGCGTACTGGCCGGGGCTCCGGGTCGCCAGCGGCGAACGCCTACGGCGTGATTGCCGCCGAGTAGATGTTCTGGTCGAGTCCGCCTGTCATGTCGAAGCACGTCGTGAACGACGAGTGGCAGGTTCCGCCCGTCTCGGGGTCACCGGCGACGTCGGCGCCGTCGTTGTCCCCGGCCGGGTCGGGCGCTCCCACGGTGTCGCGCTGGTCGGTCCAGACCGCACCGACCGTATTGCCCTGCGCGGCAACCGTGATGTAGTCACCGAAGAACGGTATGCGCCGCCCGCCGAACTGCTCGTAGTTCAGGTTCGTCGGCGCGTCCGTGACCTGGACGCTCGGCGACCAGGTCTTGCCGCCGTCGGATGATTCCGCGTAGCGGACGTTCAGACACGCGCTTGTGAACCCGCTCGCGCTGTTGCACGGCGGCCTCGTCGGCGAGTAGTTCGGATCGCCACGCGAGTCGTAGAAGATCGCGTTCACGCGGCCTCCCGAGGCCGTGAGGAACGGGAAGAACTGGTGGCCGGTTGCACTCGGCGAGAGTGCGACCGGAGCGCTCCAGCTGCGACCCGCATTAGTCGAGTACGAGTACTCGATCTGTCCCTGACCGCTCGCCTGAGCCTCCTGGAAGGCCATCACGAGCGTCCCGTTGACGTTGTCTGCGGCGAGGTACGGGCCCGCCAGGTCGAAGCGCGGGAAGGTGAACCCCGTCGGGCAGTTGAACGGTACGTCGCCGCAGTCGCGTGCACCGTTACCCGAGAACTGCCCCGAGGTGAACGGCGGGTAGAGAACGACGAGGCGTGCCGGCGAGAAGGTCTGCCCGAAGTTCGACGAGCTGGTGAAGGCAGCCCCGTTGACCGAGTTCGTCGCCTTCGCGAACGCGCCGCCGGTGCCGCCCTGCCAGCTCACGTCCACCTGGCTTCCGGGGCCGATCGCGATCGAGGGCCCTTGGTTGCTGCAGATGCCGGCCGAGAGCTTGATCGGCTGACTGAACGTGGCCCCGTGGTCGGTCGAGCGGCTGAACAGGATCTCGTTACAGCCCGAGCCGTGAAAGTCCGACCAGGCCGCATAGACGAAGCCTGTCGCCGGGTCGGCGACGATGTTCGTCTTGTCGTTGAAGGATCCCTGCCCGAAGGTGTTCGTGGCCAGGATGACCGTGCGCACGTACTTCGAGCCGTCGGTCGAGGGGTCCGCCGGGTTCGACGGTGCATAGGTCGCAACCCAGACATCACCCGTGTTGTCCCGGAAGCGAGCGGACTTGCCATTCTCGAACCCGCGGTTGAAGTTATTGCCCATGTAGAAGACATCGCCCTGGCCGTCGAACGACTGGACAGGGTCTCCGGCGGCGATCGCGCCGCCAGCCACCATCTGGTGCAGGGGTGAGCTCAGTCCCTGCGGCGAGGTGTCGCCCTTGTAGCCGGGCAGCAGGCTGTCCGTCCACGAGCTGCCGCCGTTCGAGGATCGGTAGAAACCGGCCCACGCGTCTCCGGCTGTCGGCACCGTGCAGTAGTCGTTCGAGCCGCTCGTCCACACGCTCGGATTGCGCGGGTCGATCGCGAGCGTGGGCTCGTTCTGCATCCTGCGGTCGATCCCGCACCGCTGCAGCACGGCGTCCGTGTACGTGCCGCCAGCGAGCTGATCAGCGCTCAGGTACGGCCCATTGGTGCCGTTATCGACCGTCACACGGACGTTCGGGCTGACCGTCTGAGCGCCGGCGACGGCGCTCAGCACGAGGAGCGCCGCGCCTGCAAGCGCTGACGCCAGGACGACTCGTTTTCCTCTCATAGCGATCCTCCCCCATGATCACGGCGCTCTGAACCGCAGGCGCCCTGGATGAGCGCAACGAACGCTCGTTGCTCCTGCATCTCTCTCCCCTCTCTTTTTGGCGGCCCCGAGCGGGCCGTATCGTATTTTATACCTCGCTTGGAATCGCAGTGCCCGCGCGCCCGTCGGCGGGCTCACTCGTTCTCGCAATCCAGCTCAGGGGCGCTGGATCCCGCCTCGCCAGCGGGATCCAGCTCGATCGGGGCGCCGAGATTTGAACTCGGGACCTCTTGTCCCCCAGACAAGCGCGCTAACCAGGCTGCGCCACGCCCCGTACCAGCAAAGAGTAACGCCCCTAGGAAAAAGGCCGCGTGAGGCCCTCCGCGCTACTTGCGCAGGCGCTTGTAGAGCCGGTCGACGAGCTCCGGCATCGATTCGAGCCGCTCGGTGATCAGGCGCAGGCGATACTCACGGAAGTGCTCGGGCTCGACCCCGAGCGCCTTGGCGAGCGTCCGCATCACTTCGTCGGAGGGGACCGGTCTGTTGCCGTGGACAAGGTGGTTCAGGTAGCCCGCCGAGAGCTTCGTCTTGTCGGCGAGCGCCCGGTAGGTGACGCTGCTCTCGTCCATCAACTGCTCGATCGTCGCACCGAAGGGCTCGTCGCTGAACCTGCGACGCCTGCGCGGCACTAGAAGGCCTCCGCGAGCGAGGCGATCGGGAGGCGCCGCTCGGTGCCCGTCGCTCGGTCGCGAACATCGACTGCACCATCCTCGATCGTCTTTTTTCCGACCGTGACGCGGATCGGCAGCCCGAGCAGATCCGCATCGGCGAACTTCTCGCCGGCGCGGGCGTCCCGGTCGTCCAGGAGGACTGTGAGTCCGGCGGACTCGAGGACCGCTGCTGCCGCTTGGGCCTGCTCTTCGACGCCGGGGAGCGCGACCACGTACACATCGTACGGGGCGACGGCCCGCGGCCACATGATCCCCTGCTCGTCGTGGTGCTGCTCGACGATCGCCGCGATCACCCGGCCGACGCCGATCCCGTAGCTCCCCATCACGAGCGGCCTCTCCGTGCTGTCCTCGTCCAGGAAGGTGGCCTCGAGCGGCACCGAGTAGAAGGTTCCGAGCTTGAAGATGTGACCGACCTCGATCGCGCTTTCGATCGAGAGCTTGCCGCCGCAGACTGGGCACGAGTCGCCCTCCTGCACCCGGCGCAGGTCCGCGAATTCGGCCTGGAAGTCGCGGCCTGCCTGAGCGCCTCGCAGATGCCAGTCGTCCCGGTTTGCGCCGACGACGTACTGGCCCTCCCGCAGGGTCTCGTCCGCGAGCACGGAGACCGGCGAGGAGACGGGGCCGATCGAACCCCCGGAGGCTCCGAAGGCCTCTTTGACCTCCTCGGCCTGAGCAGGCCGCACGCCCTGGCCCAGCGCCGCGGCGAGCTTGGCCTCCTCGAGCCGGTCGTCGCCGCGGATCAGCGCCAGCACGACCCTTCCATCGATGACGACCGGCATCGCCTTCGCCGTCGCCCGGGCGTCGAGGCCGAGGAACGCGGAGACCTCAGCGATCGTCCGCAGACCCGGCGTCTCGACCTCGGCCGGCACCGGGAGGTGCTCGGGAAACTCGGGCGCGGGTGGAATGCCCCGCGCTGCCTCGATGTCCGCCGCATAGTCCCCGTTCTCGCAGCGGACGAGGTAGTTCTCGCCCGACTCGGAGGGTGCGAGGAAGTCGTTCGAGCCGCTCCCCCCCATCTCGCCCGACTCCGCCTCGACCTCGTAGAACTCGAGCTCGCAGCGCTCGAAGATCCGCGCGTAGGCCACGGCGTGCTTGCGGAAGCTCGCGTCCAAGCCGGCCTCGTCGCGGTCGAACGAGTAGGCGTCCTTCATGATGAACTCGCGCACCCGCAGCAAGCCCCCGCGCGGCCGCGGCTCGTCCCGCTCCTTGGTGCCGAAGTGGTACCAGATCTGCGGCAGCTGTTTGTAGGACTGCAGCTCGGCGGCGTGGTAGGTGAAGGTCTCCTCGTGGGTCATCGGCAGCACGAACTCGCGCCCGTTTCGGTCCCGCAGCTTGAAGAGGACCGTCAGGTCGTAACGGCCGGTCTTCTTCCACAGCTCCGCCGGGGTCAGGATCGGTCCGAGCATCTCCTGCGCGCCGATCGCGTCCATTTCCTCGCGGATGATCTGGACGACTCGCTGGTGGACGCGCCAGCCGAGCGGCAGGTAGGTCCAGACACCCGCGCTGAGCTGCCGGATGAAGCCGCCGCGAACGAGCAGCTTGTGGCTGGCCGCCTCGGCCTCGGCCGGGTCGTCGCGCAGCGTGGGCAGGAAGAGCTGTGAAGCCCGGACGATCACTGTTGCCGACCCAGGCTACTCGTTGATCGGTATCAGTGAGGCCTCCGCCATCGCCAGAGCGGCGGGCTTGGCCATCTTCAACCGCTTCGGCCTGTGCATGCCGCCGGCGATCCAGTTGTCGATCTCGTGGAAGAGCTCGTCGACGAGGATCTCCGAGGAGACCTTCTTCAGCACCCGGCCGTGGGCGTACACGAAGCCGACGTCGCGGCCGCCGGCGATCCCGAAGTCGGCATCGCCCGCCTCGCCTGGCCCGTTGACGGCACAGCCGAGCACGGCGACCTCGAAGTGCTGCGGATAGGTATGCAGGCGCTCTTCCACCTGCTCCGCGAGGGTCTGGACGCCGACGTTGTCGCGGCCGCAGCTCGGACAGGCGATCATGATCGGTCCCCGCTCGCGCAGACCGAGCGCCTTCAGGATCTCGAAGCCGGCCCTGACCTCCTCCACCGGGTCGGCGGTCAGCGAGACCCGTAGCGTGTCGCCGATTCCGTCCACGAGCAGCGCGCCCATGCCGACGGCGCTCTTGATCGAGCCGGAGTACGGCGTGCCTGCCTCGGTCACGCCGAGATGGAGCGGGTAGGGAACCTTGGCCGAGAGGAGGCGGTAGGCGCGGATCATCGTCGGCACGTGGCTCGACTTGACGGAGATCTTGAAGTCGTAGAAGCCGAGGCTTTCGAGCAGGCGCACCTCCTCGAGCGCAGCCTCGACGAGCGCTTCGGCCTGGTCTCGCTGCGCGAGCTCCGCGAGGTGCTTCGGCAGCGAGCCCGAGTTGGCACCGATCCGCATCGGGATTCCCGCCCCCTTCGCTGCACGCACGACCTCGGCGACCTTGTCGGGGCCGCCGATGTTGCCCGGGTTGATCCGCACGGCGGCGACACCCGCGTCGATCGCGCGCAGCGCCAGGCTGGCGTTGAAGTGAATGTCCGCGATGACCGGTATCGGCGAGAGCCGGACGAGCTTCGGCAGGGCCTCCGCGTCCTCGGACTTCGGCACCGCGACGCGCACGACCTCGCAGCCGGCCGAGGCTAGCGCGGCGATCTGCGCGGTCGTCGCCTCGACGTCGTGCGTCTTGGTCAGCGTCATCGACTGCACGGCGACGGGCGCGCCGCCGCCGATCTGGACGCTGCCGACGCGGATCGCGCGTTCGCTGGCCATGCGCTCGATTCTAGCCCGGTGCCCGCATTCGGCCCGGCTCTCCACGTGCTTGGACACCGGGGGTCCGCCTAGCGGCGCCCTCGTCGGGTCCGGTCGCTCACGGCGACGAGCGAGGCCGAGCATCGACTCCCGGCGGCATGTACACCAGCAGTACCCGGAGGGTGTGTTCCTGGCGAAATCGAGGGTGAGCGAGGCCCTAAGCGTTCCGTGCTCGCCGCTTTCTGCGAGCTCGAGGCGCTGGATGCGCGTCTGCAGGTAGGGAAGCGCGACCGCTCAGGGCTGGATCACCCGTGTGACGACCGTCCGACGACCGGCGTGCAGGCTGAGTGAGCCCGTCTGTCCGTCGCCGAAGCGTCAAAGCCGAGCGCGAGGCCCGCGAGTCCAGGCGCGAGACCCGGATGCCGCCCCGGGTCGCAGCGCCACCTTACCGTCCCAAGCGCCGCGAGCGAGACGAGCGGCCAGGGCCCGCGAACCGGCTGCCTGTTCGCAGCTCCCTGCGAGACGCCCAGGAGCGGCCAGGCGACGAGGCCAAGCGCGAGGAACTTGCCCGCCATCTCCTTCGTCTACGCCGGAAGGCTCGCCGCCCGTCCAGGCGGCGCCACCCACTTTCGCTACTCAGCCGCCGTGGATCCGGCCGATGTCATTCGAGAGCCCGACGAAGAAGAGGAGCAGAAAGAGTGCGATCCCGACGACCGACACCCGCTCGTAGATAGCCCGGCCGACCGAGCGGCCCCGGATGCCCTCGAAGAGCGAGAACGCGATGTGGCCACCGTCGAGCGGCAGCAGCGGGAGCAGGTTCAGTAGGGCGAGCGAGATGCTGATGAAGGCGACGATCTGCAGGTAGTCGCGGTAGTCGGTTCGAAGCGCCTGGCTCGAGACATCAACGATCCCGACGGGCGAGGCGACATCCTTGCGCCCCGAGCCGTGGACGATCCGGGACAGGAAGGAGCCAGTCAGCTTGATGTTCTCCCAGGTCGCGCGCCCGGCGAGCCCGAAGGCGGGGAAGAAGCCGTAGCTTCGGTACTTGATCCCCGAGGGCTGGAAGCCGTAGATGTAGTAGCCGTTCTGCTTGATCGTCTCCCGCGGCGGCAGCTGCACGTAGCGACCCTGCCGGACGACTCCGACCACGACCGGCTTGCCCTCGCTCGCCTTGATCGCCTTCGAGACCTGCCTGAAGGTGACCGTCGGCTTGCCGTTGACCGCGATGATCTCGTCGCCTGGCCGAAGCCCGGCGGAGGCAGCGGGCGTCTTCGGGTTCACCTTGCCGACCTTGAGGGAGGCGTCGTAGGGAATCCCGATCATGTACACGATCGCGAGCAGGACGACGGCGAAGCCGAGGTTCGTCAGCGGCCCGGCGGCGATCACCACCACCCGCTTCCAGGTGCGCTGGCGCCAATAGGCATCCGGACCAAGCGCGTCGGCCAGCTCCTCCAGTCCCCGCTTGGCGGCCCGCAGTGCCGCCGGTGAGAACTCGGCCTCCTTGAGCGCCGCCTCGAGGCTGCCGAGCTCCTCGCGCGCCCGGGCGAAGTCGCCCTCGCCGACGATCCGCTTGATCCGCTCCACGGGCCCGACGAGCGAGGGGTCGTTGATCACCGCCGGCGCGAAGTAGGTGTCCAGGTCGGACGGAGCCGGCCTGTGCATGCCCGGGATCTTCACGTAGCCGCCAGCCGGGATAACCCCGATCCCGTACTCGATCCCCTTGCGAGTTGTCTTGACGAGCGCGGGCGGGAAGCCGATGTAGAAGCGCCGCGGCCGCATCCCGACCGCCCGCGCGGTCAAGAAGTGCCCCGTCTCATGGATCAGGACGAGGAAGAGAAGCCCGAGGGCCGCGATCAGGATGCTCATGCCGGAGCCGCCGCCCGCTCGGCCAGCCGCCTCGCCTCCGCATCGGCCTCGAGGAGCTCCTCGAGTCGACCGGCCGGCTGGCCCGAGACGGCGCCGAGGGTCTCTGCGACCGTCTCAGCGATCCCGAGAAACGAGATCCGCCCCGCCAGAAAGGCGGCCACAGCGACCTCGTTCGCCGCGTTGAAGGCACACGGGTAGGTGCCGCCCTGTTCGCCCGCCTGGCGGGCCAGGCCTAGCAGCGGAAAGGTCTCGAGGTCGGGCGGCTCGAACTCGAGCACGAGCCCGGAGGCGAGATCGAGTGGGTGCACGGGTGTCTCTGCCCGCTCGGGATAGGTGAGCGCGAAGGAGATCGGCACCCGCATGTCCGGGTAGCCGAGGTGCGCGAGCGCCGCGCCGTCGCGCAGGCGAACGAGTGCGTGCACGACCGAGGTCGGCTGGACGACCACCTCGAGCTGCTCGTAGCCGAGCCCGAACAGGAAATGGGCCTCGATCAGCTCGAGGCCTTTGTTCGCGAGCGTCGCCGAGTCGACCGTGATCTTCGGCCCCATGCTCCAGGTCGGATGGGCGAGTGCCTCCTCTGGCGTCACGTCGGCCAGCTCCTCGCGGGTGCGACCCCGAAAGGGACCGCCGGAGGCGGTCAGGATGAGCGACTGGACGGTCTCCGGCGCCCGGCCCTCCAGGCACTGGTAGGCGGCCGAGTGCTCGCTGTCGACCGGGAGCAGGCGCCCGGCGCCTCGCCGCCACGCGGCCACGGCCAGCTCTCCCGCCGCGACCAGACTCTCCTTGTTCGCGAGCGCGAGCTCAACGCCCCGTTCGAGGGCCCAGAGCGTCGCCGGCAGGCCGGCGAAGCCGACGACGGCGTTCAGGACGACGTCGGGCCGCGCGCGCTCGAGCAGCTCCGTCAGGTCGCCGCCGACCTGGGTCAGCGGCGCGAGCCCCTCGAGCGGCGTCGACCCCGAGGCGGCCGCGACGAGCTCGAGTTCCGGCCTTGACTCGATCACCTCGAGCGCCTGCTGCCCGATCGAGCCCGTGGCTCCGAGCAGCGCGATCCGCTTCATTGCCCGAAGTGTACGAGGCCGAGAGGGCTTTGGATCCGGCTAGGCGAAGCCGAAGGCGCGAATCGTGTAGTAGGCGGCAATCGAGGCAAAGAGGAGGGCGTCGAGCCGGTCGAGCAGACCCCCGTGTCCGGCC
>DASUWJ010000120.1:0-9454 GCA_036378475.1 Gaiellaceae bacterium
GGGACCTCGTCGCCTCGATCCGCACCTGGATCACCAACTGGAACGACAACCCGAGACCGTTCGTTTGGCACAAAACCGCAGACGAGATCCTCGACAGCCTCGCCAGCTACTGCCAGCGAATCAACGACTCAGGTCACTAGATGGTGGCGAGTTCGTCGAGCGACTCGGCGACTGAACAGACTGCCGGGCAGCTCGATCCTTCGCTTCCGCCCGCGCGCTGAAACGCAAAGGCTGGAAATTTTACCCAGCAAAAAGCCGTAAATTTACAGGGCCTTTACCGTCCGGAGCGGGAGTGTGGGCGGCGACTGGGATCTACTTTTTCGTTGGAGCTTTCTCTGCTCCGAGGCAATCCGAAAGGAGTGTTTCTCAATGCGTGTGAAGGCTGTTTTTATCGCTGGGCTGGCAGCGACGCTGCTCGTCGCCGCCGTCGCGGCGGCGGCGCCACCGGCGGTGACGATCTCGCTGTCGCGCCCCGCCGTCGTCTACGGCAACAGCATCACTTTGTCGGGCAAGGTCTCCGACAACAAGGCGGGCAAAAGCGTGCAGGTGATGGCCGAGCCCTATCCGTCGACTAGCTTCAGTCCGCTCGGCAGCCCGGTCACAACGACCAGCGGCGGCCACTGGACCGATGTCGTTAAGCCGACGATCCAGACGTCCTACCAGGCGACCTGGAACAGCGCGACGAGTTCGACGGTGACCGTCAAGGTGCGGCCGCTGCTCACGCTCACGCTCGACAAGCTCTCAACTGGCACCTTCTCGACCAAGGCGACAGCCGCCCGGTCATTCGCCGGCAAGTTCGTGCTCGTGCAGCGGCTGAGCTCAACCGGAGCCACGATGCTGAAGAAGGTGACGCTAGACGGCAGCTCGTCTGCGACCTTCCACGTGCGCCTGCACCACGGCCGCAACCGGCTACGCGTCGTCATGCCGACCTCACAGACGGCGCCCGGCTACATCACGGGCATGAGCAAGGCACTGACGGTGAACCGCTAGGCCTCGGCGAGCCACTCAAACGCAGCAATTCCGAGTGCGGCCGTCTCCGAGACGGCCGCACTCGCACAACTCGTTCGTCCTAGCTAGCTCGTGAGCCCTGCGGTGCCTGCTCAGACGACTGAGAGTGCTTGCCCTCCGCAAACTCCTCGAGGATTTTCGCGTTGAACGCCGGCAGGTCGTCCGGTTTGCGGCTCGAGACGAGCCCCCGGTCGACGACCACCTCCTGGTCGACCCAGCGGGCGCCGGCGTTTCTGAGGTCGGTCTGCAGGCTCGGCCATGAGGTCAGCGTCCGCCCTTCGACGACGCCTGCCTCGATCAGCGTCCACGGCCCGTGGCAGATCACCCCGATCGGCTTACCGCTCGTCGCGAAGTCGCGGATGAAGGAGACGACGTTCTCGTCCAGCCGGAGCTGGTCCGGGTTGGCCACGCCTCCGGGAAGGACGAGACCGTCGTACTCGCCGACCTGCGCCTCCTCGATCGTCTTGTCGACCTTGAAGCGACCGCCCTTGTCGAAGTGCTGCCAGGCCTGGACCTCGCCCTCTTCGATCGAGACCAGCTCGGGCCGGCCTCCGGCCCGCTCGACCGCCTGCCACGGCTGGACGAGTTCTGCCTCCTCGACCCCTTCGGTCGCGATGAACGCGATTTTCTTGCCCTGCAGCTCGGCTGCCATCGAAAAACCTCCTTCGTCTCCTCGGCTCAGTAGGGCGGTCCGGGCGGGGGCGCGTCGTCCTCGACGTAGGTCGTCCGCCGCCGCGTCGGCCAGTACGCGCGGCGCCGCACGACGGCACCCTCCTCGTAGGGGCCCGGGCCGGCCCCGTAGCCGCCCCAGAATCCCGCGCCCCACCAGGTCCGCCAGAGCATCAGAGAAATCAGGAAGAGGACGAACCCGACCACCATCAGGATCACGCCGACGACGTGCACGTTGATCGCGCCCCCTGTCGCGTTGACGCCCCAGGTCAGGATTGCCCCGACCGCGATCACGATCAGGCTGATGATCAGGCCCATCGCGCTGCTCTTCCCGCCCGGACGAGAACGAAAACAGCGGCTCTCCCGCGTGCGACTGCTCGGGTTGCGCCCCTCTACGCGGCGGAGCGAGATGCGCCTGGGAGGATTCGAACCTCCGACCAACGGCTTAGAAGGCCGTCGCTCTTCCGCTGAGCTACAGGCGCCCGGGTCAAAGGGTAGCGCCGGTCGCTAGTAGCGAACGCCGAAATCGGCGGTGACGATCGTGACCGCGCTGCCGCCGTAGACCCCCGGTGCGCTCGGAACGTGGACGGCCGAGAGGCCGATCTCCCGCCAGCTGCGATCGAGCAGGTTGGCGCGGTGCTCGGGGCTCGTCAGCCACAGGTGCAGCGCCCCGGCGACGCTCGTGTCGGGCGACGACCAGAGCAGGTTCTCGCCCACCGACCACTGGCTGTAGCCGTTGTAGCCGTAGAAGCTCGCGATCCGGCGCCAGAAGGCGGTTCCGTTCGCGGAGTCATGGCTGAAGTACCCCTTCCCGGCCATCGAGAGGGAGTGCTGCCTCGCGGCCGCGCCGAGGCGGGCCGAGAGGCGAAACGGCCTGAGGCCGTTCTGGCCGCGGACGGCGTTGATCTGCTCGAGCAGGCCGCTCTCGAGCGCGTTTTGGCTGCGCGCGGCGTGCACGTGGACGACGGCGTGCGTCGCGAGCGCCTTGTGCAGTGGCCGCGCGTGGTTGGCCGGCGCATACGCGGCAGCGGCGAGCGCGAGGGCGGCAAAGAGAGTGGGCACGGTCCGTACATCGGTCGCGCCCCCTGCCCGGGCCTCCCCCTTTTGAGGGATGCCCGCCCCGCTTGCCCGGGCCCCCGCTCGCCGCTCTGCCAGAATCCGCCCACATGAGCCTGCGAAGTGAGCCGATCGAGGAGACCGCCAAGCTGCCCGATGGTCGGGCCGTTCGGATCCGGGTCGGCGTGCCGGAGGATCCCTATATCGCCCGGCGCGAGCTCGACACGGTCGACATCGAGCTCTTCGAGGGCGAGCAGCACCTGGCGGCCGTGAACACGGTGCTCTCTGCCGAGCAGTCGACCGAGGCACGCGCGCTCGCCCGCGAGATCGTCGCCGGGCTCGAGTCCGGCAGTCTCGAACCCACGGCCGCCGCGCTCGAGCCGCTCGCCGACGAACCGCGCTGAGCAGACGGCACAGGGGAGCCGCCTCGCACCGGGCTCGGGCGGCGGGCGTGCGAGGAGAGCGGGCGGCGGGGATCGAACCCGCATAACCAGCTTGGAAGGCTGGGGCTCTACCATTGAGCTACGCCCGCGCGGCGGCGATTAGCGTAGCGGCGTGCATCCCTACACGTGGAGCCTCCACGCCGAGGCCGTCGTCTTCGTGCCGCTGCTTGCCCTCGGCTACGCGCTCGTCCTGCGCCGATACCCCGCGTCCGGCTGGCGCGTCTCCTGCTTCCTCTGCGGGCTCGCCCTGATCCTGGCCGTGTTCGTGACTCCGCTCGAGAACCTCGCCCTCCACTATCTCCTCACCGCGCACCTGCTGCAGAACGTGGCGCTCGCAGAGTGGGCGCCGGCGCTCCTCGTCCTCGGCCTCCCCCCGGCCGCCGCGCGCGCGGCCCGGCGCTCCACGCCCGTGCGCCTGGCGACACACCCCTTGGTCGCGCTGCCGCTTTGGCTCGCGACCTACTACGCCTGGCACCTTCCCGCCGCCTACGACTTCGCGCTCCGCCACCCCTCGAGCGTCCTGCATCTCGAGCACCTCTGCTACCTCGTCACCGGCATCCTCCTCTGGTGGCCGGTCCTCGGCGGAGCGCTCGCTCCGGGGGCGGCCGCCGCATATCTCTTTGGCGCGTTCGTCCTCTGCAGCCCGCTCGGCCTGCTGCTCGCCCTGATCCCCCACGCTGTCTACGGCTTCTACGTCCGGGCGCCGCGGCTCTACGGACTCAGCCCGCTCGGCGACCAGCAGCTGGCCGGCCTGACGATGGCCGCCGAGGAGGCGCTCGTCTTCTTCGCCGCCTTCGCGCTCTACTTCCTCCGCTTCCTGCAGCGGGAGGAGTCCGCCCTCCTGTTCAAGGACGCCCGATGGAGCAGGTGATCCTCGCCCGCCACGGCGAGAGCGCCTTCAGCGTCGCCGGCAACGTCAACGGTGATCCGGCGACCGCCTGCGCGCTGACCGAGACGGGCGTGAAGCAGGCGCGCCTCCTCGGCGCCAGGCTCGCCCGGGAGGAGCTCGACCTCTGCGTCACGAGCGAGTTCGAGCGCGTCCTCCAGACCGCCGAGCTGGCGCTCCTTGGACGGGCGGTGCCCCGGCTCGTCCTGCCGGATCTGAACGACGTTCGCTTCGGCAGCTTCGAGGGCGGCACGCTCGCCGCCTATCGCGAGTGGGCGGCCGCCAACGAGCCGTCGGTCGAGGCCCCGGGCGGCGGCGAGAGCCGAAGCGCGACCGTCGCCCGCTACGTCCGCGCCTACCGGACGATCCTCGCCCGGCCCGAGCCGACGATCCTCGTCGTCGCCCACGGCTTGCCGATCCGCTACGTGCTGAACGCACTCGCGGGCCAGCCGCCGGCGCCGCTCGTCGAACAGGTCGCCTATGCCGAGCCGTACTGGCTCCCCGCGGCCGAGCTCGAGGCCGCGGTTAGCGCCCTGGACGAATGGGCGAGCGCGCCGGTTCGCTGGTATTAGCCGGCTCAATCACTTACGGTTCGCGTGGGGAAACTGCGGCGAGCCACATTCGCGTTCGTCGCCCCGGGAGAGGAGGGCACGTGCACGTTAAGAGGTGGCTCAGCCTCGCGGCAGTCACGGCCGCTGCGTCGGTCCTGATTGCCACGGCAGGCGCAGCTCAGCGACCTGCGGCGAAGGCGCATCTGAGTTTCAAGACACCGGGAGCCGTGTTGAAATACCTGCAGGCTCACGGCGTCAGCACGCGTGGCCTGGTGATCCAGCGCGGCAGCCGAAACTACGCCGGGCCGAGGTGTCCGGGCAGACACTGGAACTGTACGAGGAGCCGGCACGTGATCCAGTTCGCGACCGCGGACGACTCGAGCAACTCGTTCGTCTGCACTCCGGCGAGCAGCGGCACGATGTCGCCGAACACGTGCATGATCGTGCAAACGGCGCCTTTGAGTGGCGACAACAACGCCAAATGCGTCGAGCAAAGCTCGTCGCCGACGGCGGCGCAAGACTGCGAGATCACGCAGACGAACGCCGGTACCGGGAACAACAACGCGGTTGTCTACCAGCTGATCATCCAGGGAAGCCAGACCCCGAGCAACAGCCAGAAAGCCGGTATCACCCAGTCGAACACGACCGGCGGGAACGCGGCCTTGCTGACCCAGACGATCGTGCAGTCGGCCTCGACGAGCGTCGCGCTCGTGAGCCAGAATCAAAACGCGCAGCAGACGAACTCGATCAACCAGAGCTCGGGGACCGGCAACCAGGTGTCGCTGATGGCGCAGACCGTCAGCCAGAAGGAGTTCGCCGGCCCGAGCGACGAGGACGGCGACGACGACTCCCAAGGCGACGAGCCCGACGAGCCCTTCGCCGGGGCCGCATTCATGGGCTCGCAGAACCAAAACGGCAACGGCATTTCCGACACGACCCAGACGAGCACTGGCGTCTCGCAGTCGTTCAACTTCCAGAACATGCTCCAGGTCGAGTCGGCGCCGATGCTCTCGGCGGTCACTCAGTACCAGCTTGGGCCGTTCCGCTGCTGCACCTTCCAGGGCTCGAACGCGAACGACCTATTCACGATCCAGCAATCGAAGAACCAGTTCACCTCGTCGCCCACGTCGGTCCAGCACCTCGACCAAATCGGCGAGCTGGACACGAGCGGACACGGACACATCGGTCAGTTCGCGAACCAAAACGGGACGACGCAGTCGAACACCTGTGACACGACGACCTCTGGGGCTTGTTTCGCAGCCCAGAGTTGCAATCACGTCGAGGGCGGCCCGGTCTGCAGTCCCGCCGTCTCGTGCAACACCCCAGAGTGCGGCACGTGCTTCACGGGTTGCTTCATCGGATCACCCCTGGCACGCGCGGCTCGCAATGCGCCGTCGGCGCGCCTGAACCGCTACATCCGTTCGGCCCGCTTCACGCGCCGCTTCTAGCGACGCACTAGGCGAGGGGGCCGCGGTCAGCGGCCCCCTGCGCCAGCTCCTCGAGCTCGCGGTCGATCTGGGCGACGACCGTCCTCGCGTCCATGCGGGAGAAGCTCGCGCGAGCCCGCTCGAGCTCGGTCCGGGCGCCACCGACGTCTCCGAACGAACGCAGTGAGCGGGCCAGCTCCATCCGCGCCTCGCCGAGGTCGAGCTGGAGCTCCTGTCCCTCCATCAGGCGCAGAGCCTCGGCGAACGCCGTTGCGGCCGCGGTCGGCTCGCTCGCCTCGGTGGCGACGATCGCCTCCGCCATGAGCAGGCTGGCGCGGGCGTAGTGATCCTCCTCGGGCACGCTCCGCGCGGCAAAGGAGACGAGCTCGCTCGCATCCTCGATACGGCCCTGGCGGACGAGCGCCTCGGCGAGGTAGCGGTAGATGTCGGTCGCCAGCCAGCCGCCCAGCTCGAGCACGAGCGGCAGGACATCGCGGAGCCGCTTCTCGGCGAGCTCGAACTCGCCCCGGGCGAGCGCGTAGCGGGCGAGGGAGCGGAAGTTCTGGATCTGCAGGTCGGTGTCGCCGGTTCGCTCCAGCCACTCGAGCGCCTGGGCGGCCAGCTCCTCGGCGACCCCGAGCTCACCGCGGTAGTACTTGACGAACCCGAGCAGGGTCGAGGCGCGGGCCTCGTCGCGGTGGCTCCCGTCCTCGCCTGCGAGCTCGAGTGCGGAGCCGAACCGTTGCTCGGCCTCGGCCAGCTGCCCCAGGTTGATCAGCGCCGTCCCGAGCCGGAGATGAGCCTCGGTCAGCAGGGCGCGGTCGCCGAACTCCTCGGCGCGGGCCAGCGCCCGGCGGAGGTCTTCGATCGCCTCGGCGGCCTGTCCCTCGAACCAGCCGCGGAGATTCGCGAGCTCGAAGGCGGTCACGATGCCGAGCCGGTGGTCGCCGATCTGCTGCGCGATCTGCTCGGCCTCGACGAGACACTCGCGCTGCTCCCCGGCCCGCCCCTGCTTCCACTCGATGTTCGCGAGCGTCACCAGAGCGGCGCAGCGGAGCTCGAGCCGGCCGACCGCCGAGGCGGCCTCGAGCACCTCGGAGAGCTCGCTGCGTGCCGGGCCGAGCGCGCCGCGGCCGACGAGCATGCGCGCCCGGCGATAGCGCAGCTCCGCCCGGGTGCCGGGCTCGACGTCGTCGGCCAGCGCGAGTGCCCGGCTGTAGAAGCGCTCCGCCTCGCGAAAACCCTCGCGACGCTCTGACTTCGCGGCGGCGCGGGCGAGAGCGAGCACGGCGGCTTCCAGCGGCGGCGGCACCTCGGGGCGGGCGATCGTCCGCGCCAGCAGGCACGACTGCTCGAGGTGGTAGGCGACGAACTCAATCAGCTCGTCCTCACCGCCCGGCAGCTCAGCGACCCAGGCCGCGAAGCGGGCGTGCAGCGCCGAGCGCCGTCGCTTCGGCAACTGGCTGTAGGCGACGTCCCTGATCAGAACGTGCTTGAACAGGTACTCGAGCTCGCCGGCGATCATCGAGGTTCGGTTTCGGTGGATCAGATCTCGCCGCTCGAGCGAGGCGAGCCCGCCACTCGGATCAGGCCCGGCGTCTCCGCCCACGAGGTAGGCGACCGCGCTCGGCCAGAAGGAGAGACCGACGACCGAGGCGCTGTGCGCCACCCGCTTGACCGGCGGCTCGAGCTGGTCGAGGCGGGAGGCGATCAGGGCCTGGAGCGAATCCGGGACGGCCGGCTCACCCTCCGCAGCTCCCTTCCCCTCGGCCAGCATGCGCACCGTCTCTTCGATGAAGAGCGGGTTTCCCCCGGCCTGGCGGAGCACCTTGTCGAGCGCGGCGCCGGTCAGGCCGGAGGCCTTCGCCACCTCTTCGGCGAGCGCCGCGCTCGCCCCCTCGCCGAGCGCGTCCAGCTCGATGTACAGGTGTCTGCGGTCCGAGAGCAGGAGCGGTGCTGCCTCCTTCAGCTCCGGGCGGGCGCTGGCGAGCACGAGGATCGGAGCGGCGGCCGAACCGTCAACGAGGAAGCCGAGCAGCTCGAGCAGCGTCGCCTCGGCCCAGTGCAGATCCTCGAAGTAGAAGATCGTGGCCCGCCTCGCCGCCAGCAGCTCGAAGAGCCTGTGGATGCCCCAGTGCAGCTCGGCCTGGGTGATCGCCTGGGCCGAGTAGGTGCCCTCCGGGGTCGTCTCGACGCCGATCAGGTTGGCGATCGCCGCCGCGATCGTCCGCAGTTCGTCGAGGTCGTCCGTCTCGAGCGCCTGCAGCAGGACGCCGAGCTTGTTCGAGCTCGTGGCCTCGTCGTCACCGAAGGTGATGCCGGCGGCGCTCTTGACCATCTCCTCGACCGGCCAGTAGGTGATCCCCTCGCCGTAGGAGAGGCAGCGTCCGACGAGCAGCTCGCACTCCTCTCCGAGCTGCTGCACAAGCTCGCCGAGCAGGCGGCTCTTGCCGATCCCGGGCGCGCCGAGTACGCCCGCGAGGCCCGGCCGCCCCTCGGCCACCTGCTGGCGGCAGAAGCGAAGCAACTCGCCGAGCTCCTGCTCGCGCCCGACGAGAGGCAGCCGGTGCTCCAGCCAGTCCGGTGCCTCGCGCTCCGACACGACTTCCCAGACCGGGACCGGTTGCGCCTTGCCCTTCGCCTGGATCGGCTCAGCCTCCCGGAACTCGAACAGCTCGCGCGTGGCGCGATAGGTCTGCTCGCCGACGAGGATCCCGTCGACCGGGGCCGCGGATTCGATCCGGGCGGCGGTGTTCATCACGTCGCCCGCGGCTGACCACTCGCCCTCGCTCGGCCGCGCGTCGAGCATCACGAGCGCCTCGCCCGTGTTGATTCCGATCCGGAAATGGAGGTCGAGCCACTCGTCCTCGGCATTCAGCTGCGCCAGAGCCCCGCGGACCGCGAGCCCGGCGCGGATCGCCCGCTCGGGATCGTCCTCGTGGGCGAGCGGCGCCCCGAAGAGCGCCAGGATCGCATCGCCGCTGAACTTCTCGAAGGTGCCGCCGTGGCGCTCGAGTTCGCCGCGGACCCGCGCGTGGTAGGGGGAGACGAGCTCCTTCACGTCCTCGATGTCGAGGCTCTCGGAGCGCGCCGTCGAGCCAACGAGATCGCAGAAGACGGCCGTGATCAACTTCCGCTCCTCCGCGGGAGCGCTCGGCGCGGCGGCCTCGAGCGGCGAGCCGCAGGCCAGGCAGAACTTGGCGACCTCCGGGTTGTCCTGCCCGCATTTCGCGCAGGTCGGCATGGATGAAGGGTACGACTGCCCGGCGCGGGGTTCTAGTCGGGGCGGGCAGATTCGAACTGCCGACCTTCCGCCCCCAAAGCGGACGCGCTACCAGGCTGCGCTACGCCCCGACTGCAGCGAGTCTAGCTCCGGCCCGCGCCGGAGAGCCGCGCGGCCGGAGCGCCTGCGCC
>DASUWJ010000121.1:0-14776 GCA_036378475.1 Gaiellaceae bacterium
GGACCTCGTCGCCTCGATCCGCACCTGGATCACCAACTGGAACGACAACCCGAGACCGTTCGTTTGGCACAAAACCGCAGACGAGATCCTCGACAGCCTCGCCAGCTACTGCCAGCGAATCAACGACTCAGGTCACTAGGCGAGCTCGGCAATCCCTGCGGCTCTCAGTGGGAGGCGGGCTTGCGAGCAATGATCGCGTGGGTCAGCACGACCACCCAGCCGGCCTCCAGGATGAGGAAGCCCCACTGCGAGTCGATGTAGGCCGTGACGACGAGGATGATCGAGCCGAGCAGGTTCGGAACGAGGTAGCGCATCGCCGAGGAGGGCGCGATCTCGAAGTGGAGCAGCGCGAAGGCGCCCATGTTGAGCGCCGCGCCGATGATCTGGGCGATGATTTCGGGCCGCACGCAACGAAAGGTATCTCCCCCACCCTCCTACCCCCTCGCTCAGATTTCCCCGCGCCCACCGGCGAGCTCGGCACGGACGCACTCACGCTCCGGCGACCGGGACTGGACGCCCCTACTGACGCGAGCGCTCCGCGAGCGCGTCCCAGTGCGCCTCGAGACTCCTCGCCAGCTCCTCCTCGTCCCAGCGATTTTGGCGCGCGACCTCGGCCGTCTCCTCGTCTCCCGCCCGCTCGGCGAGTCGCTCGAGCAGTCGATAGCTCGCGATCTCGAACTGTGTGCTCGCGTAGGCAGCGCGCGCGTCACGGCTCTCCTCGTCGCCGCGGACTCTCGCGAGCGCCCCCTTCAGGACGGCCCCCGCGCGGGCGGCGCCCTGCTTGAGGACGGACGGTCTCGCGCTGTGTGCCTCGAGGCGCTGCCGCAGGCGTTCGACCTGGCGGTCGGTTAGCAGCCGATGCCTGCGCAGCGCATCCCTCAGCCCGGGCTCGCCGCTCGTCTCGATCATCCGCTCGAGCCAGCGCAGCCCGCTCCGCTCGAGCGCGTAGGCCCCGTCGATCTGCTCGACGAGCCGCTCCTTCAGCCCGGCTGAAGCCATCCGCACCTCCTCAAGCGCGCGCTCTCCTCAGCTCGAAGGTGCCGAATTCGCGCCCGCGAAACGTCGCGCGGCCGCGGAAGCTCTCGCCCCTCGGCTCGAGCACGTCGACGAAGCCGCTGAAGGGAGGACGGTAGTGGAGTGCGTGGTCGACCACGTCGAAGGGCGCGAGCGAGAGCGGTCCGAGCTTGGTTACACCGGCGCTGCCCGAGATCTCCTTGCGGATGCCGTAGAGCGGCGGCAGTGCACCGCCGAGCCGCTTGACCCTCCAGCTCCCGTCCATGTTCGTCACGGGACTAGTCTCCCGGCAGATGCCGCCGCGAAACCTGCCCTTCCCGCCCATGGAGGCCGAGCTCGTCCAGGAGCTGCCGCAGGGCGCGGGCTGGCACTACGAGCCGAAATGGGACGGTTTCCGCGGCGTGCTCGAGAATCTCCAGGGCGAGCTCCACCTCTGGAGCCGCAATTCCCGGCCGCTCTTGCGCTACTTCCCCGAGCTCCGTCGGCTCGGCGAGCTGCTGCCGCCGAAGAGCGCGCTCGACGGGGAGATCGTGATCGAGCGAGGCGGCAAGCTCGACTTCGACGCGATGCAGCTTCGCCTCCACCCGGCCGAGAGCCGGATCCGCAGGCTCTCGGCCGAGATCCCGGCGCAGTTCGTGGCCTTCGACCTGCTGCTCTGGCGGAATCAGCCGCTGCATGGCCTCCCGCTCCAGAAACGGCGGCGCGAGCTCGAGCGGCGCGGGACGAAGTTCCGGCTCTCTCCGGTCACGCGCGACCGCGGCCATGCCGAGGACTGGCTGCAGCGCCTCGAGGCCGCGGGGCTGGACGGTGTCGTCGCGAAGCGGCTCGACCTCCCCTACCTGCCGGGATCGCGCGAGGCCGTCGTCAAGGTGAAGCCCTACCGGACGGCCGACTGCGTGATCGTCGGCTTCCGCTGGAGCGAGAAGGCTGCCGGGCGAATCTCGACGCTCCTCCTGGGCCTCTACGACGGCAAGGGGAAGCTCGACTTCGTCGGCCACTGTTCCGGCTTCCCGGCCGCCCTCCGGCGGGAACTCGAGGAGCGGCTGCCGAAGCTCCGGGCCCCAGGAGCGATCAGCGGCGAGCGCACCCCCGGCGGCCAGAGCCGTTGGACGCGGGGGAAGGAGCTCGACTGGAATCCCGTCAAGCCCGAGCTCGTCTGCGAAGTGCGCTACGACAAGCTGGAGCGAAACCGCTTTCGGCACGGCACGCGCTTCCTGCGCTTCCGGCCCGACAAGGATCCGAAGGACTGCACCTGGCGCGAGGTGCGACCGCCGCGGAGGCGAACCGACCTGACCGTGCCGGAGCTCCTCGGCGCCTCCTGAGCTGCGAGGAGACCGGCCAAGCGTCGCTGGTGCGGACACGCTCGCTGCCGCGGTCAGCGCCTGCGAGACGGTGGTGACTGCCGTCGTCGACCGCGCGCAGCAAGAGCCCGGCGCTCGCCCGCGGCCGCCGGCGTGGGCCTCCGCTCCAGTCCGAGCGCCTCGAAGCGTGAGGCGAGGCTGACACGCCGACGCCAGATGCCAGCGCTCGGATCGCCGCGTTTTTCGAGCCGCTCGCGCATCGTCTCGAGCGTGAATGCGGCTGGATCGGCACCCGGAACCTCCTCCCAACGAAGCGGCGCCGAGACGCGGGCGTCCGGTGTGGGGCGAATCGAGTAGGCCGAGGCGATCGTCCGGTCACGCGCGTTCTGGCCGAAATCGACGAAGACACCCTGCCGGTCGGCGACCTTCCAGGTGGTCGTGGCGACGCGCTGGTCGCCGATCCGCCGCTCCACCTCCTCGGCCACTGCCTTAGCGAACCGGCGCACCTCCGGGAAGGGCAGCTCCGGCTTGATCGGCGTCAGGATGTGGAATCCCGTTGCACCGGAGGTCTTCGGGAAGCTCGGTAGCCCCAGCTCGTCGAGCACTTGCCTGACGACGAGGGCGATCAGGAGCACGTGCTCCCACTGCCCCTCGAAGGTCGGGTCGAGGTCGAGCAGCATGTAATCGGGCCGCTCGATCTCGTCGATCCGCGAGTGCCAGGTGTGCAGTTCGATGCAGCCGAGATTCGCGACCCAGGCGAGCGCCGCCGGGTTGTCGACGACGGCGAAGACCGTCGAATGACCGCTCGGGAAGCGGACGAACCGCTCGCCGACGTAGTCGGGGTGCGGCGGCACGCGCTTTTGGTGGAAGAAATCCCCCTCCACGCCGTTCGGGTAGCGCTTCATGTGGAAGGGCCGCCGACGAATGTGGTTGAGCGCGTACTCGGCGACATCCACGTAGTAGGCGACGACGTCGCCCTTCGACAGCCCGCGCTCGGGGAAGAAGAGCTTGTCGGGATTCGAGACCCGGACCTCGCGGCGGCCAACACGCACGGCCGCAGTATCCCCGTAGCAGCGAGGCCGACCCGGAGCCGCCGCCCACGCGCCCCGAAAAGAGCGAAGCCCGCCTGGGATAACCGCAGACGGGCGCCGCGATGCCGGGGGGTATGAGGGGGGAGCCGGCGCTTTCAGCATGCGTCCGAGACGGTGCTCCGACATGCCCCCGAAGGGTGATTTCGGTGGGAGGCGAAAGAGGGAGTCCGCTATCCTGCGCGAGGCTCCGGAGAAGTGGCCGAGTGGCTGAAGGCGGCGCCCTGCTAAGGCGTTAGGTGGGGAGAATCCCTGCCTCGAGGGTTCGAATCCCTCCTTCTCCGCTTCGCGCGGTGCCCGCAGCCTCGGCTGCTCGCCCCCTCCCGCCAAGCGGGTGGTGCCCGTGGATCTCGCTACCCTGTGCCAGCCCGACCGGGCCTTTCCTCGGAGGGGTGGCAGAGCGGTCGAATGCGGCGGTCTCGAAAACCGTTTCGGGCGGTTTCGTCCGACGAGGGTTCAAATCCCTCCCCCTCCGCCTCTCGAGCCGAGTCCTGCCTCGTCAGGGTGGATTCGGCCGTCGCAGAGCGCCCCCGCCCTGGCGGGCGCCGCTGTCCGACTTCTCGCCCGGTACCCTGGCCGCCTCGGAGAGGTGTCCGAGCGGTCTAAGGAGCGCGACTGGAAATCGCGTACGGGCCGAAAGGTCCGTCGCGGGTTCAAATCCCGCCCTCTCCGTCTGAAGCGCGGAAGGCCCGCGGGCGGGCCTCCCGCGCTCAGGTGACCTTCAGCTTCAGGTCCATGCCGAGCTGCTTGTGGCTATCGACGCTGCAGTAGAGGTCGTAGGTGCCCGGCTTGAGCGTCACCTGCAAGGCGGCCTTCTTCCCCGGCCCGAGCACCAGTGTCTTCTCATTGCTGACACCGGGTCCCTGGACGACCAGGTCATGACCGACGTGACCGTTGTTGGTCAGGTCGAGCTCGTAGCGACCGGCCGCGAGGCTCTGCGCCGGCAGCGCGATCTTGAACTCCGTCTCGCTGACCGGAATCTTCTTCGAACCCGGCGTCGTCGGCGAGGCTACGGTCGAGCCGGGCGAAGCCGTCTGCGCCGTCCCGGCCGCGCCGGCGGCGTGGCTTGCCTTCGGCTCGCGACCGAAGAAAAAGACGGCGAACAGCATCGAGACAAACAGCGCCACCGTCAGCGTCAGAAACGCCGGCAAGCCTCGGCGGCCCGGGAAATCCGGCCGGAGCGCGGGCAGCAGGAAAGCGGAGCTCAGGGCGAAGCCGATGAACGCGGCCCCGACCAGGGCGAGCCCGAGCTTGTGTCCCGTTGACAGGGCCGCCAGCAGCACGGGCGGAACCTATCGAACGAGGCGGGTCTAGCTCGCCGCTGTCTCGCCGGGGCGCGGCTCGATCACGCCCGTCTCCGGCGGGCCAACCGGCGCCGGCGCGAGCGGGCGCAGGTAGAGCCATTCATAGAGCAGGGCGGCAGCGACAGCGCCGAGCGCGGGGCCGACGTACCAGATCCAGCCGTTGGCCCATTCGTCATGGACGAGCTGGGGCCCGAAGGCACGGGCGGGGTTCATGGCGGCGCCCGTCAGCGGGCCGCCCATCAGGATGTCGAGGGTGATCGTGAAGCCGATCGCGAGGCCCGCGATCGACTTAAAGGTCCCGCGTGGGTCCGCGGCCGTCGCGAAGATCACCCAGACCAGCAAGAAGGTCAGGATCACCTCGACCGCGAGCCCGGCTCCGGAGCCGATGCCAGCCCCCAGGGCAGGCACGCCAAGGTGGCGGGCATCGACGAGGCTGGTCGGAAAGATCCAGGCCAGCAGCAGCGAGGCGATGACCGCTCCTGCGAACTGGGACAGCCAGTAGCAGACGGCGAGCCGCCCCTCGATCCGGCGCGTGATGAGAAAGCCGAGTGTGACGGCCGGGTTGAAATGGCCTCCCGAGATGTGTCCGACGGCAGAGACCATCACTCCGATTGCGAGACCGTGGGCGAGTGCGATCCCGATCAGGGTCGGGTCGCGGAGGCCCGCCGCAGTCATGATCGAGCCCGCGCCGATGAAAACGAGCGTGAACGTACCGATGAACTCGGCGACCGAGCGGCGAAGCGGATCGCGCATCTCGACGAGCCTAGAAGGCGCGTCGGACGGGGTGAAACCGCAGAACGGGGGATGGCGCAACTTCCCCGGGGAGCCGACGATGTGTAGCGCGTTTCCTGTCATGCGGCAACGAAAGGCGGCATTCATGTCTGCGGAACAGCTCAAGCGGAAGCTGCGGAACTTCCCCGTGGCCAAGCTGACCGAGCGCCTCGCCTGCTCCTAGCAGGCGCGGACGCGCGAGGCCGCCGGTGGGATGACCGGCGGCGCCACCCAGCTGTTCGCCCGCTTTGCGGGGCTTTCTTGTTGCGAGACCTCCGCGAATGAACTAACTTGGCCGCTCGCGGCCATGAGCGAGCTCGAGCGGGAGACGACGGAGGGATCCGGCGCAGACGGTGCGGCGCGGGTCCGGCCCGGCCCACCTGAGGCCGATTCGGGGGGAGTCGGCGAACGCGTCTCGGCGATCCTGCACGCCGCAGAGGAGGCGGCCGAGCAGATTCGCTCGGAGGCGCGCCTTGAGACAGACGCCCTCGTCCGCGAGGCACAACGTGAAGCTGAAGCCAAGATCTCAGAGCTGACGCAAACCGCCGCCGAGACTCGCCGCGAAGCCGACGACTACGCCCGCGACATGCGGATGGCCGTCGAGGCCTACGCCAAGAAGCACCGCCAAGAGGCAGAGGAGCAGGCGCGGAAGCTGACCGCCGAGGCCGAGGCTCGCGCCCAGTCGATTCTCGCCGCCGCGCAGGCCGATGCGCAGCGGCTCGAAGAGGCCGCGCGGCGACACCAGGAGGCGCTACGCAGTGAGACGCACCGGCTCGAGGAACGCCGGCGCCAGGCCCTCCACGGCGTCCGGGAGCTGATGGCAATCCTCGAGGAACTCCTCGAGGAAGCGCACGAGCCGGCGCCGGACGAGACGCTGACCGGGACGCTCGAGGAGCGGCGACGCTTGCTCGGCCACAGGTCCAGCTAGGAAGCCGCCGCTAGGCGCAGCTAGCGAGGTTCGCGGCGCGAGCCTCGACGTTCTGGGCGTAGCGAAGCGTGCCGAGGGTCGGCGCGGCGCCGGCCCGGTCGACGGCGGTCGGTCCGGCGTTGTAGGCCGCGAGGGCGAGCTCGACGTTGCCCCCGAAATGGGCGACCATCTGGCGAAGGTAGCGCGCGCCGGCCAGGATGTTCGCGCTCGGGCTGGCGTGCCGCACCTGCAGCGCTCTCTCGGTCTCGGGCATCAGCTGCAGGAGCCCACGCGCACCCGCCCCCGAAAGCGCCCTTGGGTCCATCCGCGACTCCTCCCACGCAACGGCGGCCAGCAGCGAGAGGGGCAGGCCTGTCACGCGGGCGGCGCGCCTGAATGCGGGCGCGAAGGAACCCGGGATGCCGCATGAGATCGTGGCGACCGCAGGCTTACCGGCCGTCGGCGACTTCGCCGGCGCGATCTCCAGGCCGGCGGACTCCGCGATCAGGCCGAGCAACAGGACGGAGAGCACGGCGGCGCGGACGATCCGCCAGTCGAAGGCGGAGCGGCGAGGCGGCTCCCCCCGGCGCGAACTCGCCCGCCGCCGCGAGCGCGAGTAGAGGAGATCCAGCTCGGCCAGGGTCCTCCAAGACGGCGAGGCGTCCACAGGGGCCCGATCCTACCCCCTTTTGAGATCGGAAAACCGGCTAGTTTTCGTCGCCGTGGCAGCCTTCGACGTCCGCGCTGTCCAGCAGCGCCTGGCGGCCGCAAAGGGCGGATACGAGGTGATCCACGAGTCAGCCGGGCTCGAGGTTGGCGTCTACGTGCTGGCCGCGCCGGAGCCGGACCGCCAGCAACCGCACGCGGAGGACGAGATCTACCTCGTACTCGAGGGCAGCGGGGTGCTCGAGGTGGCCGGCGAGCCGACGCCGCTCGGGGAAGGCGAGGGAATGTTCGTCCGCGCCGGACTCGAGCACCACTTCAGCGGCTACGAGCGGCTGAGCCTGCTCGTGATCTTCGTGCACGAGGGGCTCACCTCCGGTCTCTCCTTCGACTCGACCCCAGGGCCAGGAGACAGCGAGGGTCAGCCGCCCGCTTCGCCCTAGCGAGGGCGGGGCGAGATCAACGCTGTCGCGACCAGGCTGAGCGCCATCCAGGCGGCGGCGAGGCCGAAAGCAGCAGCCGGTGAGACGAGCGTCCAGACGAGCCCGACGGCGGCGGAGGAGGCGAAGTCCCCGAGTGACTGGACGGCTCCGAGCAGGCCGAAGCCACTGCCGCGAAGCTCATCCGGGAGCAGCCGAGCAGTCAGGGCTGATTCGGCCGTGTCTGCCAGCCCCATTCCGGCACCCGCCAGGGCAAAGAAGGCAAGCAGCAGGGGCCACGACCGAGTCGAGAGCGAGAAACCGGAGTAGGCGAGCGCAAAGAGGACGAGCGCGGCTGCGAACACACGCCGGGGCCCGCGCCGGTCGACGACGTGGCCGGCCGGGAAGGCCAGTGCCGAGCCGACGAGGTTGTGGGCCGCGTAGAGCAGCACCGCAACGGCGGCGGCAGATGAGAGGGAGCGGCCCGGATGGAGCAAGCCCGTCGCGCGCAGTATCAACAGTGTCGTGGCGCAGTTCCCGAGCTCGAAGAGCGTCACGGGCGCGAGCGCGCGAAGAATTCCGGTCTCGCGGAGCGCCGCCAGCTCGAAGCGCGCGCGGCGGCGCACCTGACCGCCGCGGTCGCGCGCCGCACGCGCCGCGAAAATGATCGCGGCGGCCGCGAGGATCCCAGGTAGGACTGAGACGTAGATCGTCTGCCTGATCCCGATCGTGGCCACGAGCCCGGCCGCTGCGAGGGGCCCCACGACCGCGCCGAGATGATCCATCGCACGCTCGTAGCCGAACGCCCTGCCGTAGGCCTCGGGGGGCGCCAATGAAGCAAGCAGCGCGCTTCGCGCCGGTCCGCGGGCGCCGCGGGCGCTCCACGCGAGCGCGCGCAGGACGCCCGCCTGCCAGACAGCGCCAGCGAGCCCGATCGCCCCGGTCGCGATGCCCGTGACGAGATAGCCGCCTGCGGCCAGATCGCGGCGTCGGCGCTCATCGTTGGCAGCCCAGCCGCCGAGGAGCTTCGCCAGGCCCGCCAAGCCGTCGCTCACTCCTTCGATCAACCCGAGCGCGCCGGCCGAGCCCCGGAGGGTATGCGTCACGAAGCTCGGCAGGACCGCGGTCACGATTTCGTGCCCCGCGTCGCTGAAGAAGCTCGCGAGCCCGATGCTGCCGACGCCGCGCGTCAGCCAGTGCGGCTGATCGGAGCGAGTAAGAGGCTCCGCGCCCATGGCGCGAGGCTGGCAGATACGACGCTAGCTGCGCTGCAAGTAGGCGCAGTGCCGCCCGTTCCGCGGCAGGCGAACGACTTTCGTGACCGTGAACTGACCGTCTTCCTCGGGGACGTCTACCTCCTGGCCCACAGACGGAACAGGGCCGACCCGGTCGAGCAGGACGTAACCGGCCGGTGTCGGCACGCAAAGCAGATAGCGCTCCTTCTGCGACTGCGTCGGCTGGGAGACGGCGACCGTGTGCTCCTCGGGCCAAACGTGCACCTGGATTTCTTCCTTCGCCCGCTCCGCCTCGAGCGCCTCGCGCAGGGCGATGAGCTCGGCCTCCTGGGCATCGAGCCTTCGTCGAAGCGAGGCGATCAGGGCATCGCGATCGTCGCGCTCCTCGGCCACCGGACCCGGAACGGGCCTCTCCTCGATCCCCTCGGCCCGCTGCTTGGCTGCCTCTACCAGCTCGGGGTCGGGCTGGGCTTCGGATTCGGGCTCGGGCTCGGGCTCGGGTTGGGCTTCGAGCTTGGGCTCCGGCTGCGGTTCGAGCGCGGGCTCGGGCTGGGATTCGAGCTCGCCCTCGGGCTGGGGTTCTAGCTTGGGCTCCGGCTGCGCTTCGAGCTTGGGCTCCGGCTGCGTTTCGAGCTTGGGTTCAGACTGGGCTTCAAGCTTGGGCTCGGGCTGGGCTTCGAGCTCGAGCGCCGGTTGGCCCCCTTCGACGTCGAGCACTCCTTCGGGCTGGGCCTCGGGCGCGAAGTTGGGCAGGGACTTCGTCTCCTCCTCGAGCTTCGGCTCGATCTCGGGGGCGGCGCGGAGGAGCGCTGACTCGGGAGCGATTTCCTGCTCGGCACGAGGCTCTGGCCCCGCCACGTCGGGCTCCTGCTCGGCGATGGCCTGCTGGACTGGCTCTCGCGTCGGCTCAATCTCAGGCCCGGACTGCGCTGAAATCTCCTCGACAGGCGCCACGCTTGGCGCAGGCGCGACCACTAGCTCGGACTGTGGCTCGCTCGCTGCCGCTTGAGCGGCCTCGGGTTCCGGCGCAGCCTCGTGCATCGGCTCGGGCGCCCTCAGAGGCCCCCGGATTGTTACCGGCTCGATGACCTGCTCGGCCTGAGGCGCAAGCCCGATCGGCGGCCTGACCGCTGGCGGGGGCTCGCTCGGCTTAATCGGCTCGGGCGCGTGCTCGGGCTCGCTCTGCGGCGATGGCTCGGAGGGCTCGAGGGGAGCGGCAGCTGGAGGGGAGGCGGCAACCTCGGGCGTGGGAGGCGCAGCAGGCGTGGGATCGGCCGTCCGTAGCAAGGGCATCGGCGTCGAGGAGGCGACCTCGGCTGCGGCCTCGGAAGCCGCCCTCTGGGCGGCCTGGCCGCCGAGCCCGGTCGCAAAACCGTACTCGGTCTTCAGGATCCCACCGTGCTGTTCGGCGAGGGCGTTCGCGAGCGCGGGACCGGAGAGGAAACCCCGGCGAACGATGATTTCGCCCAAGCGGCGGCCAGTCCGCGTCTGCTCTTCGAGCGCCTGCGAAAGCTGGGCTTCCGTGAGCAGACCGGCGGCAATGAGAATCCTGCCGAGCTGAGGGGCTGGAAGCTGGGCCGAGTCCATGATTCTAGTATCGGCTCGCTTCCGCGCGAATGTGAGTAGGTGCGTGTTAAGGCGAGGCGGCTTCACAGAACGCCAATCACGTCCTCGGCCTACGCGCCCAGGCAAAAAGGCCGCCGACCTTGGCCGACGCGCTCGCGCGAGGCTTGATCCGGATCAGCGCTCGGTGAGCTCCGGATGCTGTTCGAGGAAAGCCTGCCAGAGCTCCTCGCTGGCTCCTCCCCAGGCGCCCCGGCACTGGCCGTCGTAGCGCGTCACCCAAGCATGCACGCGCTTGCGCCAGATGATTAAGCCGGCCAGAGAGGCGAGGAGGATGGCATTCCAGACCCCGACGATGACGATCGTGACGGTTATTCGCGCCTCCTACCGGCGGGACAAGCCTACCCGGTCTTAACCGTTGCGGGCCAAAGAAAAATCGAGCGCGGCGGCTCGGTGGCCGCCTTCAGATCGAAGTCCGTCAGGTTTTTCTAGACCGTGCCCTCCGTCCTCCAGTCTCAGGGGGCGGCCCGTCCGAGGGTCGCGGCGATCTCGTTGATCGCAGCGAGCTCGGCGGGGCTGACCGCTTCACCGCCTTCTCTGTGCGCGTTCGCCACCTTCTCCGCCAGGCTGAGCACGAAGCCCTTGTAGTCCTCGACCTCCTCCGCAGTGGCCTTCTGCTCGAGCAGCTCGACGGCCTGGCGAAGGTGCTGCAAACCGTGCTCCTTGAGCTCTTCGAAGGAGTGGTAGCGGCTGTGGTCGATCTCCGGCCTCGCCGACACGATCTCGTCGAGTAGCTCGCTCTCGCCGTGGCGCTGCCGGGTCTCCGCATAGGCCTTCGCCATCGCGATCGTCTCCCTGAAGGTTCCGCCGCGCTGTGCGGTGACGACGATCAGGCCGGCGCTCGGCGGCCCCTCGATGACGAGCTGCCACTCCTGGTCGGTGAAATCAGCCTTTCCCGTCATTGCGCTTTCTCTCCTCGCTTGCGGCGGTTACCACTGCGCGATTCGTGCAGTAGCCGGTCGGGATGCTCCGGCGCCTGACCCGAGTGCCGTGCGGCCCCGGGGCGGATCTTCGCACGGATCCCGAAACCGCCCCGCGCGAAGGCGCCCTGCTCGGCCCGGTCGAGCCGCCCAAGAGCCGAGGCGCCACTCCGGCTGGTCGAAACTCTCGCACCAGCTGGCTCGGCTCGCCGCCTCGTCAACTCCCGCAACCACAGCCGTTAGCGTGGCTCACCCGACGAGAGGAGAAGCAATGGGCTTCGAGCAGTACCACGAACCCGCGGCCGAGCTCGCCGCCGAGACCCGAACCTTTGCCCGGATGCTCACATCCCTGACGGAGGAAGCCGAAGCGATCGGCTGGTATGAACAGCGCATTTCGCTCGAGCCCGATGCCCAGGCACGGGCGATCATGGAAAACGCGCAGCAGGAGGAGTTCAAGCACTTCGGCATGGACCTCGAGTTTCTGCTCCGCCGCACTCCCAAGTGGCGGGTCGCTCTCGAGCAGATTCTGTTCAAGCCGGGTGACATCGTCGAGCACGGAGAGCAGGCCGAGGAGGCAGAAGACGAGGCGACCTGAGCTGGGCCGTCCCCGAGGACGGGCGTAGAGGACCGGCCGGCCGCCGGCGCTAGCCGCGTGGACCGCGTTGCCACACGCCGAGCACGTTCCCGGCTGGGTCGCGGAAGGTGGCGACCCACAGGTCACCCTCGGGATACGGCGCTTCAACGAGCTCGCCGCCATGAGCGGCGACCCGCTCGAGCGTGTCGTCGACGCGCTCGACGAAAATGTAGGGGCGAAAGCCGGCATCGCCGGCAACCGGCAGCTCGGCGATCAAGTGGCCGATCACGTGTCCGCTGCCATCCTCGAAGCTGGGACGTTCGGGCTCGCCGCGCACGTCTTAGTCGAAGACCGCCCGGTAGAAGGCCGCAGCCGAGCTCGGGTCCTGGGCTGGATCCGCAGGTAGGAGATTCCTCCGACCCTGAATACGGGCGACCCCTCACCACCGCTACTCGACACATGCTGATTGCCGCTCTTACTGTTCTGCGGCGGCTGTCGGGCGCCACGGGCGGCTTGCTGCTCACCCGCGTCACGCCGAGATTGCAGGCACACGCCGCACGGCTCGCCGGGCATGTACTGGGGGCCCGATGCGAACCCGGGATGGTCTAATTGAGGGTCCCCTCCGCTCGTACGAGTTACCGTCACTCGGGCCACCAGAAAGGGGCCAGCTAGCCGATCGTCGCGAGAAGGTCATCGCAGGCCTGCTTGCAACGGTGACAGACCTCGGCGCAAACACGGCAATGCTCATGGTGGGCGGCATGGCGCTCGCACTCCTCCGCGCAGGCGAGGCAGGCCGCCGCACAGGCTTCGACGACGGCGCGGATGACGCGGAGATCGGGCTCCGTCTGGCGCGTCACGATGCTGCCAGTGGCCTGGCACGCGTCGGCGCAATCGAGGCAGAGCCGAATGCAACGCACCATCTCCTGCACGTCGCTCTCGACGAGATCGGCGTCCGCACAGCTCGTACAGCTGGCTCCACAGTCGAGGCACTCAGCGATACAGCGCAGGACAGCGTCGTGATCCAGGCTTGCAGGGCGTGGATGCAACTTGATGATCTCTTGAAAGGTCACGTGCTCTCCTTTCGTTCCGGTAGTCAGCGGGGCGACCTGGAACGCTCCTCCGCCACGGTCAGCTCGGCCGTAGGCACTACCTCGAGACGTTCGTCAGGGATCGGCGCCCCGCTTTCGATCGAGAGGCCATAGGTTCCGGCAGCGAGGCGCGCCTCGGCCCGTTCGACGGCGGCGAGCTGTCCCTGCAGCGCTTCGAGCCGGCCGGCGTCGAGCTCGTCTTGGAGTAGCTCGGGGGCAAGGTTTGCCGCGTCGAACTCCTCGGCCTCCGCAGCCTCGCCTTCGTCCGGATGGACGAGCTCGGCGAGCTCCCTCTCGATGCGCCAGCGCTCGGCGCTGAGAAGCTCGCGTGCCCGGCCGGCATCCACAGCATCAGCCTAAGTCCGATGCGACCGGCATGCGCGAATTAGGGGGTTCGAGGGCCGAACCAGACGGCGCCCAGACCACGCACTGAGCGCCTTCTCCGCTGCTCCTCGGGGCGCGCGTTTGGAGCAAAGCGAACCCGTATCGATGCGAGGAGGGCGGCAGATCTGCCAGGCACCCGACCACCAACGCGATCACGATCGGCATGTGCGAAAGTGATGCGAAGGAGCGACCAGGCTGGGGATCTGCTCGCCGCGCGACCACCCGGTATCGGTCGTCGAGTGACATGCGCGGACAGTGGCCCGGCCGACGGTTTATAGAGTCTCGTCATGCTGAGGGGGCGCTGCGCATGCAATGCCGTCGGTTACGTAGTCGCGGACGAGTTCGTCGTCGCGTACAACTGCCACTGCTCTAACTGCCGTGCGATGACAGGCTCCGCCTTCCTACCATGGGGCGAAATCGAACCCCAGAAGCTGAGGATCACGAGGGGGACTGATTCACTGCTGCTGGATGGCGTCGCTGAAGCCGCACACTCAATACGCTGCCGTGCGTGCTGGTCGCTCCTCTACTGGACCGTCCACCATCACGAACGCCCGTATGTCCGCGTTCCGTATGGGTCGCTCACCGACGCGCCAACTCTTAGGCCGACCGCGCACGTCTTCGTCGGCTCGAAGGCTCTGTGGTACGAGATTCTCGACGACCTTCCTCAGCACGACGAGTACCCCTGGTCCCGATCGGCTGAAACGGGCAAACGCGGCGCATTGCCAGAAGCGTGATACATCAGTACTTGATGGTGATACACTCAGTCTATGAGGAGTCTTCGTCTTGATGCTGAGCTCGATCGGCGCGTCCAAAAGGCTGCGGCGATAAGAGGCGAATCCGTGTCCGAGTTCATCCGGCATGCTGCTGAGCAGCGCGCCGACGAGACCCTAGACGGACGGGAGCGCTTTGCCGACGTCGCCGGCGCGGTGCAAAGCCGCGGGGGTCGCGCCCGTCGATCCGGTAACGCGTTTACCGATGGTCTAGCCGCTGACCGTCGGCGCCGGTGACACTCACCGACGCTGGGCCCTTGATTGCGATCATCGACGCCGGCGAACCCGACCACGCCGCATGCCTCAAGGCGCTCGAGCGGGTGCCGCTGCCGCTCGTGACGACTTGGCCCGCATTCACGGAGGCGATGTACTTGCTTGCGCGGGCCGGAGGCATCGACGGACAGCGCGCGCTCTGGCGCCTTGTACAGACTGACCGGCTCGTGGTCGCAGACCTCTCACGGTCAGCCGTGGAACGCAGTGCCAAGCTGATGGATCAGTACGCCGACCGCCCGATGGACCTGGCCGATGCGACGCTCGTCGCCTATGCCGAAGAACAAAGGCTACGTACGATCTTCACTCTCGATGCCGACTTCGCCGTCTACAGGCTCCGCGGTCGGCAGCGGTTCGAGATGATCCCTGCGCCCTGAGCCCCGGACCCCTCTCCAAGTTCAGTGGGCGCGGCTGGGATCGAACCAGCGACCTCCCGCGTGTGAAG
>DASUWJ010000122.1:0-10003 GCA_036378475.1 Gaiellaceae bacterium
TTCGCATACGCGCTCGCCCACCACGTCCGCTACCGAAACAGCGACCATCGCGACCGCCGGATCGCCGCCGCCGAAGCACGACATCGCATCGCCGCCTGATGACATTACGAGTCCAACCAAGCTTCAAGGGCCACTAGGACCTGCGAGCGCCGAGAATGGGCCGTCGGACTCATGCACAGCGGCGCTCGGGTTGATCTACTCCCTGCCGATGGGGGTCCGCCGCTTCGTTCTGCCGCTTGCGCTCTTCGGCTTTGTCTGTTTCGGGGCCGGCCTGGGGACGGCCGCCAGGCCGCCGGTCGGCGCGCGGCAGCTCGTGAGCGCGCGGCCGCTTCCGAAGATGTTCGGGGTCGTACCGGCCTCCAGGCACGCGGGCTGGCGCCCGCGCGGCGGAGATTTCGCCTCGACCGCCCTGGCCTCGAGCGCGAATCTGAGCTACCACGGCGGGCCGGTGATGCACGCGAACAGGACGTACGCGATCTACTGGCTGCCGCCGGGCTACTCGGTCAGCGCGAGCTACGAGAGCCTGCTGAACGGCTTCTTCCAGAACGTCGCCGCGGCCAGCGGCGCGACTAGCAACGTCTATGCGACCGATACGCAGTACTACGATACGGCCGGCTCGATTGCCTACAGCTCGGCCTTCGGAGGCGCTTTCGTCGACACGACGACCGCGATCCCCAATCACTGCTCGGGCGAGTACCTCGGAACCGGGGTGGCGGTAAACGCCTGCGTCACCGACGCCGACGTCAGGGCCGAGGTGGCGCATGTGCTTGGCGCCACCGGCTGGACGCCCGGGCCCACGAGCGAGTTCTTCGTCTTCACACCGCGGAACGTCGGTTCCTGTTTCGACACGAGCTCCGGCACGTGTGCCTACACCTACTACTGCGCCTACCACTCGAACTATCGGGACAGCCTGGCGCGCGACGTCATCTACGCGAACCAGCCCTATCCGGACACCTCCGGCGTCGGGGCGCCAGGGGTATGCGACTCAGGCCAGCATCCGAACAACGACTGGGCGGACGCGGCGATCAACCTGATCAGCCACGAGCACAACGAGTCGATCACCGACCCCGATGGGAACGCCTGGTATGACACCGCCGGCAACGAGGACGGCGACAAGTGCGCCTGGAACTTCGGCTCGGCGCTCGGGTCGACGGCCTACGGCCAGTACAACCAGCAGATCGGCAGCGGCAAGTACTACCTGCAGCAGGAGTGGAGCAACGCCTCGGGGTCCTGCGCGCTCAAGTACGGGACGAGCCCACCACCCCTGCAGCAGCCAAAGCTCGTCTTCCACGGCCTCGCGACGACGTTCACGGCCGGAAGCGCCGAGTCCGGGACGGTGCAGCTCGAGACGGCCAGCGGGCTGCCGCAGACGGCGACGAGCAGCCTGACCGTCTCACTGGGCTCGAGCGGTAGCGGCTCCTTCACGCCGACGGCGGTCACGATCCCGGCCGGCGCGAGCACTTCGCCGAGCTTCTCCTACAACGATACGAAGGCCGAAAGCACGAGCGTGACCGCCTCCGCCTCCGGCTCCACCAGCGCCACGCAGACGGAAACGGTGACCGCCGGTCCCGCCACCTCGATCGCTGTCTCACCGGCCTCGGCGACGGTGGCGGTGGGCGGAGCGCAGCTCTTCACGGCGAGCGGCAGCGATCGGTACGGGAACGCGGCCAACGTCGCTGCGACGAGCTGGTCGACGAGCGCTCCCGGCTCCCTCTCGAGGACGACCGGAAGCTCGACCTCGTTCGCCGCGACCAGTCCGGGGAGCGGCACCCTCAACGCGACGCTCGGCACACTGGCGGCGCATGCGACGGTCTCGGTTACGGCCCCCGTGCTCGCGAACGGAAGCTTCGAGAGCGGCAGCCTCTCCGGCTGGACGGTCGGGGGCAATAGCCCGACCCCCGTGATCTCGACCGCCCAGGCCCACAGTCCGACGCACTCCGCCCTGCTCGGCTACACGGGCGCTACCGGAGAGCCGAGCGGAGACAGCTCGATCCAGCAGCAGTTCACGGTGCCAGCGGCAGGCGGGACGCTCTCGTTCTACGTCTGGGAGTTCACGACCGACACGGTCCAGTACGACTGGCAGACCTGCCAGTTGCGGACGCCCTTGGGCGCGACGCTGGCGACGATCTTCAAGGAAGCCGGTAACGCCCGGGCCTGGCAGCAGAAGACCTTCTCGCTCACCACCTGGAAGGCCCAGCCGGTCGTCCTCTGGTGCGACGTCCATGAGGACGGCTGGGGCGACCAGACGTACATGTACGCAGACGACTTCAGCGTCTCCTAGGCGCCTCCCCTCACCGAGGCGCGGCCGGAGTGGCGGCCGCCCCTGGTGCGCGTCGCCCGGGCAGGGGCGCTAGCGCAGTCAGGCAGCGCCCCGCTCAGCGGCCCGAGGCTGTGTCCACCTGGCGCCTGAGGGAGGCGGCCAGCCAGGGCCGCAGCTCATCCAGGTAGTGCGGATCGATCGCGTGCGGCAGGGGCGACTCCCGGTAGAGCACCTCCGCGCCCGCCTCCTCGAGCTGCTGCCTGGCGCGCCGGCCCCAGTCGACCGAAATGACTGAGTCGTAGGTGCCGTGACCGATCGCGACGGGCGGCAGGGGCCGGGAGAGATCGAGCTCGAAGCCCTCGACGGTCGGGATGAAGCCGCTGAGCGCGATCAGGCCGGCCGGGCGAGGCCTGCCCTGGCCGAGGCCGAGCGCGTAGGCCAGCACCGCCCCCTGCGAGAAGCCGCCGAGCACGGTCTCTTTCGGCGGCACGCCGGTCTCGTTCGCGAGCGCTGCGAGCCACTCGGAAGCCCGCGCGAAGCTCCGCTCGAACGTGGCCTTGTCCGGGAAGCCGAGCTCCCGCACGACGTACCAGTGGGCGCCGCCCGGAGGCAGCGAGAGCGGGCCGCGGGGAGTCGCACCGACGAGCCGGCGCTCCGGGTCGAGCAGCTCGAGGAGCGGGAACAGGTCGTGCTCGTCCGCGCCGCGGCCGTGGAAAAGGACGAGCGCACCTGCCGGCTCTCCGGCCGCCGGGCGCAGCCGGTGGGCGAGCGCCTCGAGCGAGCTCACGAAGCGACGGTCGTCTCGCGCGGGTTCGGCAACGGGGTGAGGAGCGGCTCGACCTGCTCCCGCAGATGCTCGAAGGCCGGCGGCAGGGAGAGACGCTCGCCGAGGTGGTCTTGCGGCTCGTCGGTCGCGAAACCGGGGCCGATCGTGGCGATCTCGAAGAGGACGCCGCTCGGCTCGCGGAAGTAGATCGACTTGAAGTAGAAGCGGTCGATCACGGGCGTCACGCTCGCTCCGGCGGCCACGACTCGCTCGCGCCAGGGCTCGTGCTCGTCGGGGAGCGATGCCCAGGCGACGTGATGGACGGTGCCTGCGCCCCCGAGGCCCGGATTCGGAGGTGCCTCGTCGTAGGTATAGATGGAGCCGCGCCGCTTGCCACGTGCCTCCCACGCGCTCGGCTCTCGTGGCTCGAAGCCGAGTGTCTGCTCGAGGAAGTCCCTGCTTCGTTCCGGTTCAGAGGCATAGGCGCGCACGCCGTCGAAGCCCTGCAGCGCGAACTCAGCCGGCACCTCGGGATGTTCGGCCGTGAGCGGCTCATCCGGGGTCTCCACCAGCGCGAGCTCGTGCCGCAGCCCCTCCGGATCGGTGAAGGTCAGCCGGCCGCCTCGGCGCGAAAGCACGTAGTTGTCGAGGCGCTTCTCCCAGAAATCGAGCGCCTCCTCGGAGCCGAGCCGCCACGTGATCGTGTGCACCATGCCCGCGCCAGCACGTCCCTGGCGGGCGCCCGGATACTCGAAGAAGGTGATGTCGGAGCCGGGGTCGCCCTGCTCGTCGGCGTAGAAGAGGTGGTAGACGGTCGGATCGTCCTGGTTGACGGTCTTCTTCACGAGGCGCAGGCCGAGCAGGCGCGCGTAGAAATCGACGTTCGCGGGGGCATTCGCCGTGATCGCGGTGACGTGGTGGGTGCCCTCGAGCTTCATCTACCGGTTCAACCTTCGCTCGAGCGGCCGTATTCCCGGGCCGCCTCGCTCGGAATCTTTCGCGGTGGCGTTCAGGAGGCGTCTCCCTGGTCGTTTTGGCCCACCAGTCGCTCGCGCCACGCCTCGCCGGCGGCCCGCCCCTCGGGCGTGCCCAGAAAGTGCTCGAGCGGCACGTGCACGAACGCGCCCCGCGCCTGGGCGAGGAGCTCGTCGCCGTCGACGAGCTCGCCTGCGACATGGATCCGGCGGCCATGCTCGCTCTCGAGGTGGGCGCGCACGAGCAGCTCGGTGTTGATCGCTACCGGCCGCCGGAAGTTGACGAACAGCCTGCCGGTCACGGTGGGGAAGCGGTACCAGGTCGCGAGCAGCCCGCAGGCCTCGTCGAGCGCGGCCGCGACGAGGCCTCCGTGCACGAGCCCGGGCGCCGCCTGGTGGCGCTCGTCGAAGGCGAGGTAGGACTCGTACTCGGTCAACCCTGTTGCCTCCGGCGTCCTCAGGTGGATGCCGGTCGGGTTGTCGCCGCAGCCCCAGCAGGCCGGGTCGTGCTGCGGCGGCACGGGGGGCTCGCCGCTCAAGGGAGTGGCTTCCGGCGGAGTCTCCAGATCCGGCTAGCGGGCCGTCTCGGCGGCCGCTGGCGGCCGCTTCCGTGGCACAGCGTTCGCCACTGGGTCAGCGCAGGCCGCCGCGCTCGTGGTGGGCCTTGAAGAACTCGCGGGAGCCGGCCGTCGCCATGGCCGCCGAGGCGGAGATCTCGAGCGCCAGCGTCGCCGCCGCCACGATCTGGGCGAAGCGGTAAACCTTGCCGGCGCCTGCGCAGCCCATCAGAGCGAGCCACGAGCGGGCGTAGGGGAGCGTGGTGCCGCCTCCGACCGTCCCGACCTCCAGGCCGGGTAGCCGGATCGAGCAGTTGAGCCCGGCCTCGACCCGCCGGCCGGTCCCGTGCGCCATCGAGCTCGTTCCGACCATGCCGAGATCCTGGCCGGTGGCCGCGAAGATCGCGGCCACCGCCGAGGCCGGGGTGAAGGCGACCGACTGCATTCCCGAGGCGACCGCCCCGTGAGTTCCCGCCCAGGAGAGCTCGAGCAAGTCGTCGATCGAGGTACGCAAGACACGGCGCACCGCCTCCTCGCCAAGCGTGCACTCGGCCAGCACCGTCTTGCCATGGCCGCCGCGCTCGAAGTACCGGTGCGAGGGTTTCTTGTCGCCGCCCATGTTCGCCTCGAGGATCGCCCGCTCCGGCCTGACCGGCGCCCGCTCCATCACGTAGTCCATGTTCAGGGCATAGGCATTCCGCGTGATCATGTTCGGGCCGCAGGCATCGCCCGTCGTGAAGGCCCAGAGGACGTGGCACATCGGCCCGACGACGTGCGTCTCGACCTCGCGCAGCTGCGCGTACCGGGAGAGCGCCGAGTCGGCCTCGACCCGTTCGGCGAGCCAGCGGCGCAGCTCGGCGACGTGCGCGTCGAGGAACCGCGAGAGCGAGACCGCCTCCGCGCTCGAGCCGCAGACGAAGCAGGACGCCCGGGTGATCCTGTCTCGCAAGACGTAGGTGCGGAAGCCACCCGACTCCGACGCCGCTCTGGCGCCGCGGTAGAGCGAGGCGGACAGACCCCCTTCTGTGTGCGCGAGTGGGACGTAGACGCTCTCGGAGGTGCGTCCGGTCTCGACCAGCCGGCCGAAGGGCTCCTCGAGCTCGTACTCGCCGAGCTCGAGCTCGAGCGGCCCGATCACGGAGACCGGGATCACCGCGACGCCCGTCAGCGCCTCGTTCGCCTTGACGAAGGGCTCGAGGTCGTGCTGGAAGACCTCACCGTCTCGGGTCAGGCCGCGCAGCTCGTCTTGGCGGCTCTTGATCGAGTCCGGGTCGTTCTTCCGCGGCCAGCGGCGGAGCTCCATGCGCGCAAGCTTATTCGGCTGCGGCGGGTTACTCTGGAGGGCGATGGCGACGAAAGAAGTGCCGATCGAGGAGCGGATGGAGCGGGAGGCCTACGCCGGCGTCCTGCGCTTCTACGAGCTCGCCAAGAAGCAGGAGTGGCAGGTGCGTGACCTGCCCTGGGGTGAGCTGCCGCCGATCCCCGAGGGAAAGGGTTCGCCGAAACGGCAGGCCCGCCGCAAGGATCTCTGGCGCTCCGTGCTGACGCAGCAGCTGCAGGCCGACATCCTCGCTTGCGATATGTCCTCACAGCTCCTGAACATCGCTCCCGACCACGAGGCGAAGCTCTACTACTCGACGATGGTGCAGGACGAGTCACGCCACACGGAGGCCTGGCTGAAGCTGATCGGCGAGGTCGGCGGCACCGCCGAGCGCGACCCGTATCTCGACCAGCTCGCGCAGATGACGCTCGAGGCCGACACCCTGGAGGAGAAGGTCTTCCAGATGCAGGTCTTCTACGAGCGGCTGATCATCTCGCGCTTCCGGCTGATCGCCCGCGCCTCGCGCGGAACCGTGCTCGAGGAGCTCTGCAACCGGCTCGCGACCGACGACGGGATCCACCACGGTGCCGGCATGGCCTACGAGCGCGTCCTGCTCCGGGGCGCCTCGAAGCAGCTCAAGCGGAAGCTCGTCGATGCCGCGAACAGGCTGCTGCCGATCTTCGTCGAGCACGCGCTCTGGCGGCCCAAGGAGCGGGCGTTCATCGGCGAGACGATGCGGGCGCGCGATGCGCAGCGGCTTAAGGAGGACTTGGACCAGGGCATCCGCCTGGCGGAGTCGCTCGGACTCGACGTCAGCGGCGTCGAGCTGCCCGCCGGCTAGAAGCCCCCGGCCCGATAGCCTCCGGCGCCGATGGCGACGCTGATGGAGGGCACGCCTCTGGCGAAGCGGATCCGCGCGAAGGTGGCGGAGGAGGTGCGCGAGCTCGGCGAGCTTCGGCTTGTGACGGTGCAGGTCGGCGAGGACCCCGCCTCGACGATCTACCTACGCCGAAAGCACGAGGCGGCGGAGGAGGCCGGGATCGCCTCCGACGACCGCAAGCTCGGCGAGGAGATCTCCGAGTCCGAGTTGCTCGCGCTCGTCTCCGAGCTGAACGAAGACGAGGGCGTCGACGGGATCCTCGTCCAACTGCCGCTCCCCGCCCGGATCGACGAGGCGCGGGTGATCCGGGCGCTCGCTCCGATCAAGGACGTCGACGGCTTCCACCCGTTCAACGCGGGCCAGCTCTACCTGGGGCGCCCGACGCTCGTGCCGGCGACCCCGCTCGGCATCATGGCGCTCCTCGCCGAGCACCGGATTCCGCTCGAGGGCGCCCAGGCGGTCGTGATCGGGCGCAGCGACATCGTCGGCAAGCCGGTCGCGCACCTGCTCCTGCAGGCGAATGCAACGGTCACGGTCTGCCACTCAAGGACGCGCGAGCTTCCCCGGCTGACCCTCGAGGCCGATCTGCTCGTCGCCGCCGTCGGCACGCCGGAGCTGGTGACGGCGGACATGGTCAAGCAGGGCTCCGCGATCGTCGACGTCGGCATCAACCGGACGGAGGGCGGCATCGTCGGCGACGTGGCGCCGGATGCGGCCGAGCTGGCAGCCTTCCTGACTCCGGTCCCGGGCGGCGTCGGGCCGATGACGATCGCGATGCTGCTTCGGAACACGGTCAAGGCCGCTCGCTACCGCCGGGGTCTGCTTGCGTTCCCAGGGGGGTAGCGCTAAGGTTCGGCCGCTTCAAATGGAGGTCGGCGGCTCGGTGCCCGGGCCGTCGTTTGTTTGTTGGAGAAGGGAGTAGTTAGTTGGCTGAGGGCACCGTCAAGTGGTTCTCGAACGAGAAGGGCTACGGCTTCATCGAGCGTGAGGGTGGGGAGGATGTCTTCGTCCACCATTCGAAGATCACGATGGAGGGATACCGCTCGCTGACCGAGGGGCAGCGCGTTCAATTCGATGTCGAGCAGGGCGACAAGGGCCTGCAGGCAGTGAACGTCCAGGCGATCTAAACCTTTCGGAACCGAAACTCGAAGCGGCCTCCGAAAGGGGGCCGCTTTTTTTGTCCGCGTGGAAGGATTGGCAGATGGCGATCAGTCGAGAAGAGGTGCTGCACGTCGCCCGGCTCGCGCGGCTCGAGCTCGGCGAGGAGGAGCTCGAGCGCCTCGGCGGCCAGCTGAACACAATCCTGGAGGCGGTCGGCAAGGTCTCCGAGCTCGAGCTCGCCGATGTGGAGCCGACGGCGCACCCGCTCGAGCTGGTCAACGTCTGGGCGAACGACGAGCCTCGCCCCTCGCTCTCACTCGAGGAGGCATTCGCGAACGCACCGGATCGCGAGGGTGATTTCTTCCGGGTCCCGGCCGGCTGAGCGACTCATGGAGCTCTCGCCAGCATTCCACCCGCCGCCCGCCTCGCCGCGGCCAGGGCGGGAAAGGGGCGCGGCGCCGCGAGCAGGCCGCGGGCGCGCTGTGGCCAGGCGCCTCGTCCCGACGCCCAGGGGGCCCGGGACATGATCGACACCCTCCGGCTGACCGCCGAGGAGGCCCTCGGCTTGCTCGAGCGGCGCGAGGTGTCCGGCAGCGAGCTGCACAGCGCCTACGCGCAGGCAATCGCCGAGCGAGACCCCGAGCTGCACGCCTTCCTGACCACCGTCCCCCGGGAGGAGGCGCCGGGGGAGGGGGTTCCGATCGCGTTCAAGGACGTGATCGGGACCAAGGGCGTCCGCACGACGGCGGGCTCCAAGCTGCTCGCTGGCTACGTCCCGGTGTACGACTCGACGGTCGCCGCCCGGGTCAAGCAGGCGGGGCTGCCACTACTGGGCAAGACGAATACGGATGAGTTCGCGATGGGCTCCTCGACCGAGAACTCGGCCTACGGGCCCTCGCGGAATCCGTGGGATCCCAGCCGGGTTCCCGGCGGCTCGGGTGGCGGCTCGGCCGCGGCCGTCTCGGGGGGGCTCGCGCCGTGGGCGCTCGGCTCGGATACCGGCGGCTCGATCAAGCAGCCCGCTGCGCTCTGCGGGATCGTCGGCCTCCGTCCGACCTACGGCACCGTCTCGCGCTACGGAATCGTCGCCTTCGCCTCGAGCCTCGACCAGGTCGGCCCGACCACGAAGACCGTGCGCGACTGCGCGCTTCTCTACCGCCTGATCGCCGGGCGCGATCCCTGTGACAGCACGACCGTCGAGGCGCCGGCGACCGAGCTCCCGGTTGCGGACGACCTGCAAGGCCTGCGGATCGGCGTCCCCAGGGAGCTGAACGAGGTCGAGGGGATCGAGGCCGGCGTCAGCGAGGCGGTCCGGGCCGCCCTCGAGGCAGCCGAGCGGCTCGGCGCCTCGGTCGAGGAGTGCAGCCTGCCGCGCTCGGTCGAATACGGCCTCCCCTGCTACTACCTGATCGCACCGGCCGAAGCCTCGTCCAACCTCGCCCGCTACGACGGCGTCCGCTTCGGGTACCGGGCCCAGGGCGGGGGAGACATTCGCGAGCTCTACGACCGGACCCGCAGCGAGGGCTTCGGCGAGGAGCCGAAGCGCCGGATCATGCTCGGCACCTACGCGCTCTCGGCCGGCTACTACGAGGCCTACTACGGCAAGGCGCAGCGGGTGCGGACGGTGATCAAGCGCGAGCACGACGAGCTCTTCGAGCGCTTCGACCTGCTCGCCTCGCCGACCTCGTCCACGGTCGCATTCAGGCTCGGCGAGCGGGCCGAGAACCCGCTGGCGATGTACCTGTCGGACGTCCTGACGATTCCCTCCTGCATGGCCGGGCTGCCGGGGCTCTCGATCCCGTGCGGTCTCTCGCAGGGGCTTCCCGTCGGCCTGCAGCTGGTCGGGCCGCAGTTCGCCGAGAATATGCTCTTTCGCGCCGGCCACGCACTCGAGCAGGCGCTCGGCTTCGACGTCGTCCCGGAGCGCCTGCGGTGAGCTGGGAACCTGTGATCGGGCTTGAGATCCACGTCCACCTAAAGACGCGGACGAAGATGTTCTGCCGCTGCGCGACCGGTTGGCTCGATCCCGAGAACACCCGCACCTGCCCGGTCTGCCTGGCCCACCCGGGAGCGCTGCCCGTACCGAACCGAACGGCGATCGAGTGGACGCTGAAGCTCGGGCTGGCGCTCGGCTGCGAGCTTTC
>DASUWJ010000123.1:0-10567 GCA_036378475.1 Gaiellaceae bacterium
CGCCGCCAGGATGCCGACCGCGATCGGCCAGCCGATGTTCCGGGCGCCGAAGGGCGGCAGCGCGCTCCAGAACGCGAGCGCGCCAAGCAAGACGCCGAGTGCGCCGATCGTTCGCGGCTCGAACAGGCGCAATCCCAGCCGCTCGAGGCGTCCCGCGTACGCGCTCACGCGGCGGCCTCCCCCACCTCGTCCGCCAGCCTGCGCCGGCGCAACCTCCGGCGCGCGTTCCAGAGATAGAGGACGAGGACGTCGGCGCCGACGAAGAGGACGACGAGTCCCTGGATCATCTCCGTCAGGTGGCCCGCGAGGCTCGGATTGATCACGCCCGCCTGCAGCCCGTGGGTCGTCCCGTAGAGGAGCGCGCCGAACAGGAACGCCGCCAGCCCGGTCCCGAGCGCCGAGTTTCGGCCGAGGAGCGCGACGGCGATCCCGAGGAAGCCGATCGACGAGGCCTGGACGTCGGAGGTACCGAACTTGAACAGGTAGCCGAGCATGTCGAGTCCGCCGGCGAGGCCGGCGAAGGCGCCCGAGATCGCCATCGCCCGGATGTAGTTCTTGCGGACACCGATGCCGCCGTAGGCAGCGGCGGCGGGATTGAAACCGACCGCCTTTACCTCGTAGCCGAGCGTGGTCCGGTTGAGCAGGACCCAGAACACGACCAGGCACGCGATCGCGATGAAAAAGCCGATGTGTAGACCTTGGAGGAGGGGATCGCCCCAGAAGACCGGCAGCTGCGCGCTGTGCGCGACGGTGCCGGAGATCGGAACGTCGAGCGGCTTGTTCGCGGCCGCCTGCAGGGGGCCGCCTTGGACGAAGAGGTACTGGCCTAACCAGTACGCGACCCAGTTCAGCATGATCGTCGTGATCACCTCGTGCGCACCGACGGTCGCCTTCAGGAAGCCTGCGATCGCCGCCCAAGCCGCCCCCGCGGCCGCCGCCACCGCAATTCCGAGCACGACGTGCGCCGGCCGCGTCATGTTCACGAATGAGACGCCGACCCAGTTGGCGCAGAAGAGGCCGACGAAGTACTGCCCCTGCCCGCCGATGTTGAAGAGGCCGCAGCGAAACGCGAACGCGACCGCCAAGCCGGTCAGGATCAGCGTCGTCGTCTGGAGCAGCGTCTGGCTCATGTTGTAGGCGTCCGTGGCCGCGGTGTTGGTCTGCCAGGGATGCGCTAGCCAGTTCAGCCCCGCGCCCTTGATGATGTCCCAATAGGCGACATAGGGGTTGTGGCCCGTGGCGGCCACCACGATGCCACCGATCAGGAAGGCGACGATCGCCGTCGCGAGCGGTGTGAGAATCCCGCCTGCGCGCTGGAAGAGGGCGAGCCGTGCCGCGACGGTCGCGGGCGGCGCCTCGGCGCTCTCCTCGGGCAAGGGCCCTTTTTGCGGAGCGAGCCCCTCGCTCATGCCGCCTCGCTGGCCCGAGCGCCGAGCATCTCCAGGCCGATCTCCTCCTCGCTCGCAGCCGCCCCGTGCCGGCCGGCGATCCGACCTTCGTAGAAGACGAGAATCCGATCGGAGAGAGACAGCACCTCGTCCAGCTCGAGCGAGACGAGCAGGATCGCCCGGCCCTCGTCGCGCTCCTCGACGAGCCGCCGGTGGAGAAACTCGATCGCGCCGACGTCCAGGCCACGGGTCGGCTGGGCCGCGACGAGCACCTTCGGATCCCTGGCCACCTCACGGGCCGCGACGAGCTTCTGCTGGTTGCCACCGGAGAGCGCTGCGGCGCGTGTAGACGGCCCGCCACCACGGACATCGAACTCCTTGATCAACTGGCGCGCCCGCGCGACCAGCCTGCCCGGGAAGAGCCAGCCCCACTTCGAATCCGGCGGCAAGCGGTAGTCGTGCAGCGCGATGTTCTCGGCGATCGTGAACTCGAGCACCAGGCCGCGCCGCTGCCGATCCTCGGGGATATAACCGAGTCCGGAGTCGAACATCTTGCGGGTGTTCCCGTAAACGGCCTCGCGGCCCGCGAGGCGGATTCGGCCGCCGGCGGGTTTTCGAAGACCGGCGATCGCCTCGACCAATTCGCTCTGCCCGTTCCCTTCGACACCCGCGATGCCGAGAATCTCGCCGGCTCGCACCTCGAACGACACCCCGCGGACGGCCGGCAGGCCGCGATCGTCCTCGACCTGCAGGTCGTCGATCTCCAGGAGGACGTCGCCGGGCACGGCGGGCGTCTTGTCGACCCGCAGGAGCACTTCGCGGCCGACCATCATCCGAGCCAGCCCTGCCTCGGTCGCACCCTGGCGCAAGACGGTGTCCACCTTCTTCCCCCGCCGGAGCACGGTGATCCGGTCGGCAATCTCGAGTACCTCGTTCAGCTTGTGGCTGATGAAGATGATCGACTTGCCCTCGGCCTTCAAGCTGTTGATGATCTCGAAGAGCTCGCTGGCCTCCTGCGGTGTCAGGACGGCTGTGGGCTCATCGAGGATCAGGATGTCGGCACCGCGATAGAGCGCCTTCAGGATCTCGACCCGCTGTTCCTGGCCGACCGAGATGTTCTCGACTTTCGCCTCTGGATTGACTGCCAGTCCGAACCGGGCCGAGAGCTGGCGCACGCGCTCGACCGCGGCCTTGTAGTCGAGCAGGAGACCGGCCGCGGTCGGCTCGTTCGCGAGCACGATGTTCTCCGCGACCGTCATCACCGGGATCAACATGAAGTGCTGGTGCACCATCCCGATCCCGTTCGCAATCGCATCCCTCGCCGAGGCGAAGGTGATGCGTTTTCCGTTGACGAGGATCTCCCCCTCGTCTGCCCTGTAGAGGCCGTAGAGGATGTTCATCAGCGTCGACTTGCCCGCTCCGTTCTCGCCGAGCAATGCGTGCACCTCGCCACGGCGCAGGTCGAAATCGACGTGGTCGTCGGCGACGATGCCGGGGAACCGTTTGGTGATGCCCTGCAGCTCGAGGACGATCGGAGCGTCCACTGGGCCGAGATTCTATGGAGCCACGAGCCCGGAGAAGAGACGAAGGGGCGGGCTCGCGAGCCCGCCCCTTCGTTCGACCAAAAGCGTGGTCTCTCTAGAGGTGCGCGGGAATGTGGAGCTTTCCCTTGATGATCTTGGCCTTGATCAGGTTCATCTTCTTGATGAACGCCTTCGGGACGGCCGGGTTGATCTTGCCGATCGACATGCCACCGTTCGCGAGCGTGAAGGTCAGGTCCTTGTCGCCCCTGAACTTGCCGGCTTTGGTGGCCTGAATCACCTTGAAGACGCCGAGATCGACGCGTTTGACGCCACTCGTCAGCACGCGCGCGGCGTCGTTGTACTGGTCCTTGTCGACGCCGATCCCCCAGATGTGGGCCTGGGCCGCGGCGTTCAGCGTGCCAAGACCGCAGCCGCCGGCGACCTGGAACAGGACCTGCGCTCCCTGGCCGATCATGTTCTGCGCGACCGTCTTGCATTTGTCCGGCTGGACGAAGTCCTGGGAGTAGTCGACCAGGACCGTGATCTTGGGCTCGAACAGCTTGGCGCAGAACTTGTAGCCCGCGATCCAGATGTCGACCGGCGGGATCTTTAGGCCGCCGACCGCGCCGATCACCTGCTTGCCGCCGTGCTTCTTCGTCATCTCGGCGGCGAGATAGCCGACGAGGCAACCCGACTGGTTGGCCGCGTAGTCCAGGCCCATGATGTTCTTGTGGTCGGCCTTGAGGACGCTGCCGGTGATGCACTTGGGGGCACCCTTCGCGCAGTAGTCGGTGATCGCGAACTTCGAATTCGGATACCTGTTGGCGATCGCCTCCAGATCGTCCGAGAGCAGGAAGCCCGCCGCGATCGTGATGTTCGCCTTCGCCCGGACCGCCTGGTTCAGATTCGGGATGTAGTCCGAGGTCGAGTTCGACTGCAGCGGCAGGACGCTGATGTGCAGCAGCTTCTTCGCACGGTTCAGACCCTCGAGCTGCGATTGGTTGAACGACCTGTCGTTGAACTTGCCAATGTCGCTGACGAGCGCGGCCTTGAACTTCGCCTTGCTCGAGCGGTGAGTTGCCTTGGTACTCCCGCTCGCCAGCACGCTGGCTGCCGTTGCGAGCGCCATCAGGCAGATGAGCGCCGCAGCGAGAATCGCGCGTCTCTTCACGTGTTCCCTCCTACCCCGTAGGGGAAGTGTCGGTGGATGCTAACCCGCTCAACCCGGTCCGGGTGAGCCCTCGGGGACCTTAGACGTCCCGGGCCAGGCTTAGTTGGCGATCACGCGCTGCAACTCGGCCTCGTCCACGAGCACCCGCCGCGGTTTCGAGCCCTCGTAGCCAGAGATGATGCCCCGGCGCTCGAGCATGTCGATCAGTCGGCCCGCGCGGGTGTACCCGACCCGCAGGCGCCGCTGCAGGAGCGAGGTGGACGCGGTCTGCGCGGTGACGACGATCTCGATCGCCCGATCAAGCAGCGGATCCTCGTCGGGGTCGAACTCGGCATCGGAGTCGTCATCCTCGCCGGGCGCCCGCTCGGGCGCCTCGAGCAGGCTCTCGTCCAGCTCCTGGCCACGCTGGGCGCGGCACTGCTCGACGATCAGCGCGATCTCCTCCTCGGTCACGAAGGCGCCCTGCAGCCGCTGCAGGCGCGAGGTGCCGAGCGGCTTGAACAGCATGTCGCCCTGGCCGAGCAGGCTCTCGGCGCCCGACTGGTCGAGGATCACCCGCGAGTCGGTCTGGCTGGAGACCGCGAAGGCGATCCGGCTCGGCACGTTCGCCTTGATCATGCCCGTGATCACGTCGACCGAGGGACGCTGCGTGGCGAGGACGAGATGGATCCCGACCGCCCGCGACTTCTGAGCCAGGCGAATCACCGCGTCCTCGACGTTCTGGGGGGCGATCATCATCAGGTCGGCCAGCTCGTCGATCACGACGAGGAGGTACGGCAGGATCGGCTCGCCGCGCGAGCGGAAGGCCCTATTCGCCTCGTTCAGGCTGCGCGCACGCACGGCGGAGAGCCGCTCGTAGCGCCGTTCCATCTCGCTGACCACGTTGGCGAGCACGGTCGAGGCCTCCTTGGGACTGGAGACGACCGGCGTCAAAAGGTGCGGGATCTGCTCGTAGTGGTTGAGCTCGATCCGCTTGGGGTCGATCAGGATCAGGCGGACATCGTCGGGGGTCGAGCGGAGCAGGATCGAGGTCAGGATCGTGTTGATGCAGCCCGACTTGCCCGAGCCCGTCGTACCGGCGAGCAGGATGTGCGGCATCCGCGCCAGGTCGGTCCAGACCGCCGAGCCCGAGATGTCCTTGCCGAGCCAGACCGAGAGCGGGCTCGCCGTGGCGGGGAGGTCGTCGAAGATGTCGCCGAGCGCGACGTAGTTGGGGCTCGCGTTCGGCAGCTCGACGCCGACCGCCTGCTTGCCCGGGATCGGCGCCAGGATCCGGATCTCGGTCGTCGCGAGCGCGTAGCTCAGGTCGTCCTTCAGGGCGGCGACCTTCGAGACCTTCGTGCCGGGGGCGAGCTGGAGCTCGTAGCGCGTGACTCGCGGCCCCGAGATCTGGCCGGTGACGCTGGCCTCGACGCCGAAGTGCGCGAGCGTCTGCACGAGCGCGTCGGCGACGCGGGCGCCCTGGTCGTCCGGGCCGCCGTTTCGCACCGGTGAGTTGCGCAGGATCGTGCGGTCGGGCAGGCGGTAGTCCTTAGCCCCCGCGGGCCCGGCCTCGAACAGGCTGGCCTGATCGGTGCTCTCTGGATCGTCGATCAGCAGAGGCGCCGGCCCGGGTGGATCGACCTCGACCACGTCCGGAAACTCGTTGACGGCGTCGATCAGTGGCGCGGCCGCCTCGCCCTTGCCCTCGGCGGCCGGGGTCAGCAGGCGCAGGTCCGCGATCGGCGCGGGACGGGCCCGCCGGGCGGCGGCGCCCGCGCGCTTGACGGCATGGCCCGAGCGGCGGATCAGCGCCCCCGCCGAGGCCCCGGTCAGAAGCAGGGTGCCGGCGAGGAGCGTGGTGATCCCGATGATCAGCACGCCCGTCCTGCCGAGGGCGAGCCCGAACAGGTCGGCAAGCGCGAGCCCGAAGTAGCCGCCGTGAGCCCGCCCGAGCGTCAGCAGCAGACCGGCGGAGAAGACGGCGAGGCCGGTTCGGAAGGGCCGCATGTCCACGAGCGCGCTCCGCGCGAGCAGGAGCGCGCCGACAATGATGCAGGCGAGCGGAAAGATCGCGCGTGCGGCGCCGATCAGCGCCTTCAGCCCGTCCGCGGCGAGGGCGCCGACGAAGCCGCCGCTCCAGCCGAGATAGATCACCGTCGAGAGGAAGACGCCGAGCGCGACGAGGATGAGCCCGATCAGCTCGGGATGCTGGTGGCCGTGCGGCTTCCTCGCGGCACGCTTCTTCTTACGGACGCGCGCGGGCGTCCGCGGCTGCAGGAGGCGCTTCTGGCGACGTCGCGGCATCGGCCGCGCGTCATTCGACGCGCCCGGCCGCAGCCCTCTTGCCTGCAGGCGTGCCCCGGGAGGGGCGCCGGCGGCGCTGCTTAGGCGGCGAGCGCGCGCAGGTCCTCGAGCGTGCGCCCGAGCAGGTTCTCGCGCAGGTCGAACAGGCCCGCCCAAAGCGAGGAGGGATCGGGCGAGGTCCGGATCCGGGCAGCGTCGGCGAGCCCCTGCAGCGCACGGACGAAGACCGCGAGCTCGAGGTAGGTCTGAGCGACCCGGATGTGGCTCGCATGGACGCCCGCCCGGCGCAGGACCGGCTCCCACTCGAGCAGCTCCGCGGCGCCGGGCGTCCCGTACCAGGAACGCCCCTCGGCCTGGTCGGCCTCCAGTTCGAGCAGGTAGCGGCCAAGCGGCGCCTCCAGGCCGGTGAGCGCCGTCTCGGCCCGGTCGGCCGCCCGCCGCAAGGCAGCCTGGCGCCGGCCGACGGTTGCCGGCTCGGCCTCGCCGCGGGCCCAGCGCTCGAGCAGGCGGCAGAAGGCGAGCGCGGCCGCCTCGCAGGCGGCGAGCTGGGCGATCAGCCGCTCGGAGCTGCAGCCCCGGGCTGCGTGGTCCTCGATCACGTCGGCCCAGCCGGGCTCGTAGGCGCGGACGCTCATACCTCTACGACGACCGGCAGGATCATCGGCCGCCGCCCCGTACGGTCGTAGACGAGCTGCCCGAGGCCGTCGTGCAGGTGCTCCTGGATCAGCTTGATCTCGTCCACGTCCTCCTCGAGCAGCTCCTGCAGCACGCGGGCCGCCTCGAGGCGGAGCTCCTCGAGCAGCGTGTCTGACTCGCCGAAGCCCCGCGTGATCAGCTCGGGCGTGCCGGTTACGCGGCCATTGCTTCCCGCCAGCGTCGCGACGACGATCAGCACGCCGTCCTCGGACAAATGGCGGCGGTCGCGAAGCGCGACATCGTGCACGTCGCCGACGCCGAGGCCGTCGACGAAGGTGACCCCCGCCTCCACCTCGCCGGCCACACTGACCCCTACAGGCGAGAGCTCGACGATCGCGCCGTTCTCGACGAGCACGATCGACTCGCTCGGGACTCCCCCCTCCTGCGCGAGCCGTGCGTGCGCCGCCAGCATCCGGAACTCGCCGTGTACGGGCATGAACGCCTTCGGCCGGACGAGCGAGATCATCGTCCGCAGCTCCTCCGCGTGGCCGTGCCCGGAGACGTGCACGGGTGCGTTCTCCTGGTGCAGCACCTCCGCCCCGGCCTTGGCGAGCTGGTTGATCGCGTCGTGGACGCGGAGCTCATTCCCGGGCACGGGGCGGGCCGAGATGATCACGGTGTCGCCCCGCTCGACGTGGACGGTGGGGTGGTCGTTGTAGGCGATTCGGACGAGCGCCGAGAGCGGCTCGCCCTGGGAGCCGGTGCAGAGGATCAGCACCTGCCCGGGCTCGTACTGGTCGAGCTCGGCCGGGCGGATCAGCGCGTCCTCAGGCATCTCGATGTAGCCCAGGTTGCGGGCGATGTTGAGGTTCTTGCGCATCGAGCGGCCGACCACGCAGACTTTGCGGCCGACGGCGACGGCGACGTCGATTGCCTGCTGCATCCGGTGTACGTTCGAGGCGAAGGAGGCGACCAGCACCCGGCCCTGCCGCTGCGGGATGATCTGCCGGAAGGCCTCGCCGACCAGCCGCTCCGAGCCCGTCACCCCGGCGCGTTCGGCGTTCGTGGAGTCACCGAGCAGCAGGTCGATGCCCCGGTTGCCGAGCTCGGCGAGGCGGCCGACGTCGGTTCGTAGGCCGTCCACGGGCGTATGGTCGAGCTTCCAGTCGCCCGTGTGCAGCACGCGGCCCGCGGGCGTCTCGAGCGCGACCGCGACGGCGTCCGGGACGGAGTGGGCCACGCGCACGAACTCGGCCCTGAAGGCTCCGAGCTCGATCGCGCCGGCGTCGGGATCGAGCTCCTGAAGCTCGGAGGCACGCTGCAGGCCGTGCTCGTCCAGCTTCGACTTGACGAGCCCGAGCGTCAGGCGCGTCGCCAGCACAACGTCGACCCGGACCTCTCGGAGCAGGTAGGGCAGGGAGCCGACATGGTCCTCGTGGGCGTGGGTCAGGATCACGGCCCGGACCGGCCGCTCGCGCTCGCGCAGGTAGCTGAAGTCCGGCAGGATCAGGTCGACGCCGAGATGCTCGTCCCTCGGGAAGGCGAGCCCGGCGTCGATCACCACGGCATCGCCGCCGTACTCGTAGACCATCAAGTTCTTTCCGACCTCGCCGAGGCCGCCCAGCGGGATGATCCGCAGTGCTTCAGGCATCGACCCAGTTTAGGTGTGTCGTGCTCGTTCCGATACCAAGGGGATGCGCGCGCTGTCCTCGCACGCGGTCGTGATCGCGCTCGGCTCCGCCGTTTCGCTCCTCGCCGCCCTCAAGCTTTCCGGCGGCGTCGCCTGGACGCCGCTCGCGCTCTTCGCCGCGGCGCTGATCGTGACCGAGCTCGTCGAGGACGCCGACTGGATTCGCCCCCGCGGGCCGATCGGCGCCGAACCCTTCCGGGTCGACTCGGCTCTGCACCTCGCCGCCGCGGTCGTGCTCGGCCCTTGGCCGGCGGCCCTGCTGGCCGGCGTCTGCATCCTCGTCCGGCGCCTGCGTGGCCGCTCGGCCGCTGCGGTCGGGTTCGAGGCTGGTGCGCTCGCGCTCGCGACGCTCGCCGGCGGCTACGCCTTCTTATGGGCGGGCGGGCACGCCGCCGGGCTGCAGCTCCTCGGCGGCCTGATCCCGCTCGTGGTGCTCGCGCTCGTCTACCTGACGGTGCGCGTGGCGCTCCTGCAGGTTGTCGCGGCCGCTGAGTCGTTCCAGCCGGATTTCGCCGCCGGGGCCGGCGAGGCTGCCCTCGGCAGCGCAGTGGCGCTCTTTGCGACCCACCAGCCATGGAACCTCGTCGCCCTCGTGCCGCTCGCGCTCGTCCTCCACGTCGCCTACCTGCGGCTGGCGCGCGTGCGCAGCGAGACGCTGCAGGCGCTCGAGACCTTCGCGAACATCGTCGACGAGCGCGACTCCTCGACCTACCAGCACTCGATCCGGGTCGCCCGCCACGTCGACGAGCTGGCTCGGGCGCTCGGCCTTCCCTTCTCGGACATCGACCGGCTGCGCTGGGCGGCCCGGCTCCACGATCTCGGCAAGGTCGCGGTTGACGCCTCGCTCCTGCGCAAGGAGGGCCGCCTGGACGGGGCGGAGTGGGCCGCGATGCGCCGGCACCCCCGGCTCTCGGCTCGGCTGATGCAGCGCTTCGAGTTCGCCGCCGGCCAGGCGCGGGCCGTCGAGCTCCACCACGAGCGCTACGACGGTCAGGGCTACTACGGGGTCGACGGCCACGAGCTGCCGCTGGCTTCGCACTTTCTGATCGTCGCTGACAGCTTCGACGCGATGACGACGCCGCGCCCGTTTCGCCCCGCACTGTCCCACGAGGAGGGGCTGGCGGAGCTCGAGCGAAACAGCGGCACCCAGTTCCATCCGACCGTCGCCAAGGCGTTCATCGCCGTCCAGCGCGGGCTCGACCCCGCCACCGTGCTGAGCCCCGAGGAGCTCTCGCAGCTGCGGGACGCCGCGATTCCTTACAGGCTGCCGCTCATCCCGGGTGCGCGCGACCTGCGCGACCGGCCCGAGTTGGTGGCACTCGCAGGCGTCACGCTCGCCCTGGTCGGGGCCGCCTTCGGCCAGCTCGAGCTGATCGGCGCCGGCCTGGCGGTCGGCGCCGCAGGTCTCCTCCTCTACGTCAGGCGGCGCGTCCGCGGCGAGCGGCTGAGCGAATCCGTGCTCGAAGCGGTCGGCCACGCGCGCACGCGCGAGCAGTCCTTCGACGCCCTGGCGGCCTTGCTCGCCCACGCCTGCGACGCGCGCTGGATAGCCCTCGTCGACTGGCAGGAAGACGGCCTCGGCGGCACCCTCTCGCGCGAGGCCGGGACCGGTGGACCACCGTTGTCCGAACTGACGAGTTGGCTCGTCCGCGAGGCCGAATCCGGTGCGAGGCTCCTCAGCGCCGGCGGTTTCGAGCTGCGAAGCGAGGGTTTCGTGCTCGCGCTGCCGCTCCGGCGCGAAAACAGCGCGCTCGTCGGCTTCCTCGTCCTGGCGACGCCGAGGCGCCTAGCCGCCTATGCCGAGCGCGCGCTCGCAGAGACACTCGACGCGCTCGGGCTCGCCCTCGCCGAGCGTCCCGAGGAGCCGAGCCCC
>DASUWJ010000124.1:0-3942 GCA_036378475.1 Gaiellaceae bacterium
TTCGAGCGAGCCTGGGAAGGCTGGAACGGGCTGCCGGCGATTGCCTACGGGAGCTGGAGCGGCGCCGCTGCTGCGGCGCTCGAATACGCGCAGGTTCGTGGCGAAACCGTCCTCTGCCCCTCGAACACGTTCATGGCAACCCCCTTCGCGGCCCTCCAGGCCGGCGCCGAGGTGGAGTTCGTCGACTGCAACCGCGAGGATCTGTGCGTCTCGTTCGAGGACTTCGAGCAAAAGGCGAGAGCCCACCGCCCGCGAGCTGCCTTCCTCGTCCACATCGGCGGCCACCTTGCCTTCGAGACCGAGCAGATCGCCGCCTTTTGCGCCGCGGAGGGAATCTTCCTGATTGAGGACTGCGCGCACGCCCACGGGGCCGAATGGAACGGACGGAGGCCGGGGACCTGGGGGGATGCTGGGATCTGGTCCTTCGCGGCCACGAAGACGATCTCGACCGGTGAAGGAGGGATGCTCGTCTCCCGCCACCCCGAGCTGGTCGAGTTCGCGCGGACCTACCGTAACTACGGCAAGCCGGACTATGCCGTTCGCGGCCTCAACGAACGAATGAACGAGTTCACGGCCGCGCTCGGCATCGTCAATACCGAACGCCTCGACGAGATCGTGCGCACGAAGAACGCCGACGCGCGCGAGCTCCTCGACCCCCTCTATCCGGCCCGGCTCCAACTTCCCGAGGGAATGGTCTCCGGTCTGTACAAGTACATCGTCTTCGAGCCGATCGAGCGCTCGACCGGCCTCGTCTACAACACGCCCTGCCACCGCCTTCTGCGCCATCCGGTCGAGCTGCCGAACACGGACTGGGTCGCCGAGCACCACTGGTGCGTCCCGCTCTACTACCGGGGAGGCAGGGCAGAAGACGGGGAGACGGGGAGCGGCTGATGAAGGTCCTCGTGACCGGCGGAGCCGGATTCATCGGCTCGCACGTCGTCGACCAGCTGCGGGCAGGCGGATACGAGCCGCGGATCTTCGATCTCGTCGCCTCCCCGTTTCACTCCCCCGCCGAGGTGGAGACGGTGGTCGGCGATCTGATCGACGGAACGTCTCTCGCGAAGGCGATGCGCGGCTGCTCGCTGGTGGTCCACCTCGCGGCGGTCTCCGACGTCAACCATGTGGTCGCGAAGCCCGTCTACGCGGAGCTCGTCAACGCGCGGGGCACCGAGCTCGTCCTGGAGGCTGCGCGCCTGAACCGGATCTCGCGCGTCGTCTACGCGAGCACGATCTGGGTCTACGGTGGCGCTGCTGGCACGGAGCCCCTCGACGAGGACACCCCGCTCCCCGAGCCACGACATCTCTACACGGCGACGAAGCTTGCCGGCGAGATGTACTGCCGCTCGTACGCCGAGCTCTACGACCTCGAGCCGACGATCCTGCGCTTCGGGATCCCGCACGGCCCGCGGGCGCGCGACGCGACGGTCGTGGCGACGTTCGTGCGCCAGGCGATGGCCGGCAGACCGCTGACGATCATGGGGGACGGGCTCCAGGCCCGCCAGTTCGTCTTCGTCGAGGATCTCGCGGCCGGGCTCGTCGCGGCGCTCGAGCCGGCCGCGGCCGGCCGAACCTACAACCTGGTCGGGTCGGAACGAACGACCGTCCGGGAGACGGCCGAGGTCGTGTGCGACGTGGTGGGCAAGGTCCCGATCGTCTACACGGCAGAGCGCCAGGCCGACCTCCAGGGGCGGCTCATTTCGGGGGCCCGCGCCGTGCGCGAGCTCGGCTGGCGCCCAACCACGAGCTTCCGGGAGGGCGTCCGCCGTTACGTCGACTCGCTGAGTGTCGCGGCGGAGGCGCCGAGCGCCGCGATCTCCTCCAACACGGGCGGGAGAGCAGCGAGCGTCCTTCGCCACGAGCCGGGTGCGCTGTAGTGATCGGCATCGTGCAGCAGCACCACATCGCCTGAGCGCAGGCCGGCGCCGGCGCGGCGGGCGATCGCGGCGGGCGAATGGCGGGCGCTCCAGTCCCACCCCCAGCGCGACCAGAGCATCGGTTCCCAGCCCCGGCGTCTGACGAGAGCGAGCGCGGCGCTGCTGAAGATGCCGTAGGGAGGCCGGTAGTACGCCGGCGCACGGCCGGTGACCGCTTCGATCAGAGCGGCCGCTTCGTCGAGGTCTCTGGCGAGAGCCGCGGGCCTGCGGCGAAGCAGGAGTTGGTGACGGTGACCGTGGAGAGCGATCTCATGACCGCGGCGGGCAGTCTCGGCGGCGAGCTCCGGCCACCGTTCTACCTGCTCGCCGACGAGGAAGAACGTCGCCCGCGCCTGGCGCTCCTCGAGTGCATCGAGGATCGCCGGTGTTCCCTCGGGATGCGGGCCGTCGTCGAAGGTGAGGGCGACCGTGCTCGCGCCCTCGAGCCGGCAACAGATGCCGAGCACTCGCGCGAGCACCGGGAAGTGAGCGGCCGGCGCGGGCAGAGACCACGCCGCGGCCGCACCGGCCGAGACGACGAGCACTTTGGGCGAGGGGGGAACGCCTCAGTCCTCCCACCCTCGCCTGCTCGCGGCCGGAACCCCAACCGGCCGCGGGAGGGAGGGCAAGGATCCTAGCGGCCAGCCGATCGCCGTCGATGGGACGTGGCCCCGTCGCAGCCTAGTCAGGAGTGATTGGCGATCGTGAACCGAACGTGCAGCGGCTTGCTCCGATTGCCGCCCGTGTCGATCGCGGTCACGTTCAGGATGTAGGTCCCGTCCGGGAGCCCGCCCGTGTTGAAGAAATCGGGCACGAGGTGAAACAGGTAGCGCCCGGCGAGATGAATGTGCGCGTGGCCCCCGAAGACGACGTGATTCTGGTACGTACCACGGGCATAGACACGCCAGAACTCGGCGTTATGGGGGATCGTCCTCCGGAAATCGGGTCCCGCGCGCTGGTGTAAAACGACCTGCCCGTCGGGACGCGTGACCGACCAGAGCAGTGCCGCCGGGGTCACCGGCAGCAGCACCCTCGCGCCGAAGCGCGGGAATGGCGGCGGGTCGTAGGCGCGAACGACGATGTCGACCCGGTCGAACAGCCGAGCCGGCGAAAGGAGATCCCCGTCGGGGGTCCTGAACGAGACCGAGACGACGTGCGGCCGGGTCGTGTCCCGATAGGGCTCCAGGTGACCGGGCGCGAGGGGGTTCCTGGGTCGAAAGCCGGTGATCTCGGCGAAATGGAGATGACCCGCCCAGCCGTCTACGCGTCCGAGCAGGGTCGAGTGCGCAGCGACGTACTGTCCCTCGACGACTGCGGGTTTGACGTGCTGGTACTGGAAGGTGCGCTCATCCGGTGAGAAGACGACCACCTCGGAGCCGCTTGGCAGGTGGACGAGGCCTCCGACCACGGCGTAGACCGGAGTCCCGGCGCGAGCGGGAATATCGATCCCGTTGTGGAACGCCGCCCCGATCGCATCTCCGTTTCTGAGCGGACCCACGAAGATGGTGCGCGGATCGCCGAAGAAGGCGCTCACGGCGTGCTGGCGGTTGAACGGCTTGATCGGCCACTCGTACGGGCCGCGGCCGAGCGAGAGCGGAGCTCCGGCGTCGCCGGGAAGCTCGCTCGCGACGCCGCCGGCGAGCACGACGGCGGCCGCCAGCGAGACGAGAAAGCGCCGATAGCCCGCCTTCACGAGAGACCTCTGCTGCCGATCTTGTCCGTCCTTCTTCGAAGCTTCAAGCAGTCCTCCGGACCTTGGTGGGTCTACGCGCGTCGTGGACATTCTGGTCCCTCGCATCCCCGACCCGCGGGATCGACCGTTTTGGACAAGCTGTAGAGTCGCAGACAGCTCAGCTGGCAGGCCGGGTGAACCGACCGGAAGGGCCGCCGGTCACGTCGGTAGAAGTGGTGTAACGGCGCCCGTGTAGGACCGGGAGAAAGGTTCCGGCCACCGCGGGCTCCAAACTCGTCGGTTCACCACGAATCGATGAGAGGAGCACCACGATGGCCGAAGAGGCAAGGATGACCG
>DASUWJ010000125.1:0-9875 GCA_036378475.1 Gaiellaceae bacterium
CACTGAGCCGCTCAGCGGCCCACCTGTCTCGCCCCGGCGAGAGAGGGCGGCGAGGAGTGGCTAGGCCTGCGCGGGCTCGAGTGTGCCGAGGCGCTCGAGACAGTCCCGGATCTGGGCGCGCTCGTCCTCGCTTGCCTCGACGAGCGGCAGGCGCAGGCCGCCGACGTCGTGTCCGAGCAGGTTGAGCGCGGCCTTAATCGCGATCGGATTGGTTGTCACCTTCAGCAGCTCGTAGACGGGTGCGAGCTCCTGGTCGATCCGCCTCGCCCCCTCAGCGTCCCCTTCGCGGAAGCGGCGAACGAGCTCTTTCACCTGCATGCCGGCGACGTGCGTGTGCACGCAGACGCCGCCGGTGCCGCCGAGCTCCAGGAAGGGGAGGATCAGGTTGTCATCGCCTGCGTAAAGCGCGAGCTCGGTCTCTGTGAGGATCCGGCGTGCCTGCTCGAGATCGTCGTTTGCCTGCTTGACCGCCCGCACGGTCGGGATCTCGGCCAGCTCCGCGATCGTCTCGGGCGCGATGTTGACCACCACCCGGGCGGGGATGTTGTAGACCATGATCGGCCTGTCGCTGGCGGAGGCGATCGCCCGGAAGTGCTCGACGATGCCCCGCGGGGTCGGCTTGTTGTAGTAGGGCGTGACGACCAGGAAGGCCTCCGCGCCTGCCTCGTGAGCCTGCTCGGTCAGGCGGATCGAGTGCTCGGTCGAGTTTGTCCCGGTCCCTGCCATCACGCCCGCGCGCTCGCCGACGGCCCCGATCGCGGTGCGCAAAAGCTGGAGCCGCTCCTCGTCGGTGAGGGTCGGCGACTCGCCGGTCGTGCCGGCGACGAGGATCCCGTCCGAGCCGTGGTCGACGAGGTAGCTGCAGAGCTCGGCGTAGCGCTCGTAGTCGACCGCGCCGTCGGCAGCGAAGGGCGTCACGGTCGCGGTGATCACTTCGCCCAGCACGGCCTGATGTTACTCGCCGGCGCCGCTTCACCTGCACTGCCCACGTTTCCGGCAGACTCGGGCCTTCGCCGACCGGCGCGGCTCGGCCCGGCGGCGGGACGGACGGCCCGGCGGGCGGGTGCCGCTAGCGCTGCGTGGCTGCCGCCTGCCGCTCGACGGGCAGCCAGTAGTCGAGCCAGCGCTCCTCGATCCCGCCGACCCGCTCGTACACCCTCTGGGCGGGCAGGTTGTCCGGCGCGGTCTGCCACGTCAGCTTGCCTGCGCCGTGGCGGGCGCACTCGGCGCGGCAGGCTTCGATCAGCGCTTCGGCGGCGCCCCTGCCCCTCGCCTCGGCCGAGACGAAGAGGTCGTTCATGACCCCGATTCGCTCAGCCCTCGTCGTCGCCCAGCTCCAGTAGACCGTGGCGAAGCCGATGGCCGCGCCCGTCTCGCCGTCACGGGCGAGCAGCTGGACGCCTTCGCGCTCGGGGTCGGCGATCAGGGCGCGCGCCAAGGAAAGGAGCTCGGCGTCGCCGGGCGAGACCTCGTAGAAGTCGCAGTAGGCACGCAGGAGCGGCAGCAGCTCGTCCAGCGTCTGCTCGCTGACGCGCTCGATTGTCAATGCTGCCGCCACCAGAAGCGCTCGTCCTGCTCCTCCTCGGCGGCGAGCCTGGCGAGGCTCGTGCCCGCGAATCGCGCGAGGTTGAGGTCGATCAGCGCGGCGAAGCCGCCCGTGGCCAGCGAGTACATGAGCGGATGGATCCGAAGCTCCCAGCCCTCGAGCGGGCCGGGATCGAGGAGGAGCGCGTGCTCTTCCTCGCTCCGGATCTCCCAGACGGCGATCCCGCCGCGAGGCCGGCCGGTGAAGTGGTCGTGGAAGACGGCGATCCCGCGCCTCCGGTCGGCGATGTACTCGTTCAGGCAATCGTTCGCCTCGCGGGCGCCGATTGCCTCGGGGGCGAGCGCATAGACGAGGTGGCAGCGGCGCTTCAGCTCGGAGGGCATGCGGCAAGTTCTACCGGCTCGGGCGAGGCCTCGCGAGGGCCGAGCGGGTCCCGCTCGGTCCGCCTGCTACGCGGGGCGAAGCAGCGGCTCGAGCCCGAGGGTCAGCCCGGGCGGGAGCGCCGGCAGCCGCTCGAGCGCGAGCAGGACGCCCGGAACGAAGGCCTCGCGCGAGAGGGTGTCGTGGCGGATCGTCAGCAACTCTCCCCCACCTGCCAGCAGCACCTCCTGGTGGGCGAGGAGGCCGGGCAGGCGCACGGAGTGGATCGCCGGCTCGCCCGGAAGCCGCTCGGCGGTCGCGCGCGCGGTGCCCGAGGGTGCGTCGCGCTTTCCCTCGTGATGCAGCTCGATGATCTCGGCGCGCGGCAGGTACTCGGAGGCCTCGGCCGCGAAACGCATCATCAGCACGGCTCCGACCGCGAAGTTCGGCGCCACCAGGAGCGCCAGCGCCCGTTCCCGGGCCAGCTCGCCGAGCCGCTCGAGCTCCTCCGTGGGCAGCCCGCTCGTGCCGACGAGGCAGGGCAGGTCATGCTCGAGGCAGGCCCGGACGTTGCCCGCGACGGCCTTGGGCCGGGTGAAGTCGATCGCCGCGTCGAGGCCCGCGAGGTCGGCCGCTTCGCCCGCGCCGATCCCGCGCACATCGTGGCCGGCCGCCTCGAGCGCGGGCCGGAGCACCGAGCCGACCTTGCCCCGATGCCCGAAGAGGGCGACGTTCACGCGGCGCGCGCGAGTTCCGGGTTGACCAGCGCCACGGCGCTCAGAAAGCGCCGCTGGCTCGGCCCGATCCCCGCTGCGGAGATCTTCTCCGGGGCGAGTAGGACGTCCGCCAGCTCGGCCAGCTCGTCGGCTTCCACCGCCTCGATCTCGGCGATGATCCGCTCGATCGAGACGAGCTCAGTGTCCGTGACGAGCGATTTGCCGAGCCGGCTCATCCGGTTCGAGGTCGACTCCATCGAGAGCATGATCCGGCCCTTCAGGTTCTCCTTCGCGCGCTCCAGCTCGTCGGGACGCAGGTTTCCGGAGGCGATCTCGGCGATCTGCTCGATCGTGATCTCGAGGCACTCGCGCAGGTTCTCCTCCCGCGTCCCCAGGTAGACACCGATCTGGCCCGTGTCCGTGTACTGCGAGGCGAAGCTGTAGACGGCGTAGGCCATCCCTCGCTTCTCACGGATCTCCTGGAAGAGTCGCGAGGAGGCGGAGCCGCCGAGAATGCCGTCCAGGAGCGAGGCGGCGAAGCGGCGCGGATCGGAGCGCGAGATCCCGGGTGCAGCGAGGCAGACGTGGTACTGCTCGGTGTCCTTGCGCGTGAAGCGAAGGCCCGGCGGCGGTGCCTTGACGAGCGGTCTGCGGACGTGCGGTCCTCGAGGACGGGGGTCGCGCAGGGCCTTCATCTGCGCCCGATTCAGCAGCCGAAGCAGCGTCTCGTGCTTGACGTTGCCGGCGGCGGAGACGACGACGTTGCCCGGGACGTACATCGCCCGGTGGTAGGAGGTCAAGGACCGCCGCCCGATCGAGGCGATCACGGCCGCCGTTCCGATCACCGGCCGCCCCAGGGGGTGCGAGCCGAAGGTCGCCTCCTGGATCAGGTCGTGCACGAGCTCCTGCGGCTGGTCCTCGTACATCGCGATCTCCTCCAGCACCACCTCACGCTCGGCGTCGAGCTCGGCGAACTGGGGCGCGAACACCATCTCGCCCATCACCTCGAGCGCGGTCTCCAGCCGGTCGTCCGGCACTCGTGCGTAGACGACCGTGTGCTCGCGGGAGGTCGCGGCGTTGAGCTCACCGCCGAGCGTGTCGAAGATCTCCGCGATCTGCTGGGCGGAGTAGGACGCCGTTCCCTTGAAGAGCAGATGCTCGATGAAGTGGGAGGCGCCCGCCCGCTTGGCCTTCTCGTCGCGCGAGCCGGCGCCGATCCAAAAGCCGATCGCGATCGAGCGCACGTGCTCGAGTCGCTCGGAGATGACCCGCTCACCCGAGTCGAGCTCGCTCAGAACGTACTTCTGCACGGGAAGAGCGTACTAGCGCGAGGCGCGCTAGCTCTTAGCCGCCCGCGCGCTGGATCGCAGTGACGAGCGTTCGCTCGTCGTCGGGGGACTGGAGCGCAACGACCTTCGGCTTCGAGCCCGTTCTGCCGACGTAGACGGTCGGCGTCCCCGACACCCTGTCGGCGGTCGCCTCGGCCTCGAGCCTGTTGGCCTGGCTCAGGACAGCTGCTGAGCCGGCCGCACCCGTCAGCCTCGGCACGTCCAGTCCCGGGATGCTGACGGCCACCCTCTTGACGAAGTCGCTCGAGAGCCAGCCCGAGTTCTCGGTGCCCTGGTTGAAGTAGAGGAGCTGCATGAAGTTGAACAGCCGGCCCTGCTGCCCGGCCGCCAGAGCGGCATCGCGTCCGCGCAGCGAGTCCTGGCCGATGAACGCGATCGTGCGCGCCTCGATCTTGAGCTTCCCGGTCCGGACGAAGCGCCGGATGATGTCGGGCATCACGGCCGACTCGAACTCGCGGCAGTAGGGGCACTGGGGATCGACGTACTCGATCATCGTCGCTCGCGCGCGGGGCGAGCCGAGGACGTTGCCGTGCTGCGGGATGCCGACGAAGAGCCGCTGCACCTCCGCTGCTCCCGGGAGCCCGGTCGCGAGCGAGCCGCGGGTGGCGGTCGGCACGGGCGGGCTGCTCTTGTTTCCCACGGCCGTCGCGATCCCGACCGCCGTGCCGGCGAGGACGAGCCCGGCAAGCGCGGCGGCCACGAGCACCTTGGGGGAGGCCCTTCGGCGCTCTCCCTTGCGCTGCACGGGCGGGGGCGCAGCCGCCTGGCGGCGCTGGCCACGGGCTTTCCTACCGCTCGTCATCCTCCCTTACGGTAGCCAGAGGCTCGAAGGCCGCGAGCAAGAAGAAGGCAAAGAGGAGCGCGAAGGCGGTCAGCGCGAGCGTTGGGATCGTCACGTAGCCGAACTCGTTGATCCACTTGACGGAGCAGCCGCCGGGCGCCGATAGCAGGCAGGAGCCCGGCTGCCCGACGACACCGTTCTCGACCAGCAGGTGGTAGGTGGCAACGCCCGCGCCGGCGAGCGGCAGCGGCAGCAGGTAGCGGGCGATTCGCGGCTCGTTCGCGAGGGCCGCGAGCAGGGTGATGATCGAGAGCGGATACGTACAGATCCGCTGGTACCAGCAAAGCTCGCAGGGGACGAAGTGTGCGATCTCGGAGAAGAAGAGGCTGCCACCTGTTGCAAGTGCCGCGACGACGAAGCTGAGCCAGAGCTCGTACCCCTCGGCGGCGCGCCGGAGCGCGCGAAGCGGCGAGCGCAGACCGAACGCCGCAGCCAGGGCGGCCGCGGCCAGGAGGGCGCCCAGCACCTGGCCGGCCACTCCGAGCGCGGCCAGCGTGACGATCACGGCGTGGGTCACGCCGAGACTAAAGGGCCGCCGCTTCGGTCCCTCGTCCTTGGAGCGGGGCCCGGCGAGCGCGGCCGGCCGGTCCCCGGGGGGCGCCTGCGCGCCCCCGTGGACTCATCAGCGCCTACGAAAACGAGCCCGACGACGAGCGAAGCTCGCTAGCGCCGCTCGCGGTCTCGGCCGCGGCCGCCCCGGCCGCGCTCCCGGCCGCCGCGAGGACGGTCCTCCTCGGGTGGCCGCGGCGGGGCATTCTTGGCTCGCTCGATCAGCTCTTCGGGCTGGACCATGTTGCCGTTTTCGTGCTTGGCGACGAGCTTCAGGCCGATCCGCCCTCGCTCCTTGTCCACCTCCTGGACGATCACGTCGACCACGTCGCCGCGGGTCATTACGTCCTCGATGTGGCCGACGCGGCCCGGGCCGACGTTGGAGACGTGCAGCAGCCCGTCCGTTCCCTTGGTCAGCTCGACGAAGGCGCCGAACTGCGTCGTCTTCACGACCTTACCCGTGTAGGTGTCCCCGACCTCCGGCGACTTCGTCAGCGCGGTGATCGCGGCGATCGCCGCGTCCGCCTTGTCGCCCTCGGTCGCGTAGATCAGGACGTTGCCGTCCTCCTCGATGTCGATCTGCACGTCGTAGTCGCTCTCGAGCGCGCGGATCGTCTCGCCGCCCTTGCCGATCACCATGCCGATCTTCTCCGAGTCGATCTTGACCGAGGAGATTCGCGGCGCGTGACCCGCAAGCTCGTGCCGAGGCTCCGGAATCGCCTCCAGCATCTTGTCGAGGATGAACTCCCGCGCCCGCTTCGCCTGCTCGAGCGCCGCGCTCAGGATCTCCTGCGTGACGCCGGTGATCTTGATGTCCATCTGCAGCGCCGTGATCCCGGCCCGCGTGCCAGCGACCTTGAAGTCCATATCGCCGAGGTGGTCTTCGGCACCCTGGATGTCGGTCAAGATCGTGTAGTCCTCGCCCTCCTTGACGAGACCCATCGCGATCCCGCTGACGGGCGCGGCGATCGGGACGCCGGCATCCATCAGCGCGAGCGTCGAGCCGCAGACCGAGCCCATCGACGACGAGCCGTTCGACTCGAGCGTCTCCGAGACGAGGCGGATCGTGTACGGGAACTCGGCGGCCGGCGGAATCACCGGCTCGAGCGCCCGCTGAGCGAGTGCCCCGTGCCCGATGTCGCGACGCTTGGGCCCCCGCATGAAGCCGGTCTCGCCGACCGAGTAGGGCGGGAAGTTGTAGTGGTGCATGTAGCGCCGCTCGCTCTCGAGCGAGAGGTCGTCGATCCGCTGCCCCTCCTTGGCGGTGCCGAGGGTCAGGAGGGTCATGATCTGGGTCTGGCCCCGCGTGAAGAGCGCGGAGCCGTGCGGCCGCGGCGCGACCCCGACCTCGCAGGTGATCTCGCGAATGTCCTCGGAGCCACGGCCGTCGGGGCGCCTTTTCTCGACCGCGATCTTGCGGCGGACGAGCTCCTTGTAGATCGCCTCGGCCGCCTTCTTCACGTACTGGCGGGTGAGCCCGTCCTTCGAGGGGGGCTCCTCCCCCTCCGTGATCGCGGCCGCGACCGGGAAGGGCAGCTGCACCTGCTCCTCGATCCGGTCGAACAGCAGGTGCCGTTTTGCGGACTTGAGCTCCTTCGGATCCTGCTCGGCCTCGGTCAGCGCCCGCAGGTCAGCCTCGAACTGCTCGCGCACTGGGCCCTCGACGGCCTCCAGGCGAGCGCGCTCCAGGAGCATCGCGAGGCTCGCGCGGGTCTGCACCTCCCTGATGATGTCCTCCTCGGTGGACTCCATCGTCAGCGGCGGCACGATCTCCGCGACGATCTCCTCGACCGCACTGCCGGCCTCGCGGAGCCCCTGCGAGTGGATCCGCTCGCGCAGCTTGGCGCCCTGGCCCCGCTCGAGCTCCTCGGTCAGCCCGTTGTCGAGCCACTTGGCCTTGCCGACCTGCCGCTGCAGCTCGTTCTGCAACTCGCAGAGCTTCCGGATCTCCTCGTGGGCGAGCGCGAGCGCCTCGAGCAGCTGCCCCTCGGGGATCTCGGCTCCGCCGGCCTCGACCATCGTCAGCGCATCGGCGGTCCCGACGACGACCAGGTCGAGTGAGCTCGTGCCTTCCTCGACCTCCGCCAGCGTCGGATTGATCACCAACTGGCCCTCGATCAGCCCGACCCGAACCGCCCCCACCGGCCCGAGGAATGGCAGCGGCGAGATCATCAGCGCCGCCGAGGCGCCGTTGATCGCCAGGATGTCGTGCGCGGTCACGAGGTCGGCCGAGAGCGTCGTGCAGACCACGTGCACCTCGTTCTTGAATCCCTTCGGCCAGAGCGGCCGGATCGGGCGGTCGATCATGCGCGCGGTCAGGATCGCCTTCTCGGTCGGGCGTCCCTCGCGCTTGAAGAAGCCACCGGGAATCTTGCCGGCGGCGTACATCCGCTCCTCGACATCGACGGTCAGGGGGAAGAAATCTGCCCCCTCCCGCGCCTCGGTCTTGCCCTGCGCGGTTGCGAGCACCATCGTGTCGGCCTCGCGGACGACGACGGCGCCGTCGGCCTGCTTGGCCAACTTGCCGGTTTCGAACGTGATCTCACGGCCCGCGATCTCCACGCTCAACGTGGTCGGGCCCTGCGTTGCAATGCTCATCTATTCCTCCACTTCTTGTTGGAAGGTGGAGGTTTGAGTCAGCCCATTCGCTCGACGGGCTCGCTCAAACTTCCACCCTCGGTTTCGCTGTTCGTGCGGTCCCGCCAGGGTTCTTCCCCTGGTCCGGGGGTTTCAGCCATCTACCTCCTCAGACCGAGCTCGGAAATCAGAGCGCGGTAGCCCTCGAGGTCGCGCTTTTGCAGGTACTGCAGGAGCCGCCGTCGCCGGCCCACGAGCTTCAGCAGGCCACGACGCGAGTAGTGGTCCTTGGGATGCGCGCGCAGATGCTCGGTCAGCTCGTTGACGCGTCGGGTCAGAAGTGCGATCTGTACCTGCGGCGAGCCCGTGTCGGCGTCACTGCGGCCGTGCTGTCCGATGATCTCCTGCTTTGCTTCCTTGGTGAGAGGCACTCATTCCTCCTTTAGCTGCGCCACCGTGGTCTCCGCCTGCCGCGCCAAGGAACGCGAGCGGGCCGGGGCCACGGTCTCGAAGTAGGGTAGCAGCCGTCTTGATCGAGCCGGTTTCCGGGCCGAAGCTGGCGGCGCTCGTGCACGAGGCCCGTCGGCGCTGGAACGTGCCCGGAATCGTCCTCGGCGTCCTTTCCCAAGGCGCGCTCGTCTTCGCCTCGGACGGCACGCGCGAGCTCGGGCGCCAGGAGCGTGTGGCCCCGGCGACCGTCTTTCGGATTGCCTCGATCACGAAGCCGTTCGTGGCCACGCTGGCCTCGGCCCTGGCCGGGGAGGGATTGCTCGAGCTGGACGCGCCGCCGCCGAGGACGCAGGTCGAGGCGACCGTGCGCCAGCTGCTCAGCCACCAGGGCGGGCTTGCCTGCGAGTGGCCGGGGCCGCTCGCCCGTTTCGACGAGGCCGACGAGCCGCTCGCTCGCCTCGCCGTGGAGGCGCCCGAGCCGCTGCCGGTCGGCCCGGGAGAGCTCTTCTCCTACTCCAACGTCGGCTACTGGCTGGTCGGCGCCGCGTGCGCCCGCGCCGCCTCGACGAGCTTCGAGCAGGCACTGCGCTCGCGGGTGCTCGAGCCGCTCTCGCTCGAGGCGACCGGCTTCGGCCCGGGCTCGGGCGCCGCGCGCGGTCACACTCAGATCCGCCCGGGCGCGGACCTGCACCGCGTCGCCCCGGACTCCTACCCGCGCGTCCGGCGGCCGTCGGGGGGCCTCTGGTCCTCGGTTCCTGATCTGCTCGCCTTCGCCGCCCACCACCTGGGCGGCCCGGGGCCGCTTCGGCCTGAGTCGATCGCCGAGCTGCAACGGCCCCAAATCGCGACCGGGAGCGAGGCCTACGGCCTCGGCTGGTCGATTTCGGAGCGCGGCGGCCGCCGGACTGTCGAGCACGCCGGCTCCGCCGCCGGCTACCAGTCGCTGCTCCTGCTCGTCCCCGACGCGGAACTCGCCGTCGCCGCTCTGACCAACTCGAGCCGGGGCGGAGCGGCGCTCCGGGACGTGCTCGAGCAGCTTGGGCTCGGCCGCGAGCAGAGGCAAGCGGTGTCCCTGACCGAGGTGGAGCTGGCCGCGCTGTCCGGCCGCTACCGGGGCCAGGGGATCGAGCTAGAGCTGGCGGTCAAGGACGGCGATCTTTGGCTCGGGCGGACCGAGACCGACCCCTTGACGGGCAAGACCGAGGTCTATCCCGCCCTCCAGGCACGACCGCTCGGCGGGCGGGAGTTCGAGTTCGTGGCGGATGAGTGGCGCGGCGAGCTGTTTGACTTCCCGCGGGAGGGGATCGTTCGCCTGGGCACGATCGCGGTCCGGGTCGAGTGAAGGCCGCCGTCGCCGCCGGCCATCCAAGCACGGTCGAGGCCGGGATCGAGATCCTCGAGGCGGGCGGCTCCGCCGCGGATGCGGCCGTCGCCGCCTCGCTCGCCTCCTGTGTCGCCGAGACGGTGATGACCGGCCTCCTCGGCGG
>DASUWJ010000126.1:0-4301 GCA_036378475.1 Gaiellaceae bacterium
GCACCGAGGACGGGCCCCATACACGGAGCAGCGCAGACCGCGAAGGCCGCGCCGAGGAGCGCACCCGATCGCCGGCGCCTGGCCTCGCCCACGAGCCCGGGCGCGACGAGGCGCTCCGGAAAGGGCAGCAGGCCGATGAAGGCGAGTCCGAAGAGGACGACCACGAACCCGGCGACCGCCTGCATGCGGGTCGAGTTCAGGGAGACCGAGTTGCCAACGAGACCCGCGCCGGCCCCGAGCACGACGAAGAGGGCCGTGAACCCGGCCACGAAGGGCAGGCTGGAGACGAAGACCCGCCTGGTCGTGCCTGCTTGCCCCAGCCGTCCGGCCTCGACCGCTGAGACCGCCGACAGGTAGCCCGGCACGAGCGGCAGCACGCAGGGGGCGAGAAAGGAGACGAGCCCGGCGAGAAATGCGACCGGCAGGCGCCCGATCATCGCTCAGGCGTCGAAGCGCGCGAGCTCTTCGTCGAGCCGGCGCTCGAGCTCCGGCTCGAGCCGGCCGCCGCCGTTCAGCGAACGAGGCGCGAGCGGCGGCTCCGCCGGCCGCCGGCCTCGCCAGCGGACGGCGGCCACGCCCAGGGCGGCTGCTGCCAGGGCGGCCCCGGCGAGCGGCAGGACCCAGGCCAGCAGGTCGAAGCCGCGCTTCGGCGGCGAGGCGAGGATCGATTCACCGAACTGCGCGACCCAGTAGTTCTCGATCCGGCTCTTCGTCCAGCCGCTCGCGATCTGGACGCGCATGATCGCCTCCATCCGCTTCGCCGCCGGAGAATCGGACTGGGCGAGCGGGACCGTGCAGACCGGGCACATGATCTCGTTCTCGAGCTCGTTCAGGGTCGGATGCTGCTCGCTCGCGAGCGCCGCGGGAGCGAGCGCGAGCGCCGCCGCGGCGACAAGCGCGAGTCGCCTCATGCCTCGGCCGCGAGCTTCTTCAGGAACCGCGGCAGGTCCTCCTCCACCAGCAGCTGGCCGAGCACCTTGCCGTTTCGGTCGATGAAGAAGATCCGGGGGATCGGCAGGCCGCCCCAGGCGTTCAGGACCTTCTTGCCCTGCTCGCGGACGATCGTGTAGGTGAGCCGGTAGCGCTTGACGTAGCGCCTCGCATCGGCGCTGAAGTCGTCGGTGTTGACCCCGATGAAGGCGATCTTGTTTCCGTACAGCCTCGAGTAGCGCTCCAGGCGGGTCGACTCGGCCGGACAGTAGTAGCACCAGGAGGCGAAGAAGTCGAGGACGCGCGGCCGTCGGATCGCGGCCAGCTGGACGCTGCCGGGGCCATCGAGCCGGCGCAGGACGAAGTCCGGCGCACTCGGATGCTTGCCCTGGGAGAGTTCCGCCGCAACCCCGCCGCCGGGATCGTGGGCGAGCTTCCAGACGAGCAGGAAGAGCAGACCGGCCACGCCGGCAAGCGCGAGCGCCTGCAAGGCGAGCCGGAAGGGGCGCGCGGTCATGCGGCGACGATGAAGACCGTCGTGCCGATCCTGACGTGGTTGAAGAGCCACTCGGCGTCCGGAATCCGCATCCGGATGCAGCCGTGGGAGACCGAGTAGCCGATCGAGGAAGCATCGGGCGTGCCGTGGATGCCGACTCCCGGCGCGCTCAGGCCCATCCAGCGCGTGCCGAGCGGGTTTCCGGGGCCCGGCGGCACCGGTTTCAGCCCCTGCGCCCAGGGCGAGGCAGGCGGGTACCACCAGGGGTTTCGCCACTTGACGACGATCTGGAACCGGCCCAGGGGCGTCGGGTAGGCCGCCTGCCCGGTCGCGACCGGGAAGACGCGCCAGGGCTGCATGCCGCGGTACAGATGCAGCTGGTTCGAGCCCCGCCGGATCACGATCACCGAGCCGACGCTCGACTGCACGAGCTTCGGCGCGATCACCTTCTCGCGCAGCCGCAGCGGCCCGTGCCGGTTGGCGACTAGAGCGGCGGCGATCGCCGCCTCGGACCGCTTTCGATACAGGCTTCGCCCGACGAGGGGCTTTTGGATCCAGGGCCGGAGGCCGCGCAGGAAGAGCTGCCCGTCCAGGGGTTTCGCGTCGAAGCGCCTGGCGAGGAGGGCGACGTAGGCGCGCACACGGCTTCGGTCGACCGAGACCGGGAGCGGCAGCCTCGTCCCGGGTGCTGCGCTCAGGGCACCGGCAACCGCCTCGCCGATCTGGGCGGAAGCGCCGAGCTGCGAGGGCAGCGGCGCGAGGCGGTGCGAGTTGACGATCAGGACGAGCGGCTGCGAGAAGGAGTCGTCGAGCGACGCGTAGGCCTCGTCTTGCGACAGCCCGCCCACGGCGACGCCGCCCACCACCACCCCGGCCGCGATCGTCGGGCTGGCGCCCGTCGTCGTGCCGCCGGTGCTCGTTCCGCTCGTGCCCGTGGTTCCGGTCGTGCCGAGGAGGGCGAGCGGGCGGACACCCGCGGTGACGGTCGCGGCGAGCAGTCCCGCGGCGGCGAGTGCGATCAGGAAAAACCCTGCGAGTGCCGCTCGTCTCACTGCCGCAAGTCTAGCCCTGGAAGATCCTGGGATCGTCGGTGACGACACCGTCGACGCCGAGCTCGACGACGCGCTCGAGCAGGGCGGGCTCGTTCACGGTCCAGGTGAAGACCGCTGACCCGGCCGCGTGGCAGGACTCGACCGCGGCGGCCGAGAGCACGGCGTGGTGCAGGCTCGCGACCGAGGCTCCGGTGCGCCTGAGCCAGCGCCGCAGCCGATAGGGCAGCGCTCTCCCGAGCCCGACGAGGGCCGGGGTCACGAACGGCCGGACCGCTCCTCGCCGGATGAGGCCGAGCCGGTCCGAGGGGTAGCCGAGACCCCGCGGGAGCTCCGGGGCACTCTCGCGCAAGCGGCGCAACGTTGCCAGCGAGGGAGAGGTCACGAACGCTTGACCCACGAGGTCGTGCCGCCGCATGGCCTCCGCGACCTCGGGCGCCCGTGGGCCGCACTTGAGGTCGACGTGCAGGCCGACGGCTCCTCTCCGCCCGGCGAAGTAGGCGAGCGCCTCGGCCAGCGTCGGGAGCTCGGGCGCGGCCTCGCGCAGGGCGGCGAGGCCGAGTCTCCGCACCGATCCCGCCGCGGCGCCGTGGCTGACCTCGAGCAGGTCGTCCGAATGCGCGAGCACGAGCGTCCCGTCGGACAAGTCGAGCACGTCGAGCTCGACGAAGTCGACCCCGAGCTCGATCGCCCGCTCGAACGAGCGCAGGGTGTTCTCGGGCTCGAGGGCGGCCGCGCCGCGGTGGCCGATCCGCAGGACGCGTCCCTCGCCCCGGCGGAGGCTGGTGCTCAAACCCGGCGAATCACGACGACGGCGCAGTCGTCGGCCAGCTCGCCGCCCGCGAAGTCGCGGCAGTCGGCGACAATCGCCTTGGCGAGTTCGTCGGGGCTCAGACCGGCGTTTGCGGCGAGCACCGCGTCCAGGCGCTCATCCCCGTACAGCTCTCCCGCTCGGCGTGCCTCGATCACCCCGTCCGTGTAGAGGACGACGGCCGCCCCGCGCGGCAGCTGTTCGCGGAGCTCGGAGTAGGTCTGGCCGGGCACGATTCCGAGCGCCAGGCCACGAGCCTGCACGGAGCGGACGCGGCCCTCTGCGCCGACGAGCCGCGGCCAGGGATGCCCGGCGCACGCGCAGGCGACCTCGCCTTTGCCGGGGTCGACCGTGACGTAGAGCATCGTGATGAACTTGCTCATCGCGACCTCGCCGATCACGACCTCGTTCGCGGCCGCGAGGAAGTCCCCGGGCTCAGGATGCTCGCGCGCGAGCGAGCGAAAGACGAACTTCGCCATCGCCATGTCGGCCGTCGCGTCGATCCCGTGCCCGGTCACGTCCCCGACCACGACCGCCAGCCTCCCGTCCTCGAGCACGAGGAAGTCGTAGACGTCGCCGCCGACATCGACGCGGGCGGAGGATTCATAGACGGCGCCGACCTCGATCCCGGCAAGTCTCGGCCGGGCGCGCGGCAGCAGGGACCGCTGCATCGTGTCGGCGAAGCGCTTCTGTTGCTGATAGAGCCTGGCGTTGTCGAGGGCGAGCGCGGCCTGGCCGCTGACCGAGAGGGCTAGGTCGATGTCCGCGCCTCGGAGCGGGCGCGCAGGATCCAGCGAGACGAGCGTCATCGTCCCGAGCACCTCCTGTTGGGTCGACACCGGCAGGATCGCGCTCGTCGAGCCTTTCTCGAGGAAGGGGACGAGCAGGCCGTAGGCCCCGCCGAGCTCCCGGGCGGTGGCCGGATCGAGCAGGAGCGCGCGACCGCCGGCGAAGAGGCGGCGCAGGCGCGGAGAGAGCGGTTGGGGGCGGAGCATGATCGTGCGCACGGCCTGCT
>DASUWJ010000127.1:0-8673 GCA_036378475.1 Gaiellaceae bacterium
GTGACGGTGCGGCTCGCGAGCCCGCCGCCGGCCCCCCCGCCGCCGCGGGTGACGGCGCCGCTCACGAGTCCGCCGCCCGCTCCCGCGGCGCGATCCGCACCGGTGCGGGGCGCGCTGTCCGCGCGCGCCTCAACCCCCCACCCGCAGCGGACGACCGGCCGCTCCTCGGGCCGGGCCGCGCGGCGTAGGTCGGCCACCAAGCAGCAGGCGCTACTCCTCGACCGGCGCCATCCGAGGACGACCTTCGTCTTCCGGCTCGGGCGGGCTGGCTTCGTCCGCTTCTTCGTCGAGGATCTCGCCTGCGGCACGGTGCAGTCCTTCACGGTGCGCGGGCACGTCGGCGTCAACCGTGTCCGCTTCTCGGGCCGGATCCGGGGCCGCCGCCTGCGCGCCGGCGAGTACCGGATCCGCGGCCGAAGCCACGGCCGAACGGTTTTCCGACGGAGACTCGTGATCGCGGGCCGCCGCCTCGGCTGCGGTTCGAGCGAAGCCGCTCGAGTGTTCGCGGTGCTCGGCGACACGGACGTGACCGGCCTGCCCCCCGTCGCTTCGGCCAAGAGGGCCTCGGCGCCGCGGGCGCGCGCGGGCACCTCGGTGCAACCACAGCCGAAGCGCCACACGAGCCAGGCGGGCGTCCTGGGGGCGCGGATCATCCGGATCCTGCCGGGCTCGGGCCGAACACAGCTGGCACTCCTCGTCGTCCTGGCGCTTGCGATCTTCCTGCTTTCGCTCGGGGCCCTGCCGCGGCGGCTCGTGCCTCATCCGGCCGCCGCCGCGTTCCTCGCCCGCCGCCGCGCCCTGATCGCGATGGCCGGCCTGGCCGCCCTGGCGGCGTTCCTCGTCTCCTACTACGTGTCCTAGGCGAGCGCGCCTAGATCCCCCGGACGGGGGGTCAAACAGGGGCCCGTTTCCCCAAAGATGAGCGTGTGCGGGAAGTGCATGCGGCTGCTGCAACGCCTCTTTCCGAGGCTGCGCTCGCGACCAACGGGCACGGGACACGAAACGGCGGCGGCGGCGTCGTCACAGGTCTTCCAGCCCAGCGCGAGCTCGTCGATTCCTACCGTCGTTTAGCCGACGTCTTCCACCACGTGCTCTCCGAGCAGAGCCTCGATGCGCTGCTCGACAGGATCGCCGACACACTCGCCGACCTGATCCCCTACGACACGCTCAGCATCTTCCAGGCCGACGAGGCGCAGACCGTGCTGCTGCCGGTGCTCGCGCGAGACCGCTGGGCCGAGGAGATCATGCGGAACCGGATCAAGTTCGGCGCCGGCCTCGCCGGCTGGGCCGCGAAGCACCGCGAGCCTGTCCTCACGAACCACGCACATCTCGACCCGCGGATGATGGTCGTGCCGGGGACGCCGCCGGATGAGAAGGAGGCGCTGATCACGGTGCCGCTGATCGCGCGCGACGCGGTCAAGGGCGTGCTCAGTATCTACCGGCTCGGCGCCGACACCGGCTTTGACGAGGAAGAGTTCGAGCTCGCCAAGCGCTTCGGCGACGCAGCCGCCCTCGCGCTCGACAATGCACAGACTCGCGCCCGCCTTGAGCTGCAGGCCCAGACTGACTCGCTCACGGGTCTCTACAACCACCGCTTCTTCCACGAGCACCTGCGCGCCGAGCTGACCCAAGCGAGCCGAAGCCGCGGCTCGGCGGCGCTGCTGATGCTCGACATCGACGACTTCAAGAAGGTCAACGACATCTACGGACACGGCGTCGGCGACCACGTGCTCCGGGAGCTCGCCGAGCAGCTGAAGACCGCCGTCCGCGGCTCCGACGTCGTCTGCCGGCTTGGCGGCGAGGAGTTCGGCGTCGTGATGGGCTCCTGCCGTGCCCGCGAGGCGATCGGCCTCGCGAAGCGGCTCACCGACTGCCTCAGCGAGCTCGACTTCGGCCCCGCGGGCAAGGTGACGATCTCGGTCGGGGTGGCGGAAGGCCCGAAGCACGCCTCGAACGCTCGGGAGCTGATCGCCTGCGCCGAGGCGGCGATGATGACCGCGAAGGTCCGCGGCAAGGACCGGATCGTGCTCTTCGACGAGTCGACGGACGAGCGGCCTGATCCATCGACGATCGGTGAGTCACGCGTCCGCTCGATCGCCCACCTGAAGATGCTGCAGAGCCTGGCGGGAAAGCTGAACCGGCTGAACGACGTGCGCGAGATCGGCACGGCGATCGCCGACGAGCTGCGGGGACTAATCGACTACCACAACTGCCGTGTCTCGATCGTCGAGGGCGAGGAGATCATCCCGATCGCCTTTCGGGGCCTGCTCTCGGCCCGCCCGGGGGAGGACGCGCACCTGCCGCGGACGCGGGTCGGCGAGGGGATCACCGGCCACGCCGCCCAGGAGCGAAAGTCGCTCCTGATCGCGAACGCGCTCGACTGTGACTTCGCCGTCCTGATTCCCGGCACCGAGCCGATCGAGGAATCGCTGCTCGCGGTGCCGCTCTCCTACGGGTCGAGGGTCGTCGGCGTGATCGTGATCTCCAAGCTCGGCAGCGACCAGTTCGACGAGGACGACGTCCGTCTGCTCGAGGTCCTCGGCGGCCACGCGGCGGTCGCGCTCGAGAACGCGCGGCTGTACGAGGCCCAGCGGCGCGAGGCGGAGCACATGAAGGAACTGCTCGAGTTCAGCCGCGAGCTCGCGACCGCCGAGGGCCTGCCGGAGGTACTGCGCCGGATCGTGGAGCTGACGGGCGCGATCCTCGGCTCGCCGACGACCTCGGTCTGGCTGCAGGACCTGGAGTCCGAGTTCCTGCTACCCGCGGCCGTCTGGGGCTTCGAGGGGCCTGGGCGGGAGACGGTGCTGTCGCTCAGCTTCCAGCCCCACGCCGTGCAGGCGCTCGCCGGCCGCGATGCGCCCTTCGTGCTCGACAGCGACGCGGCGGCCGCGATCGAGGGCGCGCCGCCGCTCGAGGACGGCCAGAGCTTCGCCGTCGCGCCGGTCAAGCTGGACGGGGGCCGCCTCTGCTGCATCGTCGCCTCGATCCCGCCGAACGCATCCGAGAGCTTCGACGACGCGAAGATGAGCCTGCTCGCCGGCCTCGCCCACCAGGCCAAGCTCGCGATCACGAATGCGGGCAGCTTCGAGAACCTGGAGGCGACGTTCGTCTCCACGGTCGAAGCGCTCGCGAACGCGCTCGAGGCAAACGACGAGTACACCTCCTCGCACACGCGCTGGATCACCGACACCGCCCTCAAGGTCGGCGCCAAGCTTGGCCTCGACTCGCGCGCCCTGAAGCAGCTCGAGCTGGGAGCGCTCTTCCACGACATCGGCAAGATCGGCATCCCTGCCAGCATCCTGCTGAAGCCGGGACCGCTGACAGGGGAGGAGCGCAAGGTGATGCAGATGCACCCCGAGCTCGGGGAGCGGATCCTGGCCCCGATCGAGCGGCTCGCCGCCGTGCGCTCGATCGTTCGAAGCTGCCACGAGCATTACGACGGACGGGGCTATCCGGACGGCAAGGCAGGCGAGGAGATCCCGCCCGAGGCGCGGATCATCCTCGTCTGCGACGCCTTCCATGCGATGACGACCGACCGCCCCTACCGCAAGCGCCTGCCGGTGGACGAGGCGGTGCGACGGCTCCGCGAAGGCACCGGCACTCAGTTCGATCCGGATGTCGTCGCCGCGTTCCTGACGCTGGCGGGCGAGAGCTGGTCTGAAGCCGGCTCGAAGCAGCGCCTCGCCTCCTGAGGCAACCGCAGCGGGGCGAACCCGACCCGGGCATCGCCGCGAACGACGCGTGAGTACGCCTGCCGGTCGGCGAGAGACGCCGTCCGCGGCAGAACCCCGCCTCGAAGTAGGACGGCCGCTCGCGCCGTCCCCAAGCTGCCGAGGTCGCGTCGGCTGGCCGCACGCGGCGCGGGCCAGTCGGCGGTAGACCGTTTTCTCTACCTTCTCCCGGTGGAGCTCGAGCCGGTTCTTGCCGCCCTGGAGCAAGCCGCGCGCGAGGCAGCGAGCCAGGGAGAAGAGACCGGGCTGCCGGTCGCGCTGGCGTTTCTCGCCGGAGCCGAGCTGCCGCTCGATCCCCGGCTGCTCAACGCGGCCCGCCGGCGCGCGCTCTTCCTGCTTGCGGCGGGGGGCGATCCCCACCGTTCGCTCGAGCTCGACGGGCGCGCAGTCACCGCGCTCGCAGGCGAGCTCGACTCGGCGGAGGCGCGCGCCGCCCTTCGCGCCGGCCTGGACGCTCTGCGCGGCCCCGCGAAGCCGTTTCCCCAGGTCGCCGCGAGCCTCTCGGAGCTCTTGGCGAACGAGCGTCTTGCCTGGCAGGCCTACGCCGCGGCGCTCCTCGCCGAGGAGCTCGCAGAGGACGAGTAGCAGCATCCCCCAGTTTGGGGGATGCTGCTACAGTCTCCCTCGGGTCCGACCGATACGGAGTCCGTGCGGTCGAAGCTGTCCAGGAAAGGGGTCCCTTTCGTGCGTGCTCGTGCAGCGACTTTTGTCCTCGTTTCGCTTCTCGCGGCGACGCTCGCGGGCGGCGCCTCGGCCTCGCAGCTGATCACCCGCGCGGCGCACGGGATCACACTCGCGGTCAACAACAAAGGCGAGGCGCTCGTCTCCTACCGGACGCTCAGCGGCCGCAGCCAGCACGTGCTCGCCTGGGGCGCGGTCAACGCGCACCAGCCGAACCGTGCCTTCAGACAGGTCCGCTTCCAGCTCGACTACGCAGGCGGCTGGACGAAGTACCGAAACGGGAACTACTGGAAGAGCTTCAAGAACAGCTGCCGGCCTTACGACGGGCCCGCACTCGCCTGGGTCGTCAAGGCCTGCAAGGCCTCCGACGGGAGCTACTGGGCGCTGCAGCAGTGGCAGGTGCAGCTGCCCGACCTCGGCTTCACGCCCTGGACGACCGGCCTCGCGCAGTGGGAGCTCCATCTCTCGCACTGGACGACCTCGCTCCCGAAACTCGAGGTGTGGCAGGACTGGATCTACAGCGGCCGCTTCCAGAACCTCTTCGGGCGCTACACCTACATGGGGCACCCCGTCTTCGGCTTCGGGACGACCAACTACGGCGCGCCCACCGACGGCTATGGCCGCCTGCTCTACCTGGACACGCACAACTCCGCCTACGGCCGGGGCTGGCGGCGGGAGAACTCGTTCGTCTCGCACAACCCGACCGGAGTCTTCTGCTACGGCTTCTACCCCCACAGCGCCATGTCGGGCGGCTACACGCACCCGCCGGGCTTCTCGGGGATGCGCCCGCGCGGAACCGGCGACATGTACCGGCTCACGGCGCCGGGGCCCGGCGTGACCCCGGATGTGATGTGGAGCGGCCCGGGGCTGCACAAGTTCAACGCGTCCAGCCCACAGGACGTCGCTTACCAGCAAGCGATGATCGCCCAGCTCAACTCGATCCTGAACGGCGACAAGCTCTGCCGCCAGCACTAGCCTCGTAGCGTTGTAGGCTCGCCGCTTGTGACCACGAGCGGCGACGAGCTTCGCGCCCTGATGCGGCGCTTCCCCGCCGGAGTCGCCGTCGTCGGCGTCGACTCGAACGGCGAGCGGCTGGCGCTCACGGTCGGGACGCTGATCCCCCTCTCGCTCGAGCCACCACTCGTCGGCTTCGCGATCCGGCGCGAGGCCGCCCTCCACGAGCTGCTACGAGGGGCTGGCAGCTTCGGCGTCAGCCTGCTCGCAGCCGGCCAGGAGGCGCTCGCCCAGCACTTCGCCCGCGGCGTGCCGCCGATCGCGCTCTGGGAGGGCGTCGCGCTGCGCGAGGGCTCCGGGCCGCCGCTTCTCGCCGAAGCAATCGGCTGGCTCACGGGCAGGGTCGCCGCGGAGCTCAGCGCGGGCGAGGACAGCTTCTTCGTCGGCGAGGTTCACTCGGTCGAGCAAGGAGCGAAGGAGCGCCCGCTCGTCTACGTCGACCAGGACTACCGCGCCTCGTGATCGAGGCGGTCGTCTTCGACCTCGACGGCCTGCTGCTCGATACCGAACAGCTCTGGGACGAGGTCCGGGAGGCGGTCACGCGGGAGCGAGGCGGCCACTGGCACGAACAGGCGCAGCGGGAGATGATGGGAATGAGCTCGGCCGAATGGTCCCGCTACATGCACGACGAGCTTGGCCTGAGCGAGAGCCCCGCCGAGCTGAACGCCGAGGTTGTTGGGCTGATGCAGGAGCGCTACCGCAAGCAGCTGCCTCTGCTCGAGGGCGCGGTGGCGGCGGTCGAGCGGATCGCCGCACGCTGGCCGCTCGCGCTCGCCTCCTCCTCGAACCGCGAGCTGATCGAGCTCGCGCTCGAGCTCGCCGGGCTGGCGCGCTGGTTCCAGGCGACCGTCTCCTCCGAGGAAGTCGCGCGCGGAAAGCCTGCGCCAGACGTCTACCTCGAGGCGGCGCGCCGCCTCGAGGTCTCGCCCGGGCGCTGCGCCGCCGTCGAGGATTCCCACAACGGCATCCGCTCCGCCAAGGCCGCGGGCATGCGCGTGATCGCGATCCCGAATCCCCACTTCCCGCCCGGTGAGCAGGCGCTCGCGCTCGCCGATCTCGTCCTGGACTCGCTCGAGGAGCTGCGGCCGGAAACGCTCGGCTAGTGCGGCAGGCTCGGGTGGCGCCGGGCTCGCAGGGCGCGCCCGCGGTGCCTCGGTGGCTGCTTGGCCGCCCCAGGCGGCGCGATGATCTGGTAGCTCCAGGGCGCGGCCCCGACCTCAGGAGCGAAGTCATAGTCCGGCTCGGCGCCGCTCGTCGCGGCCGAACCGATTCGAAACCGAAACGCGCTCGTGCCGCCGAGGTCGCGGCGATTCACCTGGAGCGTCAGCGTCGAGTGCCCGAACGTGCCGGCGAAGGAGGCCGGAGGACGGGTGAAGTCCCACTGGCCGCGCCTGCAGCGCCCGAACACGTAGCGGTTGGCGAGCACGTCGAGTGCGTACTCGGCTCCGAACGTCCCGCGCGCGCAGCCGGTGCCGCTCTTTCCGTCGGCGTCCACGAGCACGGCCACGAGGTCCGACTCAGCGAGCGTGACCCGGTTCGGGATCGAGAGCCGAAAGACGACCGTCCCCGCGTCGTCGTTCGAGACCTGGACGGAGGCGAGGTCGGGCGCGGTGGTGGGGGGGTCGCCGCTCGGATCGAGGTAGAGCGTGCTGTTCGAGGCAACCGCTCCCGGTGCGAGCAGCAACAGGCAGGCCGCAACGACTACCCCGAACCCGCTCGCCTGCCTCATTGCTCTCCCCTCTCCCCTGCCGCCATTGTCGCCGCTCGGGCCGCAAAAGGGAAGGGCGTCCCGAGGCGAGCTGTCTAGGCCCGGTCGACCCGCCCGACGAGGACGCAGGCGTTGTGGCCGCCCAGCCCCATCGCGTTCGAGAGGGCGACCTCGACCGCTGCTTCCCGGGCCTCGTTCGGGACGTAGTCGAGATCGCAGGCCGGATCGGGGTGCTCGTAGTTGATCGTGGGCGGCAGCATCCCGTCGTGCAGGGCCAGCACGCACATCATCGCCTCGATCGCGCCCGCGGCTCCGAAGCAGTGGCCCATCATCGACTTCGTGGACGAGACGGCCAGCTCGTACGCGTGGTCGCCGAAGACCTCCTTGATCGCCCTGGTCTCCGCGGCGTCGCCGAGCGGCGTCGAGGTGCCATGCGCGTTGATGTAGCCGACCTGGCTCGGCTCGATCCCGGCCCGGCTGATCGCGGCGCGCATCATCTCGGCGACCCCGATCGCGGCCGGTTCGGGCTGCGCCATGTGGTGTGCGTCGTTCGAGGTGCCGTAGGCGAGCACCTCGGCGTAGATCGTCGCGCCCCGGGCCTGCGCCGCCTCCAGCTCCTCGAGCACGAGCACGCAGGCGCCCTCACCCATCACGAAACCGGCCCGCGTCGCGTCGAAGGGACGCGAGGCGCGAGGTGGATGCTCGTTCTCGACCGCCAGCCCGCGCATCGCGATGAAGCCGGCCAGGATCAGCGGGTGCATGCAGGCCTCGGTACCACCCGCGAGCACGGCGTCGGCGTCGCCCCGCTTGATCAGCTCCGCGCCCTCGCCGACCGCGTGGGAGCCGGTCGCGCAAGCCGACACCGGCGCGTAGTTGGGGCCGCGGATGCCGAGCGAGATCGCGAGCTGACCGCTGGCCGAATCGACGAGCACGTTGGGCAGGAAGTTGGGCGAGACGCGCTCGGGCCCGCGTTCGCGCAGGATCTCGCTCTGCTCCATGATCCCGAGGATGCCGCCGATCGCCGAGCCGAAGACGATCCCGGTGCGGCTGGGGTCGAATCCGTTCAGGCCGGCGCTCTCGAGCGCCTCCTTGCCCGCGGCGAGCGCCAGCAGGACGTTGCGATCGAGCTTGCGCTGCTCCTTTGGCGAGGCGACGCCGCTCGGGTCGAACTCCGTGACCTCGGCCGCCACGCGCACCGGGAACTCGCTCGCATCGAAGGAGCGGATCCAGTCAATTCCGCTCGTACCTGCGAGCGCCTGGCGCCAGGTTTCGGGCGCGCTGGCGCCAAGCGGGGTGACAGCTCCCAGACCGGTGACGACGACTCGGCGCACTAGCAGCGCCAATTAGACCTGGGCCCGTGGGCTTCGGGTTGCGCTCGGAGTGCGCGAGCCGAAGCGCGAGCGCCTAGTGACCTGAGTCGTTAGTCCGCAGGGACCCGGCGTGTGCCGCCGAATGTCGTCTTGTTCGGCTACGACGATGGGAGGCGGTTATGCCGGTTCGTGCGGAGGTCGTGCTCAGCGATGAGGAGCGGGAGACGCT
>DASUWJ010000128.1:0-12176 GCA_036378475.1 Gaiellaceae bacterium
CCGGAGTGCCGGCAAGGCTCCCACGCCAAACTAAACACGGGCTCGCAGGCACCAAGCGAAACCGGCGTCAGCAGGCGATCCGCCAATGATCACCGATTTCACCCGCCCACGAGTGGCCGGACACGGCCATGGCAAACTAAAACGAAGGAGAGAACGGAAATGTCGAAACGGGAGATTCGAATCGCCAAGACCGAAGCCCTGTTTCGCGACGTCAACGAACGGATCGCGGAGACCTCGGAGCGGTTCGAGTCGGAGGAGGCGGAGTTCATGTGCGAGTGCGCCGACCCCTCGTGTGCCGAGCGCGTCGAGCTCCCGCTCGCCGAGTACGAGGACGTTCGGGATGACGCGACCACGTTCCTGCTCAAGCCGGACCATCTCGAGCCGGGCGTCGAGAAGATCGTCGAGCACCGTCGCGGCTACGCGGTCGTCCAGAAGGTCGACGAGGTCGTCGCTCGGATCGTCCGCCAGCTCGACCCGCGCGCCGAGACTGTGTAGGCGCCCTCCTCCAGCCGGCCTGTTCCCGCGCGTCCCGCCGGCTCGTCGGCGGAGGCGCGCGAGGCTAGCCCGAGCGCCCGGGCGCGACGGCGAGCTAGCGGCCGCCGCGCAGCCAGTTCGACAGGCGGCGTCCGAGCGGCGCGCTCTCGGGGAGGATCTGTTCCTGAGGCGCGGGCTCGCGGAACGGCTGCAGCGTCTCTGCCTCGGCGGAGGTGAGGGTGAGCCTGACCTCGCCGGGCACAATCTCGCCCACCTGTTCGGCCGCCACGTACCGGGTCGATGCGAACCGCCTCGATCTGATCGCTAGTCCGTCGAAGATGTCGGCGTTTTCGTCGCCGGTGACCTCGAACACCGTGCCGAGGCTGGCGCCATCAGCGCTAACGACGGCCCAGTCCTTCTCGATCTGGAGCCAGGAGACAGGATCGACCATCGCCGTCGTTCACGCTAGCACGGGCTCAAGCGGTCGCCCGTTCCGCCGGGGCTCGGGGCCGGGAAACCGCGCCGCGGAGATCGCTCGCCAGGCGGCGGAAGGGACCGTCGACCGCGAGCAGCTCCCTCTCCGTCCCGCGCTGCGTGATCGCGCCGTGCTCGATTACGACGATCTCGTCCGCCCGCAGGACCGTCGCGAGGCGGTGGGCGATGATGATCGAGGTCCGGCCGCGCAGGAGCCGGTCGAGCGCCCGCTCGATCAGGATCTCGGTCGGCCGGTCGATATTCGAGGTCGCCTCGTCGAGGATCAGGATCCGCGGATCGGCGAGCAGGGCGCGCGCGATCGAGATCAGTTGTCGCTCTCCGGCCGACAGGCCAGCGCCTCCCTCCCGCACCTCGTGCTCGAGTCCCCCCTGTAGGCGCGCGGCGAGGCGGTCGACTCCGACGGCCGCGGCGGTCTCGCGCACCTGCTCGTCCGTCGCCTGCGGGCGGGCGAAGCGGATGTTCGAGGCGATCGTGCCCGCGAAGAGGAAGGGATCCTGGAGCACGACCCCGAGCTGCCTGCGGTAGGAGTCGAGCGCGATCTCGCGCAGGTCGTTCCCGTCCACTCGCACCGCGCCCGAGTCGGGGTCGTAGAACCGGGCCACGAGCTTGGCGAGAGTCGACTTGCCGCCGCCCGACTCGCCGACCATCGCCAGGCAGCCCCCGGGAGGCACGTGCAGGTCGATCCCGTGCAGCACGTCCTCCCTGCCGTAGGCGAAGCGGACGGCTTCCAGGGAGACGTCGCCGTCGATCCGTCCGAGCGGGCGCGCACCGAGCCGGTCCTTGATCTCGGGCTCGGCGTCCAGGACGGAGGTGATCTTCACCATCGCCGCCGCGGCCGACTGCAGCATGCCGTAGACGTCCGAGAGCTCCTGCAGCGGCTGGAAGACGAGCTGGAGCAGGTAGATCGCCGCCAGCAGCGTCCCGATCTGCAGCGAGCCGCCGGCGACAAAGTGGGCCCCGACGAGGATCACCCCGGCGGTGGCGAGGATGCCGAGAAACTCGATCGAGGGGAAGAAGGTCGAGAAGAGCTTCTGGGCGTAGATGTTGGCGCTGCGGTTGGCGGCGTTGAGCTCGTCGAACTCGCGCTGGAAGGCGCGCTCGCGGTTGAAGGCCTGGACGACGGCCATGCCGGCCAGCGACTCGGCGATCTGGGCCGTGACCGCGGCGATCCGGTTTCGAACCTCGAGCTGCGCCCGCGCGGAGACGACCTGGAACCAGCGCGTGAGCAGGAGCGCGGGCGGCAGGACGAGCAGGGAGACGAGCCCCAGGCGCCAGTCGTTCACGAACAGCGCCACGACCGCCGCCGGCAGCAGCACGATGTTCGTGACCAGGGTCGGAAGCCCCTGTGAGGCGACGTCGGAGATCGCGTCGACGTCGCTCGTCAGCCGGGCGATGATCCAGCCGGCCCGCTGCTCCGAGAAGTAGCGGAGCGAGAGCGAGGTCAGGTGGGCGAAGAGGTCGCGCCGGAGGCCGAGCACGATCCCCTGACCGATCGACGCCAGGCCGCGGATCAGCAGGCCCATTAGCACCCAGCCGGCCGCCTGCACGGCGAGGTAGACGCCGACGATCAGCGCCAGGAAGCTCTGGTCGCCCCTCGCGACCCCCCGGTTGATCGCCTCCCGGACGAGCAGCCAGCCGCCGGTCTGCGCGGCGGCCTCCCCGATCGCGGCGAGCATCAGCAGTGCGACGAAGGGCCAGCGGCCCTCGAGGTAGCGAGTCAGGCGGCTGAGGCCGGTGCGGCGCCTACGCGGCAAGGATCTCGTCTCCGAACAGGGCGGCGAACCGCGTCTCTCGCTCGAGCAGCTCGCCCGGAACACCCTCCTCGACCAGGCGTCCGCCCTCGAGCACGACCGCGCGGTCGGCGATCTCGATCGTCGACAGGCGCTGGGCGGCGATCAGCACCGTTCGCCCCGCGAGAGCCGGGCGCAGGCCTCCGACGAGGACGTGCTCGGTGTGCGTATCGACCGCCGAGAGGGGGTCGTCGAGCACGACCACGCGGGCCCCGGCGATCAGAGCTCGCGCGAGCGCGACCCGCTGTCGCTGGCCACCCGAGAGATTGACCCCGCGCTCGCCGATCAGCGTTTCGTATCCCTGCGGGAGCTCGTCGACGAACGAGGCGACGCCGGCGGCCTCGCAGCTGGCCAACACCTCGTCCCAGGGAGCATCGGGCCGGCCCCCGAGCAGGTTCGCCCGCAGGGGCACCGAGAAGAGGATCGGACGCTGCGTCACGACGGCGACGGCCGCGCGGAGATCCGCGAGCTTCAAGTCTCGGGCGTCCACACCCCCGAGCAGCACCCGCCCCGCCGTCGGGTCGTAGAAACGAGGCAGGAGGTTGAGGAGGGTGGTCTTCCCGGAGCCGGTCGGGCCGCAGACGGCGACGATCTCCCCCGCCTGCAGCTCCAGGTCGATCCCGCGCAGCACCTCCTGCTCGCCCTCGTAGCCAAAGTGCACCCCCTCGAAGCGAACGCCGGCCGGGCCGGCCGCGAGCCGCCGCGGTTCGGCGGGCTCCGGCGGCGTCTCGATTCCCTCGAGCCAGGCGAAGCTTCGCCCGGCGGAGGCAAGCGCACGCTGGGCCAGGTTGATGATCCAGCCCATCGCCTCGAGCGGCCAGACGAGCTGGAGGAGCAGCGAGGTGAAAAGGGCGAACTGGCCATAGGTCAGTCGCCCGTGGATCACCTCGCGGCCGCCGAAGAAGACGACGACGGCGATCGAGAGCGAGGGCAGGAAGAAGAGACCCGGCAGGTGCCGCGCCTCGACGCCCGCCTGCCGCAGCACCGTGTCGCGAACGGCGGTCGCCTTCTCGCCGAAGCGCGAGCGAACGTCGTCCTCGCGCCCGAAGGCCTGCACCATCTCGATCCCGACCACGGATTCGTCGGCAGCCTCGGTCACGTCGCCCTTGCGCTCCTGGACGCGGCGCGAGATCGGATGCACCTTGTGGGCGAAGAGCCACGCGACGACACCGACGAGCGGCATCGCGACCGCGGTGTAGAGCGCGAGCCTCGGGCTGACGATCACGAGCACGATCCCGGCCCCGATGATCATCATCACGCTCTGCGCGCCCTGCACCATCCCCCAGCCGATGAAGTAGCGGATCGGATAGAGGTCGTTGGTCGCGCGGGAGAGCACCTGGCCGGTCGGGTGGCGGTCGTAGAAGGCACGCGGGAAGCGCAGGTAGGCCTGGTAGAGGAGCTCGCGCATCCGGGCCTCGATCCGTACGCCGACCCGCGCGGTTGCGTAGCGGCGCGTGAAGTTGATCCCGAGCCGGAGCGCGGCCAGGCAGACGATCGCGGTCAGATAGGGCCAGAGCGGCTGGCGCCGGTGGACGACGGAGTTGTCGATCGCGCGCTGGATCAAGATCGGAATCGCCAGCGAGATCGACGTGTAGCCGAGCGCGCAGACGAGGCCGAGCAGGCCCAGCTTTCGCTGCGCCCACCAGAGACCAAGCAGGCGCCGCGCCGTCGGCCAGGCGCCGAGATCCTGCGGGTCGACTGTGTTCACGCGGGGGCTACCTCCTCCAAGGCAGTGAGCGAAACGAGAGGGCCGACCGGGCGCCTGGCCCGGCTGCGACGGCTGCGCGGAGCGAGGCTACGAATGCCGCGTCAGCGAAAGGGGCCGAGCGCGGACAGCCGCCGTGGCCTGAATCTCGACCTGCATCGACATCGCGCTCTCCTTTCGCTCGAGCTGCCGCGACGGTAGCAGACGCGATTGCGCCCGGATCGAGCGAGTCGGGCGAGCGGAGCTCGCCGGTCGCCCTTGTGGGTGAGGGTCGGAGCGAGCTAGTAGACGCCCGGGACGAAACGGCGCGGCGTTTGCTTGCGGTAGAGGGCGTAGTCGGGGTGCCGCTCCTGCAGCCACGCTTCCTCGAGCCGCGCCTTGAGGTCAAAGACGATCGCGAGGAGCAGGGTCGGGATCAGGCCGAGCGGCGATTCGGCGAGCGACCAGCCGAGCGCAAGCAGCAAGACGGCCCCGTAGACAGGGTGGCGCACGGCGCGGTAGATGCCGCTTTGCACGAGGCCGCCCCGCTCCCGCGGCTTCGGCAAAACGGTTAGCGAGGCGCCGAGCGAGAGAGCCGCAACGAGAAGCAGCGACAGCCCGATCAGAGCGACGACGAGCCCGAGGACGGCGAGCACGCCCTCGACGCCTCGCGGCCAGTAGACACCCGTGAACCCGGTCGCGACGATGCAAACGAGGAGCAGGCTCTGGAGCAGGACCCACCCCTCGCCGCGGCGGCCGAGCTCAGGTAAGCGAGATGAAGCGGGCATCGTCGAACCCCTGCGAGCGAATCTCCGCGACGAGAGTGTCCGGCGGCGGGGTGTCGAGCGTCAGCGCCATCAGCGCTTTGCCGCCGCGGCGCGTCCGCGACACGGTCATGTTCGCGATGTTGACGCCGGCCTCGCCGAAGAGCGAGCCGACCCGGCCGATCACGCCGGGCACGTCGTCGTAGCGAAAGAAGACGAGCAGCGGCGCCAGTTCCATCTCGAGCTCGAAGCCGAGCGCGCTCACGAGCCAGTGGCGGTGCTCGTTGCCGATCGTCGTCCCAGCAACCCGGAGCTCGTCGCCGTTCGAGCGAATGCCGACCCGGACGAGATTCGTGAAGTCCCGCGAGGCTCGGCGACGCTCCTCCAGCACCTCGATCCCGCGTTCGGCGGCGATCAGCGGCGCGTTCACGTAGTTGACCGGCGTGTCCGCCCGGCCCTGGAAGGCACCGTTCAGGGCGGCCGCGGTGAGGAGACGCGTGTCGTAGCCGGACAAAGCGCCGTAGTAGGCGAGCGTGATCCGCTCGGCGCGCCCGCCGGCGAGCTCCATCGCGAGCCGGCCGAGCTTCGCCGCGAGCGGCACGAAGGGTCCGAGCACCTCCAGGTCCTCGCCCCGGAGCGCGGGAATGTTGACCGCATTCGTGACGAGCGCGCCCTCCAGTGCCGCCACGACTTGCTCGGCGACGATCACCCCGGCGCGGTCCTGGGCCTCTTCGGTCGAGGCCGCGAGGTGCGGCGTGACGACGACGTTGTCGAGCTCGAGCAGCGGCCCTTCGTAGGGCTCGGTCTGAAAGACATCGATCGCGGCGGCGCCGAGTTTGCCCGCGCGCAGGGCCTCGAGCAGCGCGACTTCGTCGACGAGCTCGCCTCTGGCCGCATTGATCAGCCGCGCGCCGTCGCGCAGCTTCGAGAACACCTCGCGTCCGATCGAGCCGCGGGTCTCCTCGGTCAGCGGCAGATGCAGCGTCAGGAACTCGGCCTGCGCATACACCTCGTCCGGCGACTCGACACGCTCGGCGCCGAGCTCCCGGAACCGCTCCTTCGCCACGAAGGGGTCGTGGGCGACGACCCGCAGGCCGAGCCCGAGCGCTCGCCGGGCGACCTGCTGACCGATCCGGCCGAAACCGAGCACGCCGAGCGTCTTGCCCTCGAGCTCGATCCCCCCGTAGCGGCCGCGCTCCCAGCGGCCAGCCTTGAGCGCCGCGTGCGCCTGCGGGATGTTGCGGGAGAGGGCGAGCAGCAAGCCGATCGTGTGCTCCGCCGCCGAGACGACCGTCGATTCCGGTGCGTTTGCTACCACGATCCCACGGCGCGTTGCGGCCTCGACGTCGATGTTGTCCACGCCCACCCCGGCGCGGCCGATCACCTTCAGGCGGCCCGCGTGCTCCAGCACCTCCGCCGTCAGCCTGGTCGCCGAGCGGATCACGATGCCGTCGTAGGAGCCGATCTTCTCGGACAGCTCGCCGTTCGGCTCGACGTCGACGTCGAAGCGCTCCCGGAGCAGCTCGACCCCCGCCGCGGCGATCTCCTCGCGGATCAGGACGCGCGGCTTCGTCACACGCTGACGTGCTCTTCGTACGCTTCGAGCGCGCGCGTGACGGCGACTCCGCGCTCGAGCTCGGCGCCGAGCTCGGCGAGCACGAGCTCGACCGCGGCCAGCGCGGTCGTGATGTCAAACACGTCGAAGTAGCCGATGTGGCCGATCCTGAAGATCTTCCCCTTCAGCTCGCCCTGGCCATTGGCGATCGTGATCCCGAAGCGGTCGCGCAGGCTCTGCACGAGCTCGGTGGCGTCGATCCCCTCGGGCGCGCGAATCGCCGTCACGACGGCCGAACGGTCCTCATCGGGCGAGAAGAGCTCCAGGCCCATCGCCTTCGCACCCTCGCGGCAGGCGCGGCCGAGGCGGGCATGGCGGTCGAAGGTGGCCTCGAGTCCGGCCTCGAGCAGCAAGCCGAGCGCGACGTCGAGTCCGGCGACGAGCGAGACGGGCGGGGTGAAGGGCGCATCGAGCGAGGCCTGGGCCTTGCGCGTCCGCTCCCAGTCGAAGTAGAAGCGTGGCGAGTCGCCGCGGGCCGCGAAGGCACGCTCGGAGACCGCGGTCATCGCGAGTCCCGGCGGCGTCATCAGTGCCTTCTGCGAACCCGAGACGACGACATCGAGCGCCCAAGCGTCGGTCTCCAAGGGCACGGCTCCGAGGCTCGAGACCGCGTCGACGACGCTCAACGCCCCGGCCTCGAAAGCCGCGCCGGCCAGCGCCTGCAGGTCGCAGACGACACCGGTCGAGGTCTCCGAGTGCGTGATCAGGACTGCCTTTGCGTCACCGAGCTCCGCCAGACGGGAAGCGACGTCCTCGGCGGACGGGATCTCACCCCAGCCGTACTGCACCCGCTCGACCTCGGCGCCGTAGGCGGAGGCGATCGCAGCGAAGCGCTCACCGAAATGGCCGGCCGAAACGACGAGCACCCGCTCGCCGGGCGAGACGAGATTCGAAACCGCTCCCTCCATCACCCCGCTCCCGGCCGAGCCGAAAAGCAGCACGTCGCGCTTCGTCCGGAAGACCTCAGCCAGGCGCGCCAGGCTGCGCTCGTAGACGGGCCGGAAGTCCGGACTGCGGTGATGGACGACCGGCTGGGCGATCGCGGCAAGCACCTTGGGCGGCACCGGCGTCGGACCGGGCGTCAGCAGGTACCGCTTCTCGCTCACCGCGACTGAGCCTAGCTCAGCGATCGGAACTACTGGAGCGCCGGCAGCGGGTTGACAGCAGCGCCCCGCACACGCACCTCGAAGTGGAGGTGCGGGCCCGTCGCCTCCCCGGTCGCGCCGACCCGGCCGACGCGCGCCCCGACCCGGATGCGTGAGCCGACCGCCACGGTGATCGCGGAGAGGTGGGCGTACATCGTCAGCACGCCATGCCGGTGCTTGAGCTCGACCAGGTTGCCGTATCCACCCGGGTCGAAGGCGGCGAAGACGACCCTGCCGCTCGCCGCGGCGGCGACCGGCGTTCCGCTGGGAGCCGGCAGGTCGAGGCCAGGATGGAAGCCGGTGCCGCGCGAGCCGAAGGGGCTTCCGACCGGCGCCTGGAGTGGCCAGGCGAGCGAGATCGGGCAGCGAGGCAGAGGCGAGCGCAGTGCCCTGAGCGTGCTCCGCCCGGCGATCCCGAGGTCGGGCAGGCCGGCCCAGCGCTGGAAGCGGAGCAAGGCGCTCTCGGTCTGCAAGCCGAAGGCACCGTCGATCGTGCCGCTCGGAAAACCGTGCCAGGCGAGCGCGAACTGGAGCTCGGCGACGTCCCAGCCGCTGAGGCCCGGGGCGAGCTCGCGGGTCCCGAGCAGGTGCCGTGCGAAGCGGCCGAACGCGCGACGGGTCCGAGGGCCTGCGATCCCGTCCGGGACCAGGCCATGACGGCGCTGAAAACGACGCAGCGCCTTCCTCGTTCTCGGCCCGATCAGCCCGTCGACCGGCCCGCGGTAGACGTGTCGGTGGCGGAGCGCCACCTGCAGAGCGGCGACGGCCGCCCGACCGGCGGCCTGCGCGGGCGAGACGAGCACGAGGCTCGTCAGGGCGACGGCAAGCGCCGCGCGGAGGTGGAGGCTGGCGGTCATCCCTCCGGCGAGGGATCGGCCGGAGAGCCTGAAGCTTTAGGGCCGGTCCACCAAGTGGGCGCGAAACCCGCGTGCGGCCGCCGTTTCGAGCGCAGGGCGCCGGGTAGCCCCGGACGGTGGCTCGTTACTTCCTCGGCTGCATGCACGAGCAGTACCACCCCCGCGAGCTCCTCGATCAGGCCGTTGCCGGCGAGCGGGCGGGATTCGACGGGATCGCTTGCTCGGACCACTTCCAGCCCTGGTGGGAGCCCGGGCATTCGGGCGAGGCCTGGATCTGGCTGGGGGCCGCGGCGCAGGCGACCGAGCGCATTCCCGTCGGCCCGGCGGTCACGGTCGCCCTCCACCGCTATCACCCCGCCCTCGTCGCCCAGGCCTTCGCGACGCTCGAGGCGATGTACCCCGGCCGGGTCTTCGTCGGCCTCGGCTCGGGCGAGTCCCTGAACGAATCGCCACTCGGGTTCGACTGGCCCGCGCCAGGCGAGCAGCTGAGGGCGCTCGAGGAGGCCTGCCGCCTGATCCGCCGCCTCTGGCAGGGCGAGCGTGTCGACCACGAGGGCGCGTTCTTTCGGACGAAGGGCGCGTACCTGCACACGCGCCCGGAGCGGCCGCCGCCGCTCTACATCTCTGCCTTCCACCCGGGCGCGGCGAAGGTGGCCGGTCGCTTCGGCGACGGGCTCTGGACGATGGCCGACCCCGAGACGGCACCGGCGCTGATCGAGACCTACCGCGCGGCCTCGGCTGAGGCGGGCCGAGCGCCAGGGACGATCGTGCTCGAGGCCGGCTTCTCCTGGGCGCGAACCGACGCCGAGGCGCTCGAGGCGGCGCGCGTCTGGAAGGGCGCCGGGCCGCCCCAGTTCTACACGGAGGACTGGTTCGAGCCGCGGGCGATGTACGAGCAGGGCGAGAAGCAGATCTCCGACGAGGAGTTCAGGCAGCGCTCGATCATCTCCTCGGATCCCGACGAGCACGTCGGGCGGATCCGGCAACTCGCCGCGCTCACAGACGGCGAGGTGATCGTCAAGCTCTCGAACCAGTCAGGCGCAAACGCGCTCGAGGCGATCCGGGTCTACGGCGAGCAGGTGCTCCCGAGGCTCGAGAAGCACTAGAGCTCGCCCTCGTAGTAGTCGACGTTGCTGCTGCGACGAACGATCAGCTTGTCTCGTTCGTCGCCCGGCCAGACACCGAGCTTGTCGCTGTCGGGGTAGACGGCGACGGAGGGCTCGATTTTCGTCGAGAAGACGATGAACCTCGCCGGCTCGGTCGTTCGGTTCGTGAACCGGTGGGCACCGGCTGGCCCGGGGACGAAGCAAACCACCTCGCCGGCCTCGAGCTCGGCCTCTCCCTCGGGATGGCGCAGACTCAGCCGCCCCGCGAGCACCAGCACCCACTCCTCGTTCCCGTACTCGTAGTGGTAGGGGCAGTTGCTCTGGTCCGGCGGAAGTTCGTAGACCGTCGCGCCGATCATCGCTGCCCCGATCGAGGGGCCGAAGCGGGAGTAGCCGGCGGCGAAGCCGTCCGGATCGTCGGCGTCCCACTGCAGCTCGGTGGTGTTGACGTTCAGCCGGCGCAGCTCGGTCACGCCGCGGAGCTTACGTCAGCTCTGTCCCTTGACGAGACCGACGAGGTGACCCTCCGGGTCGGTGAACATCGCGAAGGTGACCATCTCCATCTCGGTGACCGGCACGACGGTGCTGCCGCCCGCCGCCTCGATCTTGTCGAGTGCCGCCTGCGGGTCGTCGACTTCGACGTAGAAGGTCGCATGCCCGGAACCGCTCGGCGCCTCGCCGATGCCGCCACCGATCCCGCCGTCCCCGGCTTCGATCATGCCGTAGTCGACGCCCGGCGGGACGTTGAACTTCCAGCCGAAAACGTCGCCGTAGAAGCTCCGCAGCTTCTCGCCGTCTTGGCCGACGACCTCGAACCAGGTGACCTTTGCCATCAGGTGCCTCCTTCGGATTTGGCTAGCCGTTCAGTTTCGCACGCAGGCGCTCGTTGACGACCTGCGGGTTCGCCTTGCCCTGCGTCGCCCGCATCACCTGGCCGACGAAGAAGCCGAGCAGGCCCTCCTTGCCGCCGCGGTAGGCCTCGACCTGCTGCTTGTTCTCACTCAGGATCCGGTCGATCACGGGGTCGAGCTCCGCGGCGGCGGCGACCGTTCGCTCCTGCAGGTAGCCGGCGGCCGAGAAACCCGCCTGCGTGCTCGCCGCGACCGCGGCGTCGAAGGCCTCGCGAGGAATCTGGTCGCGCTCGCGAACCACCTTCGCAAGCTCGGCGCCGTCGACCCGCGCGGGATCGACGTCGAGCCGCGCGACGTCGTTCAGGACGAAGGCCGCGGCGGTCTTCGGCTCGATCCCGGCGGCGCGCAGCGACTCATAGAGCGCGATCCGCGCCGGCTCGGCGTTCAGCGCCTCGGCGTCGCGAAGCTCGAGCGCGGCCTCGGACAAAAGACGCGCCAAGCGGGCGCCCGGCGACTCGGGCAGCGCCGCGCGCAGCTCCTCGAGCGACCATTCGGCCAGGGGCTCGATGAGGACGAGGTCCGGTTCGGGAAAGTAGCGGTAGTCCTGCGCCTCCTCCTTCGAGCGAAGCGGCGGCGCGTTCTCGCGGCTCGGGTCGAAGTGCAGCGTCTCCTGCTCGACCTCGCCGCCCGCCTCGTAGATCCCGATCTGCCGCGCGAGCTCGCGCTCGATCCCGCGGGCCGCGAAGGCGAAGGAGTTCATGTTCTTCAGCTCCGTCCGCGTACGCAGCTCGTCCGAGCCGGCCGGACGGACGGAGACGTTGACGTCGAAGCGAAGCGAGCCCTTCTCCATCTCCGCGTCCGAGATCCCGAGCTCGACCACGGTCTGGCGGAGGAGCTGCAGGAAGCGGCGGGCCTGCTCTGGGCTGCGGATGTCGGGCTCGGTGACGATCTCGACGAGCGGCGTGCCGGCGCGGTTGAAGTCGACGAGCGAGCTCTCGGCGCCGTGGATCCGGCCCGCCGCGCCCCCGACGTGCACGGTCTTGGCGGCGTCCTCCTCCAGGTGGGCGCGGGTGATCCGAACGACGGCCTCGCCCGCCTCGAGCGGAACGGCGACCCGGCCGTTGACGCAGAGCGGCTCGTCGTACTGGCTGATCTGGTACGCCTTCGGCAGGTCGGGATAGAAGTAGTTCTTGCGGTGGAACACCGCGCGCTCCGCGATGTCGCAGTCGAGCGCCAGCCCGAGCTTGATGCACTCCTCGATCGCGCGCTTGTTCGCGACCGGCAGCGCCCCGGGGAACGCGAGGCACACCGGGCACGTCTGCGTGTTCGGCCCGCCGCCGAAGCCGTTGCGGCAGCGGCAGAACATCTTCGTCGCCGTCTTCAGCTGGACGTGGA
>DASUWJ010000129.1:0-14303 GCA_036378475.1 Gaiellaceae bacterium
GATCAAGGAGCTTTTCGAGGCCACCGTCGCCGCGTTGCGGCTCGACCCCGCGCCGGAGGTGGACGTGCGCGACCGCAACCCGGACGACGCGTTCACGATTCTTCTCGACCCGAGCCGCACGGTCGAGGAGTTCGGCTGGACGCCGAGGACGCCACTCGCCGAAGGCGTCGCGGCCGCGATCGAGTACTACCGCGACCACGGGATCACCGAGACCTACACCCACCTCCGACTCGAGCCGGAGCAGCAGCCGGCACAGTGAGCGAGCTCGGCGGGACCAGCGCCCTCGTCGTCGGCGGCGCGGGGTTCGTCGGCGGCAACCTCGTCCGCGAGCTGCTCGCGCGCGGGGCGGCTCGCGTGCTGGTAATCGACAACCTGCTCTCGTCCGAGCGCGAGAACGTTCCCGACGATCCGCGCGTTAGCTTCATCGAGGGCTCGATCGCCGACGACGGCGTGCTCGCACGGCTCGACGACGAGCTCGACCACGTCTTCCACCTGGCCACCTACCACGGGAACCAGAGCTCGATCGCGAACCCGCTCGCCGACCACGAGCACAACCTGATCACGACGCTGAAGCTGTTCCAGCGGCTCAAGAGCTTCCGCCGGCTCGGCAAGGTCGTCTACGCCGCCTCCGGCTGCACGCTTGCACCGCACACCTACAGCGAGGCGGAAGCGGTCGTCGAGGACGGGCCGGTGCCGCTCGACCTCGATAGCCCCTACCAGATCTCCAAGGTCGTGGGCGAGTTCTACTCCGTCTACTACCACCGCCAACACCAGCTTCCGACCGTGCGGGCGCGCTTTCAGAACGTCTACGGGCCGGGCGAGATCCTCGGCGCCGGCCGCTGGCGCGGAACCCCGGCAACGGTGTGGCGAAACGTGACGCCCGCCTTCGTCTACCGCGCACTCAAGGGCATGCCGCTCCAGCTGGAGAACGAAGGCCGTGCCTCGCGGGATTTCATCTACATCGGCGACATCGTCGACGGTTTGCTCCGCTGTGCAGCCGTCGGCGAACCCGGTGCCGTCTACAACCTCGCAAGCGGCCGGGAGACCTCGATCAGGGAGCTTGCCGAGACGATCAATCGCCTGGCGGGAAACGATGCGGGCGTCGAGCTGCTCCCGGCGCGGGACTGGGACCGCTCGGGGCATCGGTTCGGGAGCACCGAGAAAGCCCGGCGCGAGCTCGGCTTCGAGGCCCGGGTGTCACTGGAGGACGGCCTGACCATGACGATCGACTGGATGCGCGAGCATTTGAGCCTGATCGACGCGTGCGTCCATCGGCATGCGCAGCACATGTCGCTGCCGCTTGAGCTCGCCGCACCGACGAGCTAGAGACGCTCACCGGTAGGCGACGGCATAGAGGTCGAGACCGACCAGGCGGTCGAGGCCCAGACGCATCAGTTGCAGCCGCGAGAGCTCGAACGGGCCGAGCGGCACGCGGTCGATGCTGCGCCGCTCGATCCGGACGTCGCGGAAACCCGAGAGCAGCCCGCGCAGCTCCGAGACGGAGACGAAGTCGGTGTGCGGTGCGACGCCGCCGTCGGCGTGGCCGTCGTAGAAGTAGCGCAGCGTCTCCTCTGCGCTCGGCGCCCCGGGAACGAGCCGATGCCGTAGCGACAGCAAGGGCCCGAGCAGCAGGCGGCGGGCAGACCTGCGGTTATAGACCATCACGACCAGCCGCCCGCCCGGCCGGAGCACGCGGCGGCACTCGGCCACGGCGCCGAAGAGGTCGCCTGTGTGATGCAGGGAGCCGATCGAAACCAGCTGATCGAAGGAGGCATCAGCGAACGGCAGCTCGAGCGCCGAGCCCTGCGTGACCTGCTCGGGCCGCGCGCCGGGAACGCGGCCCAGGCGGTCACGCAGCATCGCAACGGGAGCCGCCGCCAAGTCCAGCCCATGGTAGTCCGCGCCGCGCCGCGCCAGCGCCTCGCCGAGCGTGCCGTAGCCGAGGCCGATCTCCAGCAGTCGCTGGCCCTCCACCGTCGGCCGGGGGAAGTAGTCGAGGAGGTACGGGTAGAGCGCGAAGTACGCCTCGTCGAAGCGCGCCAGCGACGCTTCCGAGACGTCGTCGATGCCGAGCGTTCGCGCCAGGTTCGTGCCGCACAGCTCGGCCCAGAAGGCCGCGTTCCGGTCGTCGAGCCCGGGTTCGGCCATGGCAGCAGCCTACAGCCAGCCCCGCACGAGCCGGGGCCGGCGGGAGCGCCCCAGCTCCTCGTCTACCATGACCCCGGTGCGTGTTCGCCCGGCATGACAGGAGCTGACCTCATGGCGCCCGGGCTCGAGATCGCGCTTCGCCGCTTCTGCGCCGACCTCAAAACGACGTGACGCGACCGAACGTGACCGCCCCCACCTCGCGGGTATGGCGGGGCGGTGCTCCCTGGACACGCTCAGCGGTTGACGCGCCTCCGCGTGACTGGCTCGTGCTCTACCTACACGCCGAGGCGGAGCCGATGCGACCGACTACGAAGCAGCACCTTCGCTTCCTCGAGCACTCGTTGACGCCGCACAACGTCCTCTACTGGAACGCGTGGCATGGCGTACCTCGGTGGGTCCGCACCTACCCGTACGACGTCGTCGTGCTGCACTACTCGCTGCTCTGCATGCGCTGGGAGGAGCCGTTCGAGCGCTGGCGCTCCTCGCTGGACTGGATCGCAGGTAGCGACGCGGTCCGGATCGCCATGCCTCAGGACGAGTACGTGTGTGCCACCACGCTCGACGAGTGGCTGGGCGACCTCGACGTGCAGTGCGTCTTCTCGGTGCTCGACCGCCGTCACTGGCCCGTGCTGTATCCGCGCGAGTCGCGACGCACCCGCATGGAGCGCACGTACACGGGCTTCGTCGACGATCGCGCGGCCGGCTCGCTGCGCCCCTTCCCCGGCCCCCACGCCACGCGCGACATCGACATCGTCTACCGCGCCCGCAACCTCCCCTACTACGTCGGTCACCACGGGCAGCTCAAGCACGAAATCGCCCAGATCGTCGAGCCGGCGGCGCGCGAGCTCGGATTGCGCACAGACATCTCGACGGACTTCAGGGACACCAAGTACGGCGCTGCGTGGTTCGAGTTTCTCGCCAGCGGTCGCTGCGTCATCGGTACCGAGAGCGGCTCGAGTGCGCTCGACCCGGTCGGTGCCATCCGTCGCTTCGAGGCCGACTGGAGGCCCTCGCACCCGGACGCCACCTTCGAGGAGTTCTCGGCGCTGCAGCAGCCGGGCTGGGACGACTACGACTTCACGGCCATCAGTCCGCGCCTGTTCGAGGCCGCCCAAACGAAGACCGCCCAGCTGCTCCTCGAGGGCGACTACGACGGGATCCTCGAGCCCGAAGCGCACTACTTTCCGCTGCTCGGCGACCTCTCGAACCTGCCCGAGCTGCTGACGCGCGTCCGCGATCCGGGCGAGACCGAGGCGATGGCCGAGCGCGCCTGGGAGGACCTCGTCGCGAGCGGCCGCTACTCCTACGGGGCCTTCGCGGCCCATGTCGAGTCAGTGGTGGACGAGCTGGCCGGCGCGCGCCCGCGCCGCGGCCGGCGCGGCGCGGCCTCCTGGCGAACGCTCAACGCGGCCAGCAACGCGTCTGCCGGGCTCCGCATCCGCACGCCCCGGCTCGCCTATCAGGCCGCGATCCGCCACGCCCCCTGGGCCGCCGAGGCCATGCTGCGGGGCAGGGACGCCATCCGGCGCCGGGCCGCCGGATGACCACTCCACGGTTGTGGCAGTCCGGTAGCCCACGCTCGCTGGCGTTCGGCAGCACGCCTCGGCGGGTGCTGGTGCTGTATCAGCACACCGCACCAGGCCCGATGCGATCGGCGCTGCGCCAGAAGGTGCGCGTCCTCGAGGCCAGCGCCACGCGTCACGAGATCGTCTATTGGAACGCCGGCTACAGCGTTCCGCGCGCGATCCGCCGTCTAGCCGTCGACGCCGTGATTCTCGACAACACGCTGCTCGTAGCACGCTGGGCGCCCGAGTTTTCCGCCCGCCGGCCGACCTTCGACTGGCTGGCCGACGTCGAGGCGCTGAAGCTCGCCTTTCCGCAGGACGAGTACAACCACGCGCACGTGCTCGATGACTGGCTGGCCGACCTCGGCGTCGACGTCGTCTTCTCGGTCTTCGGTCCCCAGCGCCACCAGCTGCTCTACCCGCGTCTTTCCACGACGGCGCGCTTCGAAAAGTGCCTGACGGGCTACGTGGACGAGCTCGACGTGGCCCGTCGTGCGGCCGAGGTACTACCCCATGACCGCCGCGGGCTCGATCTGGCATACCGGGCGCAGGCACTGACTCCGCGCTTTGGCCGGCTCGGCCAGCTCAAGCACACGGTCGCCGAAACGGTTGCCCCGGCAGCCCGGGCCGCAGGCCTGCGTGTCGATATCTCGACCGATCTTCGCGATGCCGTACTGGGTGAGCGCTGGTTCACCTTCGTCGCCTCGGCGCGAGCGGTGCTCGGCAGCGAGAGCGGCGCCAGCGCGATCGACCGCCGCGGCGAGCTGGTCGTCGCCGAGCGCAGCATGCTGGCCGAGCAGCCGAGCCTCGCCTTCGCCGACTTCGACGCCGCCATGCCCGCCGGCTGGGATGGGCAGCTGCCTGGCTCGCTCGGGCCGCGACACCTGGAGGCCGCCGCCGCGCGCACCTGCCAGGTGCTCGTCGAGGGCGGCTACGACGGGGTCCTGGAGCCGGAGGTGCATTACCTTCCGGTGCGCCCGGACGGCTCCGACGCCGGCGCCGTCGTCGAACGCCTGGCCGACCACCAGCTGGTCGAGACCACCGCGGCGCGAGCCTATGCCGACCTCGTGCTGAGCGGCCGCTATGGCTACGCCGCCCTGGCCGCACAGCTCGAGCGGGTGCTGGACGAAGAGCGGCCGGCCGGTGCAGGCGCGCGGTCTGCAGGCTCGCTCCGCCGCGCCCAGGCCGCCGCGGCCGTCTACAACGCGGCGGTGGTGCGCCCACCGCGCTGGGCGTACAAGGCTGTCGATCGCGTCGCCCCTGGGGTCATCCGGCGCCTGGAGCGCGAGCGCGTGCGCTGGTACCGGCGCGGCCCGCTGCGCGGCCGCCCGTGATCCTCAGCGCCCGAGCGCCTGCCGCGAGCGCAGCTTGAGCGCCAGAAGGCGCGGCACGACTCCGGGCGGGAACAGCAGGCCGGCGCGCAGCTGGAGGCGGTAGGCAAGCCGCGTTCGCAGCGGCAGCGGGTAGCGGCGGCGCAACTCCGGCTCGCGTGCGAAGAGCGGCGCGTGGCGAGTGCGCAGAGCAGCGTAGTGCCGGCGCAGGTCGCTCTGAGCGTCACGGCTGCGGCGGGCAATACCGTGCTGGCGGTAGTGGAGCACGACGCGCGGCACGAGCAGGCCGCGGCGATCCTGCTCTGCGAATCCGAGCAGCAGGTCCCAGTCCTCGTACGCCGTGCCCTCGGGGACCCCGCCGACAGCCTCTAGTGCGTCGCGCCGATACAGGGAGGAGATCGCCCAGCGATTGGCGTGGAGGAGGACCCACGGGTTCCAAGGAGGCTGGCGCGAAACGAAGTCGACATCGCCGAAGAAGTGGATCCAGCCGAAGGCGAAATCGGCACCGGGGTCGGCGTCGAGCGCATCTGCGAGCGCCGCCAAGGCGCGCGGTTCGACGAGGTCGTCGCTATTGAGGATGAAGACGTAAGGAGCGGTGGCGCCAGCTGCCCCTGCACGCAGCGCGGCGGCCACGCCGCGGTTGGCCTGGCGGATCAGTCGAACCCCGGCGCGGGTGGCGAGGTCGTCCAGAACGGCGATCGTGTGCGGGTCGCGTGAGCCGTCGTCGATCAGGATGATCTCCACGGCCTCGTCCTCCACGATCGAGTCGACGGCCTCCCTGACCGTGGCGCCGTCGTCGTAGCAGGGGACTAGCACGGAGATCCGGGGCGCCACTGAGCGAATCGTATGCCGCTTAGCCGGCTTCCGACCCTCCCGTTGGAGACTTCTGTTTCGGGCCGATTTCAGGCGCCTTCTGCTCGGTCGAACCGGCCGCAAGCAGCCGCCAGTAGGCGCAGCGATCCGGAATGCCTGAGCGGCCGTAGTCGTTTTCACTACTGGACGCGAGCGGCGAACTTACGCCCCTCCCCCCTGGCGAAGAGCCGCTCGCTCCCCTCAACCACGAACCGAAAGGAATCACCATCAGCACGACCTTGCAGACCCCTGAAATTGAGAGCCTGCTCGACGAGGACGCCGAGCGGAGCTTCGAGAGCACGGCTGCTGTCGCCGAGCCCGAGGAGTCGCCCGAGGAGCCAGCGGAGCTCGCAGCCGAACCCGGCGCGTTGCAGGCTGCTGCGGACTCGCTCCAGCTGTTGCTGAACGAGATCGGCCGCTATCCGCTGCTGACGGCCGCGGACGAGGTCGCGCTCGCGAAGCGGGTCGAGCGCGGCGACCGGGCGGCCAAGGAGCGGATGATCAACTCCAACCTTCGCCTCGTCGTCTCGATCGCGAAGCGCTACCGCGGGCACGACGTCCCGTTCATGGATCTGATCCAGGACGGCGTCATCGGCCTCAACCGTGCGGTCGAGAAATTCGACTACCGCAAGGGTTTCAAGTTCTCGACCTATGCCACCTGGTGGATCCGCCAGGCGGTCCAGCGTTCGGTGGCCGGGCAGTCGCGGACGATCCGCGTGCCGACGCACGTCCACGAGCGCCGGCAGACGCTCAAGCGCCACGCGCGTAGGCTCGAGCCCGCGCTCGGCCGCCCGCCCACCCACGAGGAGCTCGCGGAGGCGAGTGGGCTGGCGCTCAAGTACGTCGAGGAGGCCCTCGGCGTCGCTGAAGCGCGAGTCTCGCTGAACCAGCCCGTCGGCGACAGTGACGACGGCGAGCTCGGCGATCTCTTCGCCGATGCGAGTGCGGAGGATCCCGAGGAGCAGGCCGAGAGCGCCCTGCGAAGCCGGGCGGTGCGCGAGGCCCTGGCCGAGCTGCCGGAACGCGAGCGGCGGATCCTCGAGCTTCGGTTTGGCCTCGACGGCGAGCCGCATTCTCTCGAGGCGATCGGTCACGAGCTGAACCTGACCCGCGAGCGGATCCGCCAGCTCGAACACGAGGCCCTTGCCAAGCTCACGGACTCCCTCGGCACCGCCCTGCCGAGGGAGGACGAGCTGGCGCGGGCGGCCTAGGCTCGCCGCCCCCCGGACCCCTTCGTCACGCTCCGACCATCGACGCGTGCCCGCGTTGCGCCGAGAAACGTGGCCAGCTCGCCGAGCGCTTCATCCAGCCTCGACGTCTCGCCCCAGGCGCGAAGGACGGTAAGCGTCGCGGTCTTGCGATCGAAGCGAGGCTCGACGCGGCCGACGAGCCGGGACCCGACGAGGATCGGTAGGACGTAGTAGCCGTACTCGCGTTTTGCCGCGGGTACATACATCTCCAGCCGGTAGCGAAAACCGAAGAGCGCCTCCGTTCGGCCTCGATCGTGGACGAGCTGATCGAACGGTGAGAGGAGCGTCACCCGGTCTGGAACCGGTGCGGCGCTCACGTCAGGGTGCGCCCGCCACTCGCCTCGCTCGAGCCGAACCCCGAGTGAGCGGAAGCGCTGCTCGGCCAGGAGCCGCTCCGCCTCGCGCAGGGGCACAACGTCCGTTTCGGGGTACCAGCGCTCGGCGAGATCCCAGAGGCGCTGGCCGCCTCGCCGCCCGGCGACGGCGACCTCGCCGCGGAGGTGCAGGATCTCCAGCAGGAGCGCGACCTGGCGGCTGCCCCACCAGCGATGCGCGCCGCGACCCCCTTCGACCGCTCGGTCCTCGAGCTCGCGCGCGAGCAAGGGACCGCGGCGGTCGAGCTCACGAAGCACGTAGCGGCGAAAGGCCGCGTTTTGCCTCACGAACTCTCGCTTGCGCTTGTCCCAGGCCGAGCGCGCCGCGCGCCTGCCTCGCATCCGCGCCCGAATCAGCGGCAGCGACTCGAGCGGCCAGATGTGGGCGTTCCACTCAAACAGCTTCCGCTCGGCCCAGAGCAAGCGGTCGAGCTCGGCTTGGTCGAACGGGCCGAGCCGACTCCAGAGAACGAGGTGCTGGGGTCTTGCGACGACCGCGATCGGGTCGAGCTGGAGAAAGCCGAGTCGGCGAATCGTCTCGAGCACGCCCCGAGCCGAGCCATCCAGGAGCTGGGCGCGCACCGCGATCCGACGCGCCTGTTCCTGCGTCACGACCCGGGCGCCCGGAACAGGCATCATTCTCGCTCGAGCCATGAGCTACTACGCGGTCACCCGCGTGCACGGCCCGGCCTGGAACCGCTCGCTGCCGTTGCGGGAACAAGAGAAGTGGGACGAGCATGCGGCCTGCATGGAGGCATTCGTGGAGGAAGGCTTCATCGTGCTCGGCGGGCCGCTCGGCGAAGACCACGCACTGCTGATCATCGACGCCGAGGGAGAAGCCGAGATCGAGGCCCGGCTCGCAGAGGATCTCTGGACCCCGATGGGGCTCCTCGAGACGACCGCGATCGAGCGCTGGGAGGTCCTGCTCGGAGCCGACACGCTCGGCGCCCCGGCGGCCCCCAACCTCTAGCTACGCCGTCGCGAAGCGCTTGGCCGCGCGCGCTCTCGCTCGTGCGGCTTCGACTTCGCGGTCCTTCGGCGGCGCTGCGGTCACGAGCGCGTCGAGGAGCCGACGGGAGGACTCGGCGATCTCCTCGACCGCCCGGGCGAACGCTTGTTCGTTCGCCTGTGAAGGCCGCGTGAAACCGCTGATCTTGCGGACATATTGGAGCGCCGCGTCGCGGACTTCCTCCTCGGTCGCGGCAGGCTCGAAGTTGAAGAGCGTATGGATGTTCCGGCACATGCTCCTATCGTACGTCCCGCCGCCAGCTGCGGGGAGGAAAGCTCGGTCGCAGGCGGAACGGGACTGACCTATGCGCCGTCGCGCCTGCCTGCTGGCGCTGCTCGCCGCCACCTCGCTGGCCTCGGCTGGGACGGCCCGGGCTGCCTCACCCCGGGTCGCGGCGTTGCAGCTCGCGCTCTTCAAGCGCGGCTACTACACCGGCCCCTTCGACGGGATCGCGGGCGCCGCAACGCGGCGCGCGACCAAACGCTTTCAGCGGCGCCACCACCTCCTGCCCGACGGCGTGGCAGGCCCGCGCACGCGGCGGAAGCTGGGGCGCTGGGCGGGGCACGAGCTCGGTCAGCGAGAGCTTCGCCGCGGCCTACGCGGCTGGGATGTCGCCGAACTGCAATTCCTCCTGCGCCGAAACGGCGTCTTCGTCCCCATCGACGGCATCTTCGGAGCGGTCACCGAGGCCGCCGTACTCGGCGAGCAGCGAGGAGCGGGGCTCAAGCCCGACGGCGTCGTCGGAGCCCGAACGCTCGCGGTGCTCCGAAGAACGCACGGCCGGATCGTGCGACTCGGTACCCAGGCGCAGGTGCGCGGGCAGATCGATCGCTGGTCTCGCCATTACGGCGTCGACCGGCGCCTCGCCTGTGCGCTCGCCTGGATCGAATCGGGCGATCAGCCCGACCTGACCTCCGCGACCGGGGCTTGGGGCGTCTTTCAGATCATGCCGAGCACGTGGCGCTACGTGGAGAACGTGCTCGCGGACCGCGCCTATCCGCGCACCGTCGTAGGCAACGTCCGCGTTGGCCTGCTCTACCTCCGCCACCTCCTCCTCACCTTCGGCGCCCGGCGCAAGGCGCTTGCCGCCTGGTACACGGGGCCGGCGCGGGTGAAAGCACGCGGGGTGGGGCCGGCTGGCGGCTGGTTCGCGGCCAACGTGCTCGCGATGCGCACTCGCTGTTAGAAGAGACGAAACGAAAGGGCAAACCGACACGGGCTTTCCCTCACAGGCAGCTGAGTAGCGGCACTGCGCCGGCGGAGCAGCTGTCCGGATTAGCGCGGGCCTTGTTTCTCGAACCGCTCGAGCCCGTCCTCGGGGAGGCTCTGCCACGGAGCCAGCGAGCCGATGTACAGGTGCGAGCCGGGACGGCCCTCAAACGGGGTGTCAATCGCGCTGAGCCGCACACTCGCGTACTCGGATTGAGGCCAACCCCCGCCGAAGAGGTTCGCGCCGCAGGCCGAGCAGAAGGTTTTCGCCGGCCCCTCCTCGGGCTGGAAGGTTCGGAGCAGGTCTGCGCCCGAGCGGACGTTGATTGCCTCTGTTCGGACTCTCCCGTTCGCTGTTCCGATGCCACCGGAGAGCTTCTGGCATGTCGTGCAGTGGCAATAGGCCATGCCTCCGCCAGCTCGAATCGCACGCCGCCGCACTGACAGCTGCCGCGTAGCGTCGCCACGATCCGAGCCTACCGAGATCGAAGACCTGAAAACCAGGCTGTCCGGCGACTATGCGCTGAGGGCGCCCCGAGACCGAAGGACGGATCCGCAGCGTGATCGACTTCGGTTCAATGCTGGAATCGGATGTTGTGCTCCGGTGAAGGCGGAAATCCCTGGGCCGCCCTCGCCACGTACGTCCTTGCAGATCCCCGCTCTCTTCAAGGAGGCTCCCATGCAGAAGCTCGCAACGGTCAGGAGCGGACTGCTCCTCGCAGCCGCTCTCCTGGCCGGCCTAATCGCCGCCTTCTACGCCGCCCGCTCGAGCGCCGGCGCCGGGCCGCGCCTGCGCCTCGTCACGACGGCCAAAAACAAGGCTCTCGGCAAGACGATCCTCGTCACGACGAAGGGGCTCACGCTCTACTCGCTCAGCGTCGAGCGGCCGGGCCACTTCGTCTGTACTGGCGGCTGCCTCTCGCTCTGGAGGCCCCTCACCGTGCCCAAGGGCGCGACCCCGACCGGCAGCGCCCACCTTGGCACGGCGATCCGCCCCGACGGAGCGACCCAGGTCACCTTCCGACGCGGCCCGCTCTACCGGTTCGCCCAGGATCACAAGCGAGGGGACGCCAAGGGGAACGGGTTCAAGGACGTCGGCACCTGGCACGTGATCTCCGTGGCCGGGACGGGTCATCCGTCGGCCTCGCCCCCGCCGCCGCCGACCTACACGAGCCCGCGCGGCTACTGAGCACTCACCCGAGCGAAGCGCCAATGGCCGCGAGCACTTGCGGCCATTCGCGCGCCAGCGGGTCGATCGGTTCGAAATGGCCGGCGCCGGCCAGGGTGACGAGCTCCGCCTCGTCCCCGGCAGCCTCGGCGTAACGGACACTCTGCCCGTAGTCCACGTCTTCGCCACTGTCGCCGTGGACGACGATCTGCCGGACCCCGAGCGGCAGCAGCTCGAGCGGCGATGCCTCCGCGTAGCGACCCGGAAGCTCAGCGGGCATGCCGCCGAGAAACCGTGCGACATCACCGGCAGGCCCCCCGCGCTCGGCGCACTCGCGCAGGTCGGAGACGGCCGCCAAGGCGACGACCGGGATCCCGGCTCGGCTCGCTGCCCACAGGCCGAGTTGACCCCCGGCGGAGTGGCCGACGAGCACGACTCGCTCGGCCTCGAGCGGAAAGCGAGTGGCGAGTTCCTGTGCAAATTCGACCGCGCGCGCGACGTCGTCGGCTGCACCGGGCCAGTCGCCCCCGGGATCGCCCACGGCCCTGTACTCGACGTTCCAGCTCGCGATCCCGGCCCCCGCCAGCGCGAGGCAGAGATGGCCGGTGTGGATCAGGTTGTACGTCGCCTTCCAAAAGCCGCCATGGAGCACGATCGCGAGCGGCCAGCTGCGATCTCCGGCCGGGAGCCGTAGATCGGCGAACTGTTTCGGCTCGGCCCCGTAGGCAAGCCGCTGAGCGGCCACCGGCGGGGGTGGGTCGACGAGAATGTCCTCGCTTCGTCGGCGCACGCGAAGCGAGCCTACGCGGTCGCACCTCCGCGGCGAAACGGCGACCAGTCCGCTCGCTCCCAGAGCCCCTCGCCGCAACGCGCACACGTGGGCAAGAGCCCTCGCACGATGACGGCCTGCTGACAGGACACGCACCGAAAGATGCCCGCCACCTGCCTGCGGGAGCGAAAGAACTCGACGTAGTCGCCCTCGTCCCGGCTCGCGAGCCCCAGCTGCTGCGGCATTTCCATTTCCAACCTCCTTCTCGAACGCCGCAGCTCGCTCTCTTCCTACCGGAGAGGATGCGAGCCGTCAATCGCTCAGGAGGGCACCAACGCGTGGCGCGGCGAGGTGCTCTCAGCGGATGAATTCCGGGATTGGGCCCACAGCATCCCGATGCTCGCTGGCGGAGGTCAGGTCTCGGCGGCGGCCTGAGAGACTAGGCGCGTGATCGATCCGCTCGAGCGCTGGCGGCAGTACGGCGAGAAGCCCGACTACGCCGGCTTGCTGACCTTCGGTGCGCTGCCGTACACCCAAGATCCGGCGGAGCTTGCCGGGATGGATGCGGCGATTGTCGGTGCCCCGACCGACGACCTCGTCTCCGACCGGCCGGGCGCGCGCTTTGGCCCCCGGGCGATCCGCGCCGCGAGCTGTCCCGCGGGACCACAGCTCGAGACGAAGGTCGATGCGATCGCCGAGCTGAAGCTGGTCGACTACGGCGACGCACCGGTGTTGCCGGCCGACCCGCTGCGCTCGCACCAGGCGATCGAGCGAATCGTCGGCGAGGTCGTCGCCGCCGGTGCCGTTCCGATCGTGCTCGGCGGCGACCACTCGATCGCCGAGCCGGACATCCGCGCCTGCGCGGCCGGCCGCCGCCCCCTCGGCCTCGTCCACTTCGACACCCACACCGACACGGGCACCGAGGTCTACGGGGTCGAGCTCTCGCACGGCACACCGATGTACAGGCTCGTGGAACAGGGCCACGTCGACCCTGGGCGCTACGTGCAGATCGGCCTGCGCGGCTACTGGCCGGGAGAGAAGGAGTTCGGCTGGCAGGCCGAGCACGGAATCACGAGCTTCTCCATGCACGACGTGCGCCGGCTCGGGATCGAGGCCGTGGTCGAGCAAACACTCCAGGTCGTCGGTGCCGGGCCGACCTACGTCACGGTCGACGTCGACGTACTCGATCCGGCCTTCGCGCCGGGCACGGGCACGCCCGAGCCCGGCGGGATGACAAGCGGAGAGCTACTTTGGGCCTGCAGGACCGTCGCCGAGCGACTCGAGCTCGTCGGCGCCGAGGTCGTGGAGGTGATTCCGACCGCCCCGGGTTCCGCCGACATCACGGCGCTCGTCGCCGACCGGATCGTGCGCGAGCTCCTGACCGGGCTCGCCCTGCGGCGGCGCGGCTAGCGGAACAAGTCGCGCTCGGCCGGCAGCACGAGCTCGCGCGCGCTACCCTCGCCCCGCACGTCCAGCCCGCGGACAATCGCGGCGGGGACGCCTTCGAGCTTGCCGCGCGCCAGCTCCGCTGCCCCCGCGATCTCGTCCGCGACCGCGATCACGGTCGCCTTCAGCTCGTAGCCGGTCGAATCGCGGCGTCCCTGCAGGTCGAGCAGCGGGCGAATCCCTGCGCAGCCGATCGCCACGTCCGTCGTCCCTTGCCGCCAGGCGCGCCCGAAGGAGTCGCTGACGATCACGGCGAGCTCCCGCGCCGTCAGCTCCTGCAGCCGCGCACGCAGGCGATCGGCCGAGGCATCGGGATCGATCGGCAGCAGGACAAGGGTGCCCGGAGCCGGGGCGTTGGAGGCATCGACGCCGGCAGAGGCGCACACGAATCCATGCCGGGTCTCGGCGATCACGAGCGGCGGCCGCGTTCGCACGAGCCGCACGCTCTCCTGCAGGATCAGCTCGAGCCGGCGCGGATCCTCGCCGTCTGCGAGATCGCGGGCCTGCGGCGAGGCCTCGACGTCCCGCAGCGACACCACGCGTCCTTCCGCCTTCGAGACAACCTTGTGGGCGACGACGACCACGTCGCCGTCCTCGAACCGCGCGGCCCCGGCGAGCAGGCGCGCCAGATCGTCGCCCTCCCGCACCTCCGGCAGGCCCTCGAGCGGGATCACGCGGAGCTCGTTCAAGGCAGACCGGTCAGCTTGACGCCGGCGTGCGCCTTGTAGCGCCGGTTGACGTTCAGGATCACGGCGGTCAGGGCCTCGAGCGCGCGCGAGTTCGCGAGCGGGCCGACATCGAGCGCGCGGCCGCCCACCAGCTTGCCTGCGAGCTCGAGCGCAAGCTGTTTCGCGCGGGCATCATCGCCGCAGACGAGCGCATCCTGGTCGGCCAGGTTGCCCGTCGCGAGCTCGACCGCCGAGACCGACTGCAGACCCGAGGCGACCGGCGCCTCGATCGTCGCTGCCAGCTCCTCTGCCAGCGACAGCGCCTCGCGCCCCGGCAGGACCCCGTCCTCCGTGAACCGCAGGTCGCTCGCGACGCAGAGCACCGGGGTCGCGCCGATCGCGCCGCTCAGCTCGCGCGCGGTGGCGAGCGTGGCGCTCGACTTCACCGCCAGGATGACGAGCTCGGCCCCCGCGAGGATCTCCTCGTTGGCGCCGCCGCGGACGCCGAGCTCCC
>DASUWJ010000130.1:0-19410 GCA_036378475.1 Gaiellaceae bacterium
ACGCTCGGCTCGGGTCGCTACCGCCGCGAGCGCGTGCTCGGCGAGGGCGGGATGGCGAGCGTCTACCTCGCTCGCGACGTCGAGCTCGACCGGCTCGTCGCGCTCAAGCTGCTCGCCGGGCGCCTCGACGACGAGGCCGCGTTTCGCGAGCGCTTCCTGCGCGAGGCGCGGCTCGCCGCCCGCCTCCTGCACCCCAACATCGTGCAGGTGTTCGACGTGGGCGAGGACGAGGGGCGCCCCTACATCGTGATGGAGTTCGTCGAGGGGGAGACGCTCGCCAAGCTCTTGGCGCGGCGCCGAGCGCTCCCGGCCGCGGAGGCGGTCGAGCTCGCGCTCCAGGTGTGCGCCGGTCTCGAGCACGCCCACGAGCACGGGCTCGTCCACCGGGACGTCAAGCCGGCCAACCTGCTCGTCCGCGCCGACGGGGTCGTCAAGATCGCCGACTTCGGGATCGCGCACGCGGCGGAGTCGACCAGGCTGACCCAGGTCGGAACGGTGCTCGGCACGGCGGCCTACCTCTCGCCCGAACAGGCGGCCGGCGAACCGGTGAGCGCCAAGGCGGATCTCTACTCACTCGGAGCCGTGCTCTACGAGACGCTGACGGGACGCGTCCCCTACGAGCCGACCTCGCTCGCCGAGCTGCCGCTGCTGCAGCAGCGAGGCCCAACCTCGCTCCGCGAACTCGAGCCCGCCGTCCCGCCCGGGATCGAGGAGGCGGTGATGCGCTGCCTGGCCCGAAACCCCGACTACCGGCCGGGCTCGGCCGCCGAGCTCGCGGGCGGGCTCGCGGCGGCCGCCCCCGACGCGCGGACGAAACCGCTGCCGGTGCCGGCCGCGCCCGGGCGGACGCGCCGGTTCGGGCGCACGCGACGCCCCCCTCCCCTCGCCGGGCTCGTCGCCGGCGGGCTTCTCGTCGCGGTCTTGCTCGCCCTCGGCGGATGGAGTCTGGCCGGGGGCGGCGGCCACCGACAGCTGCGGCAGAAAAGCACGATCGCCGCGCCGCCACGTGGCGAAAGCGGCGCCCAAGAGGCCGCCAACCTGCGCGACTGGCTGCGCGCGAACTCGCGCTAGCTGCTGGCCGCCGCCGACCCGGCCGTACGGCCAACGGCGATGCCCTCACGGGCGAGCGCGAGCTGGACTTCCTCTCGCGCCTTGAAGATCCGCCACTTGATCGTGGCGAGCGTGGTGTCGAGCGAGTCGGCGATCTCGATGTAGGAGAGGCCGACGACGTCGCGCAGGAGCAGCGCCATCTTGAGGTCGGTGTTGAGCGCGTCGACCGCGCACCAGAGCGCGTCGATCGTCTCCACCTGCTCGACCGGAGCGTCGACGACCTCGAGCGGCGGTGCATCGTCGAGCGCTACGAGCGCCCTCGGGCGCCGCTCGCTCGCGCGCAGCTCGTCGAGGACGCGGTTCTTCGTCACCTGGAAGAGCCAGGTCGTGAACTTCGAGCGGAGCGAGAACTTGGGCAGCCCCTGGAAGACCCTGATGAAGACCTCCTGGGTTAGGTCCTCGGCCAGCGCCCGGTCGCCGACCAAGCGCAGCACGTAGTTGTAGATCGGCGTCTCATAGGCCCGGACGATCAGGGAAAACGCGCGCTCGTCGCCTCGCTGGGCCTTGCGAAGGACGCCGAAATCGGGCTGGGCGAGGGACAAAGCCGACGGAGTATAACCGGTGAACTTTCCTACCTGAGCAGCGATTTCCCGCTCATCTGTAAAGGTTGGGCAAAGCCAAGCAGGGCCAAAGCGGTCGGGACCAGGTCGGACAGCTCGCCCCCGCCGGCGAGGCGGAGGCCCTCCCTGGTCACGATCAGCGGCACCGGATTCGTCGTATGCGCGGTGTGCGGACTCGTGCCATCTGCCTCGAGCATCTGCTCGGCGTTGCCGTGGTCGGCGGTGACGAGCGAGACGCCCCCGGCCGCCTCGACTGCAGCGAGGACGGCGGCCAGGCAGGTGTCGGCCGTCTCGACCGCGCGGATCACGGCCGGGATCGAGCCGGTGTGCCCGACCATGTCCGGATTGGCGAAATTGACGACCGCGAAGGCGTAGCCGCGGCCGACCTCGGCCGAGAAGCGGCGGGCGACCTCCTCGGCCGACATCTCGGGCTTGTGGTCGTAGCTCGGCACCTCGCGCGGGCTCGGAACGAGGATCCGCGCCTCCCCCGGCCACTCCTGCTCGCGCCCCCCGTTGAAGAAGTAGGTGACGTGCGCGTACTTCTCCGTCTCGGCCACGTGCAGCTGGCGCGCACCGTGCGCCGCGAGCACCTCGGCCAGCGTCTCAGCGACCTCCTGCTCCGGGAAGGCGACCGGAGCGTCGAAGTCCGATCGATACCGGGTCAGCGTGGTCAAGTCGAAGCCGGCCTCGAGCAGCTTGAGCGCGAGCTGGCGCGCCCGGTCGGGCCTGAAGTTGAAGAAGATCGCGGCGTCGCCCTCGGCGAGGGCCGGCCGGCCGGGGAGCGCCACCGGCTGCAGGAACTCGTCGGTCCGGCCGGCGTCGTAGCTCGCCTGCACGATCTCGACGGGAGCCGAGCCAGCGCCGGCCGGCGCCACCGGCTTGCCGGCCACGATCACCTCGTAGGCGCGCTCGGTCCGCTCGAGCCGCCCGTCGCGGTCCATCGCGTAGTAGCGGCCGGAGATGCTCGCGATCCGCTCCGCCGGCAGCTCGGCGAGCTCCTTCACCGCCGTGTGCGGTGAGACGTCGCGCCCGTCGGTGAAGGCGTGCACGTAGGTCCGCTCGAGCAGTTCCTCGCGGCGGGCCAGCTCGAGCAGCGCGCGCAGGTGGTCGAGGTGCGAGTGGACGCCGCCGGAGGAGGCCAGTCCGAGCAGGTGGACGTTCGTCCCGCGCTCCCGCGCCCGGCGAAACGCCGCCACGAGCGCCGGCAGCTCGAAGAAGGAGCCGTCCGCGATCGCCCGGTTGACCCGCTGGAGGTCCTGGTCGAGGATCCGGCCCGAGCCGATCGTCAGGTGGCCGACCTCGGAGTTTCCCATCTGCCCCGCCGGCAGCCCGACCGCCTCGCCCGAGGCCTCGAGCCGCGCATGCGGATAGCGGCGCCAGAGCGAATCGAAGACTGGCGTCTCCGCCAGCTCGACCGCATTGCCCGGCCCCGGCGGCGCGCAGCCCCAGCCGTCGAGGATGACGAGCGCTACGAGCGGGACAGTCGGGCCGCCGTCTGGCAAATCGCCGTGAACGATTCCACGTCCAGGGAGGCGCCGCCGACGAGGGCGCCGTCGACAGCCGGCAAGCCGAAGAGCTGCGCTGCGTTCTCGGGCTTGACCGAGCCGCCGTAGAGCACGGACACGTCGAGCAGCGACTTGATCAGCGCGTGCGCCTCCTGGGCGATCTCGGGAGTGGCGGTCTTACCGGTCCCGATCGCCCAGACCGGCTCGTAGGCGAGCACGAGGTCTTCGTGCGGGCCGACGGCCTCGGCCACGGCCTCGACCTGCAGCCGCAGGACGAGCTCGGTCTGGCCGGACTCCCGCTCCTCCTGCGACTCGCCGACGCAGGCGATCACGCGCAGGCCGTGCTCGAGCGCGCCGCGCGCCCGCCGCGCGACCGTCTCGTCCGTCTCGCCGAAGTACTGGCGGCGCTCGGAGTGGCCGACGATCGCGCCCCGGACGCCGAGCTCGAGCAGGATCGGTGCCGAGACCTCGCCCGTGAAGGCCCCTTCGCTCGCCCAGTGGACGTTCTGGGCGAACACGGTCAGGCCGCTCAAGACCGCCGCGCCGAGCGAGCCGAAGGGCGGGCAGATGATCGCCTCGACCCCGGGCGGCGGCTCGAAGGCGGCGGTGAACGCGCGCGTCTCGCCCGGCCCCTTGTGCATCTTCCAGTTGCCAGCGATCAGCACCGGGCGGCGATTCTGACGGATTCGACCAATCGCTCGAGCTCCTGCTCGGTGTTGAAGTAGTGGACCGAGGCCCTAAGGAGGTCGGGCAGGTCGCGCTCGCGCGCGTCCAGGAGCGTCGAGGAGGGCTCGGAGACGGTCACGTTGATCCGCTCGCGGGCCAGGATCTCCTTGAGTTCCGCGGCGCCGAGCCCGGCGACCGTGAAGGTGACGATCCCGCAGCGCTCGCGGCCGAGGTCGCGCACGCGCACCGGCGGCTGCTCCGCGAGCCTGGCGCGGAGCGTCTCGCCGAGCGAGCGGACGCGGGCCCACGTCTCCGCGACGCCGAAGCGAAGCGCGTAGTCGATCGCGACCGCAAGGCCCACCTTCGCGGCGTAGTTTTGCTACCATTCCTCGAAGCGGCGGGCATCGGCACGGAGCTCGTAGCGGCCGGGTTCGACCCAGTCCGCCGCACGCATGTCGAGCAAGGGCGGCTCGAGGCGCTCCAGGAGGGCCGAGCGGACGTAGAGGAGACCGGTGCCCCGGGGCCCGCGCAGGTATTTGCGGCCGGTCAAAGAGAGCAGGTCGCAGCCGAGCTCCTCGACGTCGAGCGGCAGCTGGCCCGCCGACTGGCAGGCATCGAGCAGGTAGGGGATCCCGGCCTCCCGCGCGAGCGCGCCGATCTGCGCCGCCGGGTTGACGAGGCCGCCGTTCGTCGGCACGTGCGTGATCGCGATCAGCTTCACGCGCTCGTCGAGCAGCTCCCGCAGCGCCTCGACCGAGACCTGCCCCCGCTCGTCGCTTGGCACAGGCACGACCTCGGCACCCGTCCGTCGCGCCACCTGCAGACAGGCGATGAAGTTACTGGCGTACTCCGCGGAGGCGGTCAGGATCCGGTCGCCGCGCTCGAACGGGAAGGCGTAGAAGGCCATATCCCACGCGCGCGTAGCACTGGAGCAGAACGCGAGCTCCTCCGGGCGGCAGTTGAGCAGCAGGGCGGCGGCGTCGTAGACGCGCTCGCTCGCTCGCCCGTGCCGCTCGTGGGCCTCGTAGCCACCGATCCGCGCCTCCAGCTCGAGGTAGCCGAGCATCGCCTCCAGCACCGGCTGCGGCGGCAGCGAGCAGCCGGCGTTGTTCAGGTGCACGACGTGCTCGCAGCCGGGTGTCTCGCGGCGGGCGCGCTCGACGTCGACCGTCATCCGGGTGGGATCACGGCGACGCCCGGCAGCTCCTTCCCCGACAAGAGCTCGAGCGCCGCCCCACCGCCGGTCGAGGCCCAGGAGACCCGGTCTGCGAGTCCGAGTTCGTTCAGGGCCCGGAGCGAGTCGGCGCCGCCGACGACCGAGTAGGCGTCGGCTCGTGCCACCGCCTCGGCCACCGCCTTCGTGCCCTCGGCGAAGCGCGGCCATTCGAAGACGCCGAGCGGCCCGTTCCAAAAGATCGTCCTGGCGGCCAAGAGCTCCTGCGAGAAGCGCTCGCGCGTCTGCGGGCCGATGTCGAGCCCGAGCCAGCTTGGCGGCAGCTCGTCGTAGGGATAGACGGCCGCCTCGGCGCCCGCCTCGAACTCCGCCGCGGCGACGACGTCGGCCGGCAGGACGACCTCGAAGGAAAGCGGGTTTCGCTCGCGCAGCTCCTCCGCCATCTTGCCGCCGACCAGCACCGTGTCCGCGCGGCCGCCGAGGTTTTGCAGGACGCCGAGCTTGTCGCCGACCTTCGCCCCGCCCGAGACGAGCACGAACGGCCGCTCGACCTCGCCGAGCAGCCTGCCGAGCTGCTCCAGCTCGCGCTCGAGCAAAAGACCCGCGTAGGCCGGCAGCAGCTCGGCGACCGCCACGGTCGAGGCATGCGCCCGGTGCACCGAGCCGAAGGCGTCCTGCACGAAGAGGTCGCAGCCCGCCGCGAGCTGCCGCGCGAACCCGGGATCGTTCGCGGTCTCACCGGGCTCGAAGCGCGTGTTCTCGAGCACTTCCACCCGCTCGTCGGCCAGGAGCCCGAGCAGGCGCCCGCGCACGGGTTCGATCGCGAAGGCCGGGTCTCGTCCTTTCGGGCGACCGAGGTGGGAGCAGACGCGGACGTGCGCGACTCCCCGCTCGAGCAAGAGCTCGAGCGTCGGCAGGGAGGCGTGGATCCGGGTCTCGTCGGCGATCCGGCCCTCCTCGAGCGGCACGTTCAGGTCGGAGCGGACGAGCACGCGCTTGCCGCCCAGCTCGGCCGCGCGAACCGAGCGCGGGCGCTGCACTAGAAGAGGATCTCGATCACATCGACCAGCCGGCACGAGTAGCCCCATTCGTTGTCGTACCAGCCGATCACCTTGACCTGGTTGCCGTGGGCCATCGTCGAGAGGCCGTCGATGATGCAGGAATGGGAGTTGCCGACGATGTCGGAGGAGACGATCGGATCCTCGGTGTACTCGAGGATCCCCTCCCACTGCTCGCGGTCTGCGACCGAGCTGTAGGCCTCGTTCACCTCCGCCACCGAGACCTCGCGCGAGAGCGCGCAGACGAGGTCGGTGACGCTGCCGTCCGGCACCGGCACCCGCAGCGCCATTCCGTCCAGCTTCCCCTTCAGCTCCGGGATCACCTCGCCGATCGCCTTGGCCGCGCCCGTCGAGGCCGGGACGATGTTGACCGCGGCGGCCCGCATCCGCCGCAGGTCGGGCTTGCCCTTGCGGGTCAGCGCGATCTGATCCTGCAGCTGCTGCTCGGTCGTGTAGGCGTGCACCGTCGTCATGAAGCCGGACTCGATCCCGAAGGTGTCGAGCAGGATCTTCGCCATCGGCCCGACCGAGTTCGTCGTGCAGGAGGCGTTGGAGACGATGTGGTGGCGCTCCGGCTCGTACGCCTGGTCGTTGACCCCGAGCACGAGCGTCAGGTCGGGATCACTCGCGGGTGCGGAGATCAGGACCTTCTTCGCGCCGGCGTCCAGGTGCTTGGCGGCACCCTCGCGCGCGGTAAAGAGTCCGGTCGACTCGAGCACGACGTCGACCTCCAGCTCGCGCCAGGGCAGCCGCTCGGGCTCGCGCTCCGAGAGCACCCTGACCGGCTTGCCCTCGACCGCGATCTCCCCCTCGCCGTGCTCGATCTCGGCCTGCAGGACGCCGTGCGAGGAGTCGTAGCGAAGCATGTGGGCGAGGACGTCCGCGGAGGCGAGATCGTTGACGGCCACCACCTCGAAGCCCGGGTCCTTGTGCAGGAACGCCCGGTAGAAGTTCCTGCCGATCCGCCCGAATCCGTTGATCCCAACCTTGATCGCCATCCGGCTCCCCGTCTCGCTTGCGCGAGAGCGAGTCTAACGAGCGCCCCTCCACCCCCCGTCAGCGGCCGCGCTCCTCGGGCAGTGCCAAAACGGGGCGGGCCGGAGGGGAAGCTCCGAGGACGACCTCCCCCTCCGCGATTGTCGCGCTCCGGACCTTGGCGACGGACGGGGTCTGAATCCATCACCGGGACGAGCGCGAACCCGCCTAGGTGAAGTATTAACGGAAGGTGAAGGTCGAGTTCAACTCCCGCGAGGGTCGAAAGCGGACTTGCGGCTAGGGCTCTGCGAGCTCGATCAGCTTCCGGAGCCGCCGGTGCACCGAGGCCTTCGAGCTGGCCGGGCGGCACTTGAGCGCGAGCTCCCGAAGCGGCAGCGAGGGATGTCTGAGGCGAAGCTCCGCGACCTCCTGGAGGCGCGGCGACAACTCGCCCAGCCGGCCCTCGCGCTCCAGCCGCCGCGCCGCCTCCAGTTGGGCGTGCGCAGCCCGGCTCGTCCGCAGGAGATTCGCCTGGTCGGCATTCGTGAGCCGATTGGCCCGGGCCTTCGTCTCGCCGACCACCGCCCGCTCGTCGAGCGCCAGGGCCGCATCGCTCGCCCCCGCGAGCGCCAGCGTCTCTGCGATCCGGTCGAGGCCCTTCGCGTAGGCCGCCGCGTGGTCTCGGCGCGCTTGCAGGCCGAGCCGCACATCCTCTTGCGCGGCGGCGTCGGCGAGAAATCTCGCCGCCTCGAGCGTCTCGGTGCGTAGCTCGAGATGAGGAGACGGCGGGGGCGAGACCGAGCCGGCCGCGAGCAGGGCACCCCGCAGGTAGGCGGCACGGCAGCAGCTGCGGCCGATGATCCGCTTCGGCGGCCGCGAGAGCGGCTGCAGGCGGGCGCCGAGCACCCCCGCCTCCCGCAGGACGGTCCGGGCGCGGGGTTTCGCCGCGATCCGGAGCTGATAGCGCGTTCCCCGCTCGAAGGCGCGGCGGCGATACGTCCGGATCTCCGAGTCGACCTCGAAGGAGCGAAGCAAGCTGAAGGCGCGCCGCGCGGCGGCCGAGCTGGACAGGTCGAGCTCGAGCGAGACCGCTCCGGCGCGCATGTGCCAGCTACCCGCGGAGTGGAACAGGGCCGAGAGCTCGGCCCGCCGGTCGCATTCGCGCTTCGGCGCGATCGCGGCCAGCTCGTTGCGGACGTCGTCAGAGAACGACACCTTCGAGCTCCAAGAGCCGCCGTTTGTACTCGGGTCCTGCCGAGCCGTAGCGGCCGATCCCGGCCGCCGAGACGACGCGATGGCAGGGCACGACGAGCGGGAAGCGGTTGTGCGTACAGACCGAGCCGGCGGCCCGCTGCGCGTTCGGATGCCCGGCGAGCGCGGCCAGCTCCCCGTAGGTGACGACCTCGCCCCGCGGCACGCGCCCGAGCGCCTCGAGGACGGCGAGCTGGAAACGCGTCAGGCCGTCCAGATCGAGCGCGACGTCCGCGAACGAATCGGCCGCGCCCGCGAAGAAAGCGCGCAGGCGCCCCGCGAGCGGGTGCTCCCGTGTCTCACCCGCCCTTCCCGGCCGCGGCAGCTCGTGCCAGAGCAGAGTCTCGCCCTCGAGCCAGAGCTCGCCCACCCCCCAGCCCTCGACCTCGTAGCGAATGCTCGCCGCCACGCGCTGAGCCTATCCCCGGCGCGCCTGCTTCCAGGCGGCGCCTAGAATCATCCCGATGAGCCGGCCTGCGATCTCCCTGCCCCCCGAGCCCCGGAACGAGCCGGTCAAAGACTACGCACCGGGCTCCAAAGAGCGGGAGGAGCTGCAGCGCCGCCTGCACGAGCTCGAGCACGAGCGGATCGAGCTGCCGCTCGTGATCGGCGGCAAGGACGTGACCACCAAGGAGACCTTCGAGGCCGTGATGCCGCACCGCAAGGGCCACGTGCTGGCGGATGTGCACTCGGGCGGCCCCGAGCACGTCGAGCGGGCGATCGCGGCGGCCCGCGAGGCGAGGGGCGACTGGGCGCGGCTGCCCTGGGAAGAACGCGCGGCGATCTTCCTGCGCGCGGCGGAGCTCTTGGCGGGCCCCTGGCGCTCGACCCTGAACGCCGCCACGATGCTCGGCCAGTCGAAGACCGCCCACCAGGCCGAGATCGATGCCGCCTGCGAGCTAACGGACTTCTGGCGCTTCAACGTCGAGTTCATGACGCGGATCTACCGCGAGCAGCCGCAATCGGCGCCGGGGACCTGGAACCGCCTCGAATACCGGCCTCTCGAGGGCTTCGTGTTCGCGGTTACCCCCTTCAACTTCACGGCGATCGCCGGCAACCTGCCCGCGGCGCCGGCCCTGATGGGCAACACGGTCGTCTGGAAGCCCGCCTCGACTGCGGCGTTTTCCGCCCACTTCGTGATGCGCCTGCTCCAGGAGGCGGGCCTGCCTGACGGCGTGATCAACCTCGTCTACGGGCCCGGGCAGGCGATCGGCGAGGCGGCGCTCGCGAGCCCGGAGCTGGCCGGGATCCACTTCACCGGCTCGACCGCGGTCTTCAACTCGATGTGGAAGAGCGTCGGAGACCGGGTCGGTAGCTACCGCAACTACCCCCGGATCGTCGGCGAGACCGGCGGCAAGGACTTCATCGTCGCCCACCCAAGCGCCGACGTGGAGGCGGTCGCGACCGCGATCGTCCGCGGTTCGTTCGAGTACCAGGGCCAGAAGTGCTCGGCGGCCTCGCGTGTCTACGCGCCCTCGAACCTGTGGCCGGCCCTGCGGGACCGGCTCGCCGAGGAGGTCAAGGAGCTGAAGATGGGCGACGTCAGCGACTTCTCCAACTTCATGGGCGCGGTGATCGACGCCAAGGCGTTCCAGACCCAGCGGGAGGCGATCGCGGAGGCCAAGTCGGCGGCCAGGGCAAAGGTGCTGGTCGGCGGCGGCGTCGACGACGGCGAGGGCTACTTCGTCGAGCCGACCGTGATCGAGACCGAGGACCCGGACTTCCGGACGATGCGGGAGGAGCTCTTCGGGCCGGTCGTGACGGCCTACGTCTACCCGGCGGGCAAGTGGGCCGACACGCTCGAGCTCGTCGATCGCACCGCCCCCTACGGCCTGACCGGCGCCGTCTTCGCCCGTGACCGGGACGCGATCGAGGACGCCCACGAGGCGCTCCAGTACACGGCGGGGAACTTCTACGTCAACGACAAGCCGACCGGAGCGGTCGTTGGCCAGCAGCCCTTCGGCGGCGCCCGCGCCTCGGGGACGAACGACAAGGCAGGCTCGCTCTGGAACCTGATCCGCTGGGTCTCGCCACGGACGATCAAGGAGACGTTCGTGCCCCCCAAGGACTACCGCTACCCGTTCATGGCGGCCGACGGCGCCGGCCGCGACGGCTCCGGGCCGCCCGACCGGCCCTAGGCGGAAGCGGCGGCCGCCGGGCCGGGTTGCAGGGGAAGCGCCGGCGAGGACGATGAGCGCGGTCTTCCACGCGATCGGCGTCTTCTTCGACCACCTCTCGAACGTCGGCTTCGAGGCGCTCGGGCTCGCGCTCGTCTGCCAGTTCGTGAAGCTCTGCTGCGTCAGCACGGCCTGGCGCAACATCGTCGCCGCCTCCTACCCCGAGGCGCGGGTTCGCTGGCGCTCCGTGTTCGGCGCGATGCTCGCCCGGGTCGGCGTCAACGCCGTCGTGCCCGCGCGCGGCGGCGACGCGGCCGGGCTCGTGATCCTCAAGCATCGGCTCGGCGGCTCGAGCTACGCCACCCTGGCCTCGACGCTCGTAGCGCTGACGCTCTTCGACTCCCTCGTCGCCTTCTGCCTGCTGGTCTTTGCGATCACGAGCGGTGAACTGCCGAGCCACAGCATCCTCGGGCGCCTGCCCGGCTTCGACTTCAACTGGCTGTTCGCGCATCTGCACGAGGCGCTGATCGCACTCGGCCTGTTCCTGCTCGTGGCGCTCCTGCTTTTGCTCTGGTACGCGGAGCAGCTCTTCGGCCTCAGGCGGCGGATCGCGCGCGGCTTCGCGATCTTCTCCGACCGGCGGCGCTATCTCCGCCGCGTCGCCGTCTGGCAGGTTGGGGACTGGACGCTGCGACTGGCGACGATCTTCTTCTTCCTCCGCGCCTTTCACATCCCCGCAACGCTGCACAACGCGGTCCTGGTGCAGGTAACCCAGAGCCTGGCGGTGCTGCTGCCGATCAGCCCTTCCGGGATCGGCACCGAGCAGGCGCTCCTGCTCTACAGCTTCAGCGGCAAGGCCTCCCGGACGGCGCTTCTGAGCTTCAGCGTCGGCATGCGGGTGACGCTCAGCCTCTTCAACGCCTGCCTGGGCTTCGGGGCGATCCTGGTGATGCTGCGGACGCTGCGCTGGCGCCAGCACGTCGAGGCAGATCCCGACGTGCTCGCAGGGCGCTGAGCGCGACCGCCGGCGCGAATCACACGGGCCGGCGGCCTGGCGCCTGGCACTCCGCCTGTCTGGGGCCTCGGCCGCGGCGCGAGCAGCAGCCGCGCCCGGCCGAGGCGACGCGCTTTCTAGGCGGAAACCGGGCTTGGCGAGCGGTGCTCGAGCACCTCGTAGCCCTTCGCGTTGGGGGGCGGCATGCCGGCATCCCTGACCGCCTGCTGGATTTCCGGATCGTCCGCCATCTGGTGACGGCCCTGCTCGTTGTCCCACAGGTTGATGATCATGATCCCGTCCTCGGTCTTGACGACCGTGGAGGAGATGCCGCCGTACTCGGCGGCCTTGCGGCCGGCAACCTCGGAGATACCGCTCAGCTTGTCTCGCAGCTCCCGCGGCTCGCCGGAGAACTCCATGATCGAAACGACGACGGGCTCGGCCATCGCTTGCTCCTTTGCTCGGGGTCAAGGGAAACCTACACCTGAGAAGGTGCCGCTTTCACACCGCAGAACGATCGCGCCAAGCCGGGCCCCGGGGGCGAGGTGCGGTGCCCGAGAACCCGCAAGGCCGCGCGGCCCGCCGAGCCGAGCCGGCTCAGGCCCGGCCTGCCCGGTGCAGCTGGGCGTAGATCGCTCGCGCCGTCTTGGCAGGCACGCCCGGCACTCCTTCGAGCTCCTCCTGGGAGGCGGCGAGCACGCGTTCCGCCGAGCCGAAGAAGCGCAGCAGGGCGCGCCGGCGCACCGGCCCCACTCCCGCGAGCGTGTCGAAGATCGACTCGCGCGCGCGCGCGTCTCGGCGCTGGCGATGGAACCCGACCGCGAAGCGGTGGGCCTCGTCGCGAATCCGCTGCAGGAGCTGCAGACCGGGCGAATGCGGGTCGAGCAGGACGGGGTCGGGCCGGCCCGGCAGGAACACCTCTTCGATCCGCTTCGCCAGCGAGATCACGGCGACACGCGGCAGGTCGAAGCGCTGCATCGCCGCGAGGGCGGCCGAAAGCTGGCCCTTGCCGCCGTCGATCACGACCAGATTCGGCACCGAGGCGAACCCTTCGTCATACTCGTCGTCCGCGACGTTCCGCATGCGGGCGAAGCGCCGCTCGATCACCTGCGCCATCGCCGCGAAGTCGTCCTGGCCGTCGAGTCCGCGCACCGCGAACTTGCGGTAGTGCGCCTTCTTCGGCAGAGCGTCCTGGAAGACGACCATCGAGCCGACAGGCTCGGAGGCCTGGATGTTCGAGATGTCGAAGCACTCGATCCGAAGCGGCAGGCTCTCGAGATTGAGCGCCTCACGCAGCTCCTCGAGCGCACCGACCCGGCGCAGGCGTGTCTGCTCGCTTCGGTAGGCCTCGGAGTCGAGGGCCAGGCGCGCGTTCTGTTCCGCGAGCTCCTGCAGCCGGCGCTTCTCGCCGCGCTCGGCCACCCGCACCTCGACGCGGGAGCCGCGCCGCTCGCCCAGAAACGCCTCCAGCGCCGAGACGTCGCCGGCGGCGCGAGGGACGACGATCTGCGGCGGAATCGACGGTGCGGAGCCGTAGTACTCGAGACAGAACGCCTCGAGCAACGCCCCCGTCTCCTGGCCCTGGACGTTCTCCAGATGGAAGCCGTAGCGGTCGATCATCTTGCCGCCGCGAAGCGGGAAGATCTGCACCGCCGCGCGCTCGCCGTCCGTCGCGATCCCGAGCACGTCGACGTCTCCGACGCTCCGCTTCTCAACCGCCTGGCGCTCCGTCAGGCGCCGGACGGCAAACAGCCTGTTCCGGTAGCGCGCCGCCTCCTCGAACCGCTCGGCCTCCGCCGCGGCGAGCATCTTCTGCTCGAGCTCGCGCTCGATCGTGCGCGTTTCGCCGGAGAGGAAGTTGATGACGCCGTCGATGATCTCCGCGTAGGCCTCTTTCGAGATGTAGTCGACGCAGGGGGCGTGGCAGCGCTCGATGTGGTAGTCGAGGCACGGAATCCCGGAGTGTCGTCCGGGCTTCGGCCCCTCGCAGGGCCGGTACTGGAAGACGCGGTTCAGCACGTCGAGCGTCTCTCGCACTTTCTTCGCATTCGCGTAGGGGCCGAAGTAGGTGACCCCGCGCCGATGCCGCTCGCGCGTGAACATGACCCGGGGGAAATCGTCCTCGACGGTGACCGCGATGTACGGAAACGACTTGTCGTCTCGGAGACGAACGTTGAACGGGGGCCGGTGTCGCTTGACCAGATTCTGCTCCAGGTGGAGCGCCTCGACCTCGCTGCCGGTCACGATCACCTCGAGGTCGGCGACCCGCTCGGGCAGCTGCGCGATCGCGTGGCGGACATCCGCAGTGGCCTGGAAGTAGCTGCGGACGCGAGAACGCAGCGACTTCGCCTTGCCGACGTAGAGCACGCTCCCGCGCCCGTCCCGGAAGATGTAGACGCCCGGCTTGGCAGGCAGCGCCTGCAGCTGCTGGTCCAGCCGCTCGTTCACCGGGGCAAGGCTAGCCGTAGGTAGCCTGCCCGCCCGTGCGCTGGAAGGGGTCGCTGCTCGCGCTGCTCGGAGTCGCCGCGGCCGCCGGAGTCGCGATCGCCTACGCGGTCGGAGGCAGCGGCGGGTCCGCGCCGAGACGACCCGCGCCGCAAGCTCTGGCGGCAGGCTCGAAGCGCCCGGGAACGACGGGCGCCCAGGCAGGAACGCGGGTGGCGGGAGCGACGCACGTGGTCGAGACGAACGCGACCGCCCTCGACTCGGCCACCACCGCCGCCGCGACGACGGCCACGACGACCACGAGCACGACCACGGCTGGCACCACGACCGGCAGCCGGCCCCCGCCGAGCCGCCCCGGGCACAGGCTGATCGTCGGCACGGCCGAGGATGCGGGCAAGCAGGCAAGCGCCGCGCTCGCTCTTTCGCTGACCGAGATCTCGCATCGAGCGGGTTTCGACAGCGTGCTCCTCTCGAGCAGGTGGACGCGCGGCGCCACCCGGCCCTCGGCAGCGGAGCGAACCCTGCTCGGAAACGCGATCCGGGCCGCGCGGCAGCAGCGGATGCAGGTGTTCGTCTTCGTCTGGCACGGCCTGAGCGGCGGCACGCCGCGGACGCCGGCCGCACGGCGCCAGTTCGCCGCCTACGCGGCCGCACTCGCCCGCGAGTTCCCCCAGATCAGCTCGATCATCGTCGGCAACGAGCCGAACCTGAACACGTTCTGGCTGCCGCAGTTCGGCCCCGGCGGCAGCGACCTCGCCGCGCAGGGCTACTTCCAGCTCCTTGCCTTGACCTACGATGCCCTGAAGGCCGTCTCGCCGCGCCTCGAGGTGATCGGGGGCGCCCTCGCACCCCGGGGCTCGGATCGGCCGAAGCAAAAGCGCGCCACCCACTCGCCCGCGCAGTTCATCAAGGACCTCGGCGCCGCCTACCGCGCCAGCGGGCGCAGGAAGCCGATCATGGACGCCTTCGCCATGCATCCCTACATGCGCACCTCTGCCATCTCGCCGCTCGACACGAACCACGCCGAGACGACGATCACGATCAGCGACTACCCGCGGCTCGTCCGGCTCCTGGCAACGGCCTTCCGGGGCACCGGGCAGCGCGGCGGCACGCTGCCGATCTACTACACGGAGTTCGGCGTGCAGACGAGCGTGCCGCCCGCAGACCGGCACGCCTACAACCACCTGGGCTCGGCGGCGGCGGGCGACGCGGTCGATGCCAAGACCCAGGCCCGCTACTACTTCGATGCACTGGCGGCCGCCGCCTGCCAGCCGACGGTACGCGCGCTCTTCATCTTCCACACCTTCGACGAGGCGGATCTGCGCGGCTGGCAGTCGGGCCTCTACTACGCCGATCTGCGACCGAAGGCGAGTCTGCCGGCCTTCCGAGTCGACGCGGCGGCCGCACGAGCGGCGCGGCTCACCCGCTGCACCGGCACTACCTTCATCCGGAAGAAGTAGCCCCGAAGGGGGTTCAGGCGAGGCTCGAAACAGCCGATGCTTGAGCCAGGATGCCGCCCATCCTCCGCCGCCTCTCGCTCCTCCTCTTCGCCGCGCTCGCCTGCGCGGCCCCGGCCGCCGCCGCGACACGGACGATCGCCGTCGGAGCCTCGGAGTCCGCCAGCCTCGTGCCGGATCCCGCGTTGGCGAAGGCGCGGATGGACCTCGCCGTCCTCGCCGGCCTGAGCGAGATCGAGGTTCGGGCGAGCTGGACCCGCGGGCAGACCGCGCCGACGGCCAACGAATTGCTCTCGCTGCAGTCGGCCGCGGGTGCGGCCCAGCTCGACGCCGTCCGCCTGATCGTCGCCGTCGACACCGGCGGCAGCAGGCAGACGCCGCTCAGCGCGAGCGACCGGGCGCAGTACGCCCAGTACACGGCCTCCCTCGCCAAGGCGCTTCCCTACGTGACGGACTTCATCGTCGGCAACGAGCCGAATCTGAACCGCTTCTGGATGCCGCAGTTCGACCGGCGCGGCCGAGACCTGGCGGCGCCAGCCTACGAGGCGCTCCTGGCGCAGACCTACGACGCGCTGAAGGCGGTCTCGCCCAAGATCAACGTGATCGGCGGCGCGCTCTCGCCTCGGGGTGAGGATCGGGCCTTCTCCACGCGCCAGACGCATTCGCCCACGGTCTTCCTCCGCGACCTCGGGCTCGCCTACCGAAGAAGCGGCCGCCAGCTTCCGATCATGGACACGTTCACGATCCACCCCTACGGCGAGACCTCGAACACGCCGCCAACAGCGGTGCACCCCCACTCGACGAGCATCTCGATCGCCGACTACCCGAAGCTCGTCAAGCTCCTGCGCCAGGCCTTCCAGGGCACGGCCCAACCGGGCGCCTCGCTTCCGATCCTCTACGGCGAGTACGGCGTCCAGACACAGATTCCGGCCCCCAAGCTCGGCGCCTACACGAACGTGAACGCCCCGACGGCCGCCGACGCCGTCCCCGAGAGCGAGCAGGGCTCCTACTACACACGCTCGATCCAGCTGGCGTTCTGCCAACCCACAGTCGTCGGGCTGCTCTTCTTCCACGTCACCGACGAGCCCGACCTCGACCGGTGGCAGTCTGGGCTCTACTACGCAGACGGCACGCCGAAGTCCGACCTGACCTTCGTCAAGCAAGCGGCCCAGGCGGCGCGGGTCGGCACTCTCAGCTGCCCGAAGGTGAAGCCGAAGCACGCGAGGCCGAAGCGCGCGAGCCCCTCGGCGAGGCCGAAGCACGCGAAGCCCTCGGCGACGCCGACGCCACCGCAACCGGGCCCGTCGAAGCGCCACCGCTAGCATTCCCTCGGTGAGCGGCCAGTACGTCGCCTACACCTTCTACAAGGTCGATCCTGCCTGGCGGCGGCTGCCGATCGAGGAGCGCTCGGCCGGCAAGGACGCCTTCGCCGAGGTGGTCGAGGACTGGGCCCCCCGGCTGGACACCCTGCGCTGCTACACGACGGGGGGCGTCCGTCCCGACACTGACTTCTTCCTCTGGAAGATCACGACGCGCTACGAGGACCTGGGCGAACTCGGCGCCGAGTTGAACGCGACGCCCCTCGCGGGCTGGCTCGAGACGCCCTACTCGTACCTGGCGACGACGAAGGCCTCGGAGTACACCTCCGCGCGGCGCGCGCGCAGGCTGACACCCAAGGATTCTCCCTACCTCGTCGTCTACCCCTTCGTGAAGGTGCGACCCTGGTATGCCCTGCCCGAGCAGGATCGCCACCGGGCGATGGAGGAGCACATCCGGATCGGCCGCGAGGAGTTCCCGACGATCCACAACCACACGAGCTACTCCTTCGGGATCGACGACCAGGAGTTCATGACCGCCTTCGAGTGCGACGAGCCGGCCGACTTCATGCATCTGATGCTGCGCCTGCGGGAGAGCGAAGCCTCCCGTTACACCGAGCGCGACACGCCGATCTTCGTCGGCAAGCACGTGCCGGTCCGCGAGGCCCTGGCGACGCTCGACGGGTCTGCCGCCCGCGTTTCGGCCTAGAGGCCGCTAGGGCGCCGGGTCACGCGGCGGCTTGAATTCCTCGAGGTCGGCTTCCGCGACCTCGGCAGCCTCTCCCGCGGCGAAGCCGCCGGGCAGGCCGTAGCCGGCCTGCGCGAGGTACTGCTCGTCGCCCTCGCCCGGATCCCCGCCGCTGAGCTCTTCACGCTCGTCCGCCTCGTCGTCCCGGTTTCCGCCCACACCCCGAATCCTGTCCCAGATCCACATCGCGGCCAGTCTAGTTGCCGTACGTCCGCTCGGCTCGCCAGACGCGCCACATCGAGTAGCCGGCCAGGATCAAAACGACGATGAAAGCGAGGGCGTCGAGGCCCGCGACCGTCCGCCCCGGCCAGAAGTAGGCCGCCAGGTCGGCCACGATCAGCGCCAGGCTGCCGTAGAAGACCGCGCGCGAGCGATCCGACCACGTGCTGATCTCGAGCCTGAGCCGGTCGCGCCAGAACATGTAGGCGACGATCGCGATCGCGATGAAGAAGACGATCCGCAGGATCAGGGCCAGCGAGAGCAGCGTGCCCTGCAGGTTGAGGACGAAGACGACAACGACGATCGCGAGCACGACGAGAAAGCCGCGCACCGTGCCGTTCAGATCGCTCCACCAGCGTCCCATGGCCTGCCGGTAGGATCGCTGCGATGATCGAGGAGGGCAAGCCGGCACCCGATTTCGAGCTGCAAAGCGACGGTGGCGAGCCGGTCAAGCTCTCGTCGCTCCGCGGCCAGCCGGTCGTCCTCTACTTCTATCCGAAGGACGACACGCCCGGCTGCACGGCGCAGGCCTGCGGGATCCGGGACGTCTACGCCGACTTTCGCGAGCGCGGCGCTGTCGTCCTCGGGGTCAGCCCCGACGACGAGGCCTCGCACGTGAAGTTCAAGCAGAAGTACTCGCTTCCGTTCACGCTGCTCGTCGACCCGAGCCACGAGGTGGCCGAGCGCTACGGCGTCTGGAAGGAGCGAAACCAGTACGGCAAGAAGTCGATGGGGATCGAGCGCTCGACCTTCGTGATCGGATCCGACGGCACCGTCGTCAAGGCTATGCGCCGCGTTAAGCCGGAGACGCACGCCGCCGACGTACTCGCGGCGCTGCCCGGGTAGCCCGACCCGCACGTTCTCGTCCAAAACGGCCCGCCGCGAGCGGTAGACCCTCCGCCCGCCTCCCGGACACCGCGCGACCGGCCTTTTTACGACCGTCTTACGAGCGCCGAACCCGGTGCTGACCTGGTGAGGAAACGATCAGAGCTGTCTTCCCCACTTCATCCAAGCCAGGAGGTCAAACGAGATGAGAAGGCGCTTTGTCTACCTCGTGCTCGCCGCGTTGATCGTGCTTGCGGCGGGCGCTTCGAGCACGTTCGCCGCGCATCGCGGCGCCCAGCTCGCCTACGTGTTCAACGGGAAGCTGCTGGCGGACGCCGGCAGTTCCTCGGCGCTCTCCGTCGAGGTCAAGGGCGGCAACAAGCCTGCCCTGCGGAAGCTGATCGGCCAGGGTGCCGACCAGCGCTTCGCCGTCGACTCGCACACGCAGTACCTCCGCTGGTCGCACGGCGTGCCAGCCGTCGTCGACGAGTCGAACCTCGTCGCGGGCGACATCGTCAGCGTCAACGTCCGGGCTGCACGGGCTGCCTCGCTCGACCAGATCGAGGCGGCTCCCGCTACTCGCGTCGCCGACAGCGGGCCGACGCCGGGCCGGGCCCACGGCGCGCTCTGGCTCTTCGTCGGTTCGCTCAACGCCGCCCCCGCGGACGGCAAGCTGACGCTTCACATCCAAAGCGGAAACTGGCTCGCGCTGAAGAAGATGCTCGGCCAGCCGCTCGATGAGTCGTTCAGCTACGGCAGCCGCACGATCTTCCTGCGCTGGCAGGACGGCAAGCCGACCGTGATCTCGCCGAGCCAGCTGCAGGTCGGCGACCGGATCTCCGTCAGGATCCGGGCCCCGCGCTCGGACTCCCTTCAGCAGGCCGAGCAGGTGCCTGCCTCCCACGTGGGCGACCGCGAGCCGAAACTGCCCTCGTAGGGCTTCCTCCTCCACTCCCCCGCTCCCGGGCGAGGCCGGCCGAAAGGCCGGCC